>DIUH01000283.1:4520-10484 GCA_002428205.1 Planctomycetaceae bacterium UBA6163
GGCCGCATCGACCAATCGGCGACTGACACTGCGAAATTGCGGTGCACCGTTGATCTGCGAATCGATCCGCTCGTAAATCTGGTCTTTAAAATCGTTCAAATCTTCGGCACTTTTGTTTTCGATCCCGACGAAACAGATCGTCGAAACACCGGGCGGTCCAGGCTGGATCGGCGGTGCGGCCGCAATCGCCATTCCGGTCAACGGATCGATCGTGGTTTCGGGCACAAACCCAGCCTGTTGAATGTTCGGCGGACATCGCGACAACAGTTTGGCGACCGATTCATCGACCAGCGGATTCCAAACCGCCGCGCCAGCATCGTGGCTGCCGACCATGTCGATCGCGTCGCCCTTCATGATGTGTGCATATCGATGGTTGGCACATCCGGAGCACAAAGCAACGATTTCACCCGCCAAAAGTGCCATCAGGCATAATCGCAGCATGTGTTTTTTCTCCGGGCGTACGGGCCGATCTCCATCCATGGGAACGACCGGGGCATCATTGACGTTCATTTGGTATCCATACCGCTAAACGACCTGCTGGCGAAAGATCGGCTTCGCCTTTTGGGCTCAAACCGCCAGAAGGCCACGAAATGTGGTTTGTCCGAAATTCAATTTCGACAAAAATCGGCCTGGGAAATCGCGTTTTCTTCGCCACGTGTTAAACTCGCCGGCAAACCGCTCTACTTTTCCAGTGTCGCCAAACCGCCACAGCGGCTCGCCCTAAACTTCTCGCCCCATTTCGACTATCTTTGGCGCTAGGATAAGATCTTGGCGACCAACGGCGATAAACACTGCTGCATTGCCATCCAAACCCATTCCCCCGCTTGCCCCGACCTGTGCCTGACATGAGCCAATTTACTGCGATCAAAACGCGTTACTCGACGGAAGATCTGACGAGTCCCTGTGGCTTGCCGCTGGCACCGTTGGACGGATCGATCCTGAACGATCCGCTGTTCAACGTCCCTGAAGTCGGCGGCACCATTGCCACGACTGCGGAGTTATCAGGCTTTGACGATGAAGACGAGGACTACGGCGAAACCGACAGCGCCGGCGACGACGACGGCGACGACGAGTTCGAGGACTTTGACGACATCGATGACGAAGACTTCGATGATGACTTCGACGACGACTTTGAAGAAGAACTTGAAGACGATTACGAAATCGAAATCGAGGACGAGATCAGCGCGGAGTTTGGCCTCAGCGGCGTTTCGCCCGACGAAATCGAAGACCTCGATGCGATCGATGAAGTCGACGGTGTCGATGATATCGACCCCGATTTAGATGACGATATCGCTTGATCTGAGCCTGAGCCTGATACCGGAGAATGAAGCCGATGTGTACGCGATTTTGGCTGCTGGTTACCCTTTGCTTTACCAGTTTTATAATCCGGCCGTCAGTTGCGACTGCCCAGCCAAACGCCGAGACTCCACCGCCCAATGTCGTCATCATTTTCATCGATGACATGGGATATGCCGATATCGGTCCGTTTGGTGCCAAGGACTACCCGACTCCGAACCTCGATCGGATGGCGGCTAGTGGTTGTCGCTTCACAGATTTCGTTGTCTCTTCAGCCGTTTGTTCTGCATCGCGATCGGCGCTGTTAACCGGATGCTATCACCAGCGAATCGGAATCGATGGGGCACTGGGGCCGCAAAGCAACATTGGGATCAGCGATGGCGAAGTGACGATCGCCGAAATCTGTAAATCTCGTGGCTATGCGACGGCATGCTATGGCAAGTGGCACCTTGGGCATCATCCACGGTTTCTGCCGACCAGCCACGGGTTCGACCACTATTACGGCATCCCGTACAGCAACGACATGTGGCCGCTGCATCCTGAAAATGTCGCCAGGATGAAACGCAATCCCACGGCGAAGTCGGCTTGGCCGCCGCTGCCGCTGCTGGAATCCTCGTCACCCGGTGAAGTGACGGTCTTGAACGCCGACATGCAACCGGCCGACCAAAAACTGATGACTCGGCAGTTCACCCAGCTTGCGACCGACTTCATCCGCAAGAATGCCCAGCGGCCGTTTTTTGTCTATCTGCCACACCCGATGGTACACGTTCCGTTGTACGTTTCGCCCGAGTTCGAAGGGAAAAGCGGTGCGGGCTTGTTCGGCGATACCGTGATGGAAGTCGATTGGTCGGTCGGCCAAATACTCGACACGCTGGCCGAACTGGGCATCGACAACAACACCTTAGTGGTCTTCACCAGTGACAACGGCCCTTGGTTATCTTACGGCGAACACGCAGGTTCGGCACTTCCGCTTCGCGAAGGCAAGGGAACCATGTTCGAAGGCGGTTATCGAGTGCCGGCGCTGATGCAGTGGAAAGGACGGATTCCGGCTGGGACGACGTGCGACCAATTGAGTTCGACGATCGACCTGCTTCCGACCATCGCGGGATTGATCGGAGCCGAATTGCCCGAGCATACGATCGATGGCAAAGATATCTCGCAATTAATGTTTGGTGATCCCGACGCCAAAACGCCGCACGAACATTTTTTCTGCTTTTACAGCCCGACATCGCTGCATGCGGTGCGAACCCAGCGATGGAAACTGCACTTTCCGCATCAATATCGAACGCTTGAAGGTGGTCCCGGTGGAACCGGCGGCGAACCGGTTCCTTACAAGTCCGCAAAGATCGGCCTGGCGTTGTTTGATCTAGAAAACGATATCGGCGAAACACAAGACGTCGCATCCCAGCACCCCGAAGTGGTCGCAGAACTGTCCTTAGCCGCCGAAAAAATTCGCAGTGCTCTGGGCGACAAACTAACCAACCAAGCGGGCCAATCGGTCCGCCCGCCTGGCAAAATGAACGCCGACGACAAACGTTTAAACTGGTAAACGGGCTTGGCAACTTAGCGTTATTCCAAGCTGATATCATGGAAAATGAATTAGCGAGGCTGTCCGCTTGGGAAACGCGCAAAGCGAGCGATGAGTTTTGTCCCCAGGGGGCCGTCGCAATCTGATTGACGCCTTGCGATCGCATGTGGCCAAGCGTCGTCAAAAACGATTTCCCGCTCGCCGGTTGCTTGGCGATTTGCCCGTGGGCGCCTTGTGCCACCGCAGTCACCGGATTGGGCGTAACTGCGGGTTTCAGCTTTATCGATTCGGACGCTTGACGACTACAATCCGAACATGATACGCTCTCGAGCACGCCAAGGGATCGCCTTTTTCGGAAGTCGTTGCGGTCGGCCAAGTGCCGTCCGGAGGCCCTATCGACCCAAACCTTCGGGGGATTAGCTCAGTTGGGAGAGCGCTTGCATGGCATGCAAGAGGTCATCGGTTCAAGTCCGTTATCCTCCACTTTAAGTCCTTAAATAGCAACGACTTACGGCGACAGTTTTGGGGACGTTTCTTGGGGCCATTTCTTGGGGACGTTTTGGGGCCACATTAAAATTTCAATCTGACCGGCTCGATGGGTTTTTTGCTCATCGAGCCATTTTCGTTTAGGGCTGACCCAACGCCTTCCTGCCTTTAAAAATTTGGCTCCGTTTGCTTGGAATGAGCAGACCAGAAGCTCGCAGCTGCCGCTGGACTATCCGCCGTTCCATTATTCGGTCCGCAAATTCGTCCCCGTTTTGTGTTTTCAAAATGTTCGCAGTTTTGATTGTGCCGAACATTCGATGACGAGTTCGCTGCTGGTGGGGCATTTGCTCTTCGCTGGCGTTTTCGGTGCTCCCACGGTGCCAGCGGATTCGGGTCAGCCTACAGTCCTCGTTTGGCTGACCTCGCAGACTCGCCAGTCGTTCTTCGTCATGCTTCAGTGAACGCCAGTGCAACGACAGACAAGGCAATGACTGCAAAAATCGAGACTATGGTCTTCATTTTAATTTACCCTTCATTGCTGCCCCTCAGTCGCCTTGACCTGGATGTAAAGCTTTTCCGGCGTCTGATCGAAATACTTGAACAATGCCGGGCAAAGCCAGCCATCCATGTCCTTTTCAGCCCAATGGTACACATTTCCACCGCCTGATTCTCGAACCCAGTCCAGCACGATCTCGGCATCGGGAAAATAGCTTGCCGAAAAGAGGGCTATGAAACCCTTGCTTGCATTCGGGAGTGCAGCGGTCGCTACGTCGATCATCGTGTCCACACCGCCGACAAAAGGCTCTTTCACGAGTCCTACGTTCGGGTCGTCGAAAACCCACATGCCTTCCCACTTGTAAGGCTTAATGACAAATATTGAGTTCATGTTTATTCCCACTCCTCTACCCTGTTTCCCTAATCAATTTCAAACCGTGGTCTAACGTCTTCGTCCAAGTTCGCCTCCATCCAGCCACCGACATCCGTGATCGGATCGTCCAGGAACGACCGTTGGCACGTGGGGCAAACGCTGATGAATCTCGGTGCGTGGCGAAAAAAACTGACCCGAGGCAAGCCAAAGTTCACCAAGATGTTCGGCTGGTCGCAATTTAAACAAATGATGGGTTGCATCCGTCGCCAGGCACTTTTCATCGCAGCCCACGGGATTTCGCCGTCCTCAAGTCCATCCCAAGCGAAACCCGAATTGCTGCCTGGAACTGCTTGATGGTCGTCGGACTTAACCAAGAAGCGATTGAGCCACTTGCTGGTAAATTGCTCCATGGGAAAGTCCTGGGCAACTCGCTTACCAAATCGGAACTCATCGCCGGTTTTGTGAGCGGTGGCTTCCGTTTTGCGATTAACCAGCGTGACTTGAACATCAGGACTCGCCAACCCAGACGATTTAAAGAATGGTCGCAGGTCAGCAAGTTGATCGGACCAATAATGAACGGTGACTTGATTCGACTTGATTTCGACCAGATTCAGTCCACAGCGACGAACGACCAACCGAACAATTCGCTGGTCATCCTCTTTTGTCAGTTTACCCAAGCGATCCGCCGCACGAGCCAAAATCGGTTGATCGGCGTTTTGGAGCGACCACTCAACCGGATCAGTGACCGACCAAGAAGTCAGGGTTTCGGTTTGGATAAGCTGAAAATTGGCTGCGGGCGGTACTGGAATCTGGGGCAGAATGCAGGAAACGCCAATAGCAGAGGTGCTTTGCAGAAACTCACGGCGATTGATCATATGGCTCCTTGTGAATTTGCCCTACTTGAAGACGCTGATTGGACCGCTAGGGTTCGCCATTATCGAAACTTTTCAAGCGATAAGCCCAACTCTCGCAAGCTGATCCTCTGGCTTTCCATCGTTTCCAAATTGTCGATATCAATCGGCGTATCTTTGTAGGACTCGATACTGTCCAGCAGAGGAAAAGCTGATCGCAGGACTTCTCTGGTTTTGGGGCGAGGAGCAGCAAATTGAACAGAAATACGGTCGTGATAGCTCCGGATTCGCACCAGTCCCACCTTGACGCCAGCTAACCGGATTTCATCGACATCTCGGACCGGATTGAGAGTCGTCAATCGATCATGCTCCGATGCCGAAATGCCCACCATGCGAGCATTTTCAGCGTTTAAAATCCAAGCATCATGTGTCGTCACTTTCCAATGTTGGTTGGTTTTTGGATCGAGCCAGTAGCCATCGCCCATGCGTCCCATGATTGCGTTCCTGCGGTAATTGTGCTGTTCGGTCACAGACACTCATGCGGACAAGTTGGTTCCGTAGTTGGAACGCCGGAGCCGGTTGGTTGTAATCGCAAACGGTTTTTTTGACGTTTACAGTGATCTGGATGTACCGTGACTTCGCCGCCGTTCTGAAAAAAATGGAAGCGAAGGCGACCAATTTTCTGAACAGGTAAATTGGACACCAGAAAGTAAATGAATGAACTGGATCGACCGGTACACCAACAACATCTCAAGGACAAATTTGTGAAACATTTTTACATCCTGATCGCACTGTTATTGATCGCTCCGTTCGCATCTGCTGATGAGCCATTGCGAGAGCGGATCGAATGGATCGACATTTGGGTCACTGAACTCGAAAATCAAAGCGGGCAAACTCACCGAGATGCCGCTGGACGAGAATCCCTACGCCGATTG
>DIUH01000283.1:10530-11076 GCA_002428205.1 Planctomycetaceae bacterium UBA6163
TAGCTTCGGATAAAATTGAAGCCCCATGAATGCGGTGTTTTTAAAACCACATTTTATGCATAAAAACAAACTGAAAAGCGTCTTGGCTTCCTTGCACTTGCTTTCCGTCTAGGTCGAAGATATCTGCCGCAAAAATATCCAGATAGTTATAATTTGTTTCAAGGTTGCTGGTTCCCCACAAACCGGCATACAGCAAAACAGAACCACCAAAACCGCTTAAAATGGCACCACAGACAGAGGCTTGCACGATCCTGGCCAATTCAATCACAGCAGCTTCAAACAGTTGGCGATCGTCCGAAATACCGACTTCAAATTTCGGTCCAGCCAATGAACCGATTCGCACGTGACTCAAAAGCTCGTTTTCAAACAGGGAGACTAACTTGCCCGCCCCCCACCTGGATTCGAGGTTGCAGTATTTGTGATACATCATTCCTAGAGCAATTGCTCGGATGTAGACCCAGTGTCGCTCGGCATCGTTGGAGTACTCATTCAGCCTCGCCTCGCTTAAAAACTGCCAAGATTTCTCAAACCAAGTTGTTTCAGATC
>DIUH01000206.1:0-6475 GCA_002428205.1 Planctomycetaceae bacterium UBA6163
GCATCTTTCACATCTGGCGATGCATAAATATTGTTGGTTGAACCCGTTCCGGGTTCGAGCGTCATCTGCAAGCGAAAGTCGAACTGTTCATAGCCGGTGCCTTCAGCAACCAGCCGCAATCGACGGAAGCTGAAGTAGTTTTCTGCATCGGCTATCGCAGGATCAGCAGCGGCCCAAGTGATATAGTCGGTTTGAATGTGGCCACCGAGCCTAGTAACCCACTTTCCACCTGACGACTCGATCACATCAGCGTTAGACTTCCCGCCACTTGCGGTCGAGCGGTTTTGGCGACCGTCTTCCGCAGATGAATCTGCGATTTCAAGCCCCGTGCTGAAATCGCTGTCGGTTATGGTTAAAGGCGTTGCGGCGGCTTGCTGCTCTAGAACCGCCAACCGTCGCCGCAACTGCTCCAGTTCGTCATTAAGCGACGCAGCATCCAGAACGACGGGGGGATTGGCTTGCACCGAATCCGGTTGCGAATCGGATTCGGACGTTGCTCCGCCGGCATGCGGTTCCGCCATCCATACGGGCCGGATGGTCGGCACCACAACTGGGCCGTTAGAGACGGCGACCGGCAAATCGACGAGCAAGACGACAGCGATGGCCATCAACTTCTGAAAGTGAGTAACCAATGCCGCTCCTGCAACTGCGATCAATCCACGAGCGAAACCCGCAGAACCAATGCCCTAACGACACAATCACGTGACGTTGGACGCCCCAACCCATTGGCGTTATCGGCCCCTCAACAGCGCATCTGCAACATTACCCGGACAATCGTTACAGATCGTCGATTGTGACATCAGAGATACACAATCGATGCAAAATATTTGATCCAGCCGCATCGCTTTGCCATGCCCCGAACCGAGCCACCGCAACGTGTGCATCCGAGTTCGCCACCTTTAGGCATTCTGGCTGTTTTTCAAATATTTCTTCCTGTGCTTGTCGTCGGCACGTTTGGCAAAGCCGTTTCAGTAAATTGCCAGACGTAAGATTGCCAACAATACAATTTTGCACTGTGGCTAAAGGTCGCTATAGGCTAACGGGCCCTGGGGTAAAAGTTTCGAACTGGTAGAATGAGGTCGTTAAGAACCCACCCCTAAATTCTCTTCACAGTTAGGATCCCTACCATGATTCATGAAGTAACCGGCGACCTGCTTTTGACAAAAGCTCAAGCGATCGCTCACGGCATCGCCCCCAACGATCACTTCGATAGCGGTCTAGCACTTTCGCTGCGAGAGAACTGGCCATCGTTGGCGAAGGATTTCCGACATTACGCCCATCAGACTCACCCCAAACCGGGTGAACTGTGGACCTGGTCGGGAGTCGGTGGAATACGAATCTTTAACTTGATGACACAAGAAGGCGACCATGGTCACGGTACGAAATCTGGTAAAGCCACGATTGCGAACGTCAATCATTGCTTGAAACGATTACGTCATGAGGTCGAAGCGGCCGGAATCACCAGTTTAGCAATCCCTAAGCTGGCGACGGGCGTGGGGGGACTGGAGTGGGCCGATGTCAAACCATTGATTGACCAGCATTTGGGCGACTTATCGATCCCGATTTACATGTACACCATGTATAAGAAAGGCGAAGCCGCCGCCGAGCCAGGCGTGTAGCGCCGGCGGACGTGAATCCGTCAACGATCGCTTCGGCGTTTGCCTAACGCTGCGGCGATCGGATTGCGGCGAAGGATTGGGCTCGCGCCAACCCGCTTCTTGACTGAACGGTCGTTCTTTGTCTCCGATGCTGTTCAGCGGCACGCGGAGTCGTTACTTTGTGCAAAACGCTTTTTTCACAATCCCTAACGACGAAAGGCCGCAAGATGAGCGAAACAGCTGGACAGCCTCAAGAATTGGAGACTGCCGTCTCAGCGGCGTCGGCGCCACCGGAATCACCTGCGGCAGACAATCCAGCCAGCTCACCCGGCAAAGTCGCTTGGGTAATTTCGTTGCTTGTGTCGGCCGTTCTTGCAGTAACGGCACTCAATTTCACGCCAGCCTTCTTCGAATTACCGGCTGAGTTCGCGAGCGTTGACCCATCGTCGCCGCCTGAGCAGCAGGAGGCGGCGTCGCAGGCCTACCTGAAAAAGGAATGGAAAAACGCCCTTTCGACTTATGCCATTGTAGGAATCTGTCTTGCACTGCCATGCGTGGTCGCTTCACGACGATATGCCGTTGGCGGTGCGATCGGAGCGAGCGTTGCCAGCCTAGTCTTCGGATTGTTGTCTGGACTGTTGGCCGTCAGTTTAGGGACAATCATCGCCCAGCAAATGCGTGCCGCCGGGTACGACCTCGAATCGATGGTACCGGATATCTTGGCGTGGGGCATCATGAGCGCAACGCTCGCTTTGCCTGCGGCATTGTCGCTGGTAATCGGCGGAGAAAAGCCATTTAGCCAACGAGTGGTGTCGATTCCGCTGGCCGGAATCTTGACCGGAATTGTTGTAACGATTGGCGTTTCATTATTTTTGCCGAGCGCCAATACTTCAAAGATTCCACCGTTTGGATTAACTCTCACTGCTGTTTGGTTCGCGGTCTTGATCGGATTGATTCTTGTCCTATCAACCTTTACGGGATCACGAAAGCCAAAGACCACAACGGTAGATTGAATTTCCCAATGAGAATCAAAACGGAAACACAATCGAGATCGAACCGCCGTTGACACGTTTGAGTGATTTGAAAACCAACGCGGTACAGGGCGTTTCGGAGAGCACGGGGATGAGTTTTTTGGCAAGGTTTGGTTGGGAGATCAGCGTCCGATACCTTTCATCAAGAAAAGGTCTCAAAGACACCATCAGCAGATGGGTTCGCCCGCGAAGTGTTCACTTCTTGCCCACGCTTCGGCGCGAGCGTCTTGATCGCGACAGACACAGTCGCGCGATGAAAATCCAGGTGCTGGAACGCCGCTGGGTGATGACGGCCGAAGGGGCCTTGTTTCCGATCTCGCAGACATTCGATACGACCGGCATGGTCGGCACGATGGCCGCATCGATCAATTGGGGTGACGGGACACAGACGCCTGGCCAAATCGCTAGTCAACCCCCCGCACCGAAACTGTCTGTTAGGTTCGATTATTCTTTAGATACAAGTGGGTTTTTCTCGTCTACTTCCCGACGGGCCCTGTTGAACACGGCCGTCGATGCTGTGTTGGCCCAGTTGACGGACGATCTTGCGGAAATTCGCCCTTCGGGCACAAACACTTGGGCTGCGACGACTCAGCACCCCGTTACAAACGCGCCGATTTCAATCCCGAACCTAGTGGTCAATGCGAATCAGTTCGTCGTTTTCGTAGGTGCACAAAACTTTAACTCCAGCCAACTTGGGCTGGGCGGCCCCGGTGGGTTCCAGGGTTCGGGATCTCAAGCTTGGCTGAATTCACTCGCCTCGCGCGGCCAGTCCGGTGCGTTGGCAACACGGCCAAACGACTTTGGGCCATGGGGCGGCGTGATGTCGTTCAGCTCGACGGCGAATTGGTATTTCGGAACCGATCCGGCGGGCCTAGGTGCCGGGCAATTTGATTTTTTATCCGTAGCGAGCCATGAGTTTATCCACGTGCTGGGCTTCGGGACATCGGCATCGTGGAACCAACTGGTTTCCGGCGACCAGTTCACAGGGCCCAATGCGAGCTTGGCCTATGACGGCGCCGGCAATCCGCCGCTGGGTGCTGATCGCAAACACTGGGCACCCGGTGTGACAGACGGTGGCGTCGGGGCGATCATGACGCCCACGTTGCGGGCCGGAATTCGCGAAACGGTAACGCCACTGGATATGGCGGCGTTGGACGACATCGGTTGGCAGCGGGGAACGTCATCTGTCATCGTGACGGGCAACCATACTTACAGCGACAATGGTTCGTATCCAATATCCATGACGTTGACCGCTTCGCGACTCGGTCAACAAGTGCGTCAAGCTAACGCAACCATCACCAATACGGCGCCGGTAATAACTTTGGTAGGTGAGCAACGGGTGAATGCCGGCCAGCGATTGAGTATTGAGAATGTTGCCATTGTCTCCGACGCCGGATTCGACAATCCCAATGCTTCGCCACCGACGAGAGAAACATTCACTTATACGATTTCTTGGGGCGACGGATCAGTTCCGGTAGAAGGCGATTTGACGATTGACCGGGTCGGTAGACCTGGCTTGACGACCCTAGCATCGTTCAACGGCAATCACACCTATCAGACACCGGGAACTTATACGGCAACCGTTACGGTCACCGATGATGATGGGGGCCGCGCATCAGGCAACTTTCGTGTTATCGTCGATTCACCGCCACAACTGTCGGTGTCCATCAATCAAACTTCGATCGTAGAAAACGCGGGAAGTAACGCAGCGATATTGACAGTGTCGCGCCCCCAATCGGTCTCAGCGGCAGCCCTAACGGTTACGCTTCTATCAAGCGACGTCAGCGAAGCGACGGTGCCCAGTTCTGTCGTCATGGCCGCTGGCCAGACATCGGTACAGGTCGCGATCAACGCCGTCGATGATGACCTGCTGGACGGTTCGCAGGTTATCACGATCACCGCTTCAGCTGCGAGTATAAGTTCGGGCTCGGCAGAATTGATAGTAACCGATTTCGAAACGTTGACGGCGACGTTCAGCTCCGAGACGATTCGCGAAGATTCGGGTCCCGAATCGACGACGTTGACCATTCGTCGCAACAATACTGATACGTCTTCGCCGCTTGTCGTGGTGATCAGCGGCAACGATCCGTCACGAATCGAATTGCCGACATTGATCACGATCCCAGCCGGTGCGCAGCAGGTCGTGATACCAGTTGTGCCGATCGATGACGATATCGACCAACCGCCGCTTCGATTGGAGTATCAATTTTCCGCCGGGGGTTACCAGCCGGCGGTCGGATCGATCACGATTTTGGGAGACGAAAGACCTGCGTTCCAAAACTCAATCGACGCCTTTGACGTTGATGACGACACAATCGTCCAACCGCTTGACGCACTACAAATACTGGTGTTCATCCGGCAAAATGGGGCGGGACCGCTGACAAATCAGTCACCTGCGGGCCTGTTTGTCGATGTTAACGGCGACGGGGAAGCCACGCCACTGGATGCGTTGTTGGTGTTAATAGAAATCGGCCGCAGAAATCGTTTGAACACCTAAGTTAAAAAACCTTGTCCAAATCCTGAAATCCACTTGAAAGATTGCTGTGGCTGCCATCGGTTGCCGGATCCGGCGTTTAGTCGGCGGTGCTGATCAGCAGCTTTTCAACGACGTATTGGCCAATCGCCAGCGATGCGGTGGCCGCTGGCGAAGGGGCGTTGAGGACATGGATCGCTCGCAGCGTTTGGTCGACCAGAAAATCGTCGATCAGCGAACCGTCGGGCGAAACAGCCTGTGCCCTAACTCCGCTGCGACCCGGCTTGAGGTCGCTTTCGCGGATCGATGGGATCAATTTCTGCAGCGCCGCGACGAACGCCGACTTGCGGGCCGAACGCCACATTTCGCCGACTCCCATCCGCCAGTGCTTCGTGGCCAATCGCCGGAAGCCACCGAACATCAACGTTTCTGCTAGGTCGGCGGGCTTGATGTCTCGCCAACGATAGCCGTCGCGCGATAACGCCAGCACCGCATTGGGACCGCATTCGACGCCGCCGCCAATCATTCGTGTGAAGTGCACGCCCAAGAACGGGAACGCGGGATCGGGGACCGGGTAGATCAAATTGCGACAGAGCGAATAACTGGACGGGACCAGATCGTAATACTCGCCGCGGAACGGGACGATTTTCGCTTGCGGAGTTCCACCGGCAAGCCGCAATACCCGGTCGCTGTGCAGCCCCCCACAGTTGATCATCCAGGAAGCGCGTACGGCGCGGTCGCCGAATCCGATTTCGACGGCGTTATCGTCGGCCGCGATTCGGTCGACGCGCGAGTCGGTGATCACTTGGTTGCCCTGCTGCTCGATCACCCGTCGCATCGCCAAACAAACGGCGCGGTAGTCGACGATGCCGGTTTCGGGAACATGGATCGCCGCGATCCCAGCGGCCGCAGGCTCACGCTGTCGAAGCTGGTCGGAATTGATCCGATAACATTCGACTCCGTTAGCTTCGCCCCGTTGCTGGATCCGGTCGAGCGATTCGAGCTCTTTGGCACTCGTTGCGACGATGACTTTGCCACAGCGATCCGTTTTCACGTCGTTTTCGGCACAAAACGATTCCATCATCGCTTTGCCCGAGCGGCATAAGATGGCCTTCAGCGATCCCGGTTTGTAGTAGATTCCAGAATGCAGCACTCCGCTGTTGTGGCCGCTTTGATGCATGCCAACATTCGGCTCAGCTTCGACGACGACCAGCCGAGTGTCGGGGCGGACGGCCAACATTTGCACGGCGGTTGCCAGGCCAACGATGCCGCCGCCGACGATCGCCAAGTCGTATTCGCCCAGCAGTTTTGTTTTTGTGTATTCGGTCAATGCAGTGAGTTGGTGAGGGGCAAAGGTAGCAGGCACTCTCCGA
>DIUH01000206.1:6509-7019 GCA_002428205.1 Planctomycetaceae bacterium UBA6163
ACACGGAGTGTGCCTACTACCTTAGACCGTATACAAATAATAGCTACCGACTGGCAAATTACTTGGATTATTAACGATGTATCGATTAATCGCAAAAAATTGTTTGTCAGAACGAACGAGATGATCAAAGCTCTCCTCTTGCCAAAAACGTCCTGTCGTGCCCAATGATTGATTAATCTTATTAGCCGTAAATCTCTTCCATGAAGTGCATTGCTTGACGATGTTTGTATCACCCAGCAAACAAACGACGAGATGCACGTGATTGGGCATGACCACAAAACTGCCCATGCGATATCGCTGGCCATCGAAAGCTAACAAACTGTCCGTCACGATCTTCGACAACTCACTTCGCTTCAAAACACAACNNTGAAACTCTTTACGCAATGAGCGTGGGAGAGCGGCTAGTTTTTCTCGCCAATCATTAGCTTGGGGCTGAATGCCGTGACGAATCAACCAGTCCTGTCGTTCTGCGAACCAGCGTCGCGATACATCCGACGGAATTGAATCTTC
>DIUH01000457.1:0-245 GCA_002428205.1 Planctomycetaceae bacterium UBA6163
CGTAATGGGACTCGCCAGAGTTCCCTTCACACTTCGGGAATTCTGGCGAATCCCACTACGTCGGATACGTTTTCACCTGCCGCTGGGATTTACTGCCTCTACCCACGCAGTAGCGCGATCAGGTCGAGAATCTCCTCACGGGTCAGCGTGTCAACTAGTCCGTCTGGCATGGGCGAACGGGTTCCCGGGACAGACGCTTCGATATCGACCCGATCGATCGCTACGGTGCTGCCGGTCGTCGAATC
>DIUH01000457.1:289-1833 GCA_002428205.1 Planctomycetaceae bacterium UBA6163
GGGCCGATAAAACTGCCCCGCTGGCCGATGCGATGGCATGACAGGCAGTTTGCGGCCGCCAGTGCCCGTTCGCCCTGCTGTTTGGTCGTTTGCTCTGGCCGCAATGCATTGACATCATCCACAAGTTCTTCGATCGTCCACTTCCTAACAATCGGTCGAAGCGGTTGGGGTGATTCCATGGTTTCTGGCAATGGCTGGCTTAAACGTTCCCAGTCGCTAGTCAGTTCATCCTGCAGCGATGATGATAAGATCACTTGAAAATCGTTTTTCAAATTTCGCCAGTGCGTTTCAACCAATTTTCCGCCGGTGTAGCGACGACTCTTTTCCAGCCAGTTGATCACGCGTTTCGCATTATCGAGATCCCACCCGGCGGTAACGTGAGTTAAGGTTTTGGCATATTGAAACTGCTCTTCTTGCGTGGTGGCATGTTCTATTAAATCGATCGACCTAGCCAGCACGCTTGATGATTGAAGTTTGACCAGCAATTCTTGAAGCAGCCAGTTGGTTGAAAAGTCGTTATCTGGGAACAAGGGGTCTAAGTGCATGAGCAAACGCTGCTGTATCGGTTCGTCAGGCAGCCCGTGTCGAGCGATTGAGACCTGAAGCGTCCGCAGCGGCAACAGGCGGCCTTGCGATTGCAGGCCGGCCCAATCGAGGCCACCCATGTGATCAAAGATCGTTGCTTGATCTCCCGTGTCACCGATTCTTGCTAAGGCCAGCAATGCGGTTCGTTTGGCGATCGAATCAGGTTCCGCAGTAACCAACTTCCGCCATGACGCGATCGGTTGGTTTTCCAAGGCGATTCGTGCCGCGTGCCTGATCCATAGATCTTCATTGCCAAGATGTTCCCAAATAGACTCGATCGCCTCCGTGTCAATCCGTTGATGATAGGTTTCTAGTTGATGTCGAAGTCGTCTATTCTTTTCGGCGGCCAATGAATCGGCCTGCTGTTTTGCTAAGTCCTCGGTGGTTGCAATTGGCGAGGCCAGCGGCGAGCCGGTCCATGTGACACGATACAATCCCGACTGCGAACCGCGGCCACCGGTAATAAAATAGAGCGCACCATCGGGGCCAAACGTCATGTCACAGACATTCAGCGGTCCGCCTTCGAGAAATATCTCTGCATCTGCTTCGTAGGTTGCACCTTGAGCATTGAGGTTGACCTTTAAGATTCTGCCTAGCTGCCAGTCGGCCATGAATAACGCGTCACGGTATGCTTGTGGCCAATTGCTGCGGCTTCCGAAGACGAGACCGGTTGGCGATCCGAGTCCGGTGTCGAGCGTGGCGGGCAGGCTGTCGGGATACCAGTTGGGCCACTTGCCGGTTCCCCATCGCCACCCATACTCACCGCCGGAGACAACATGATTGAGGCGTGTTGGACGATACCATGGCAAACCGATATCCCATTCCATATCGGCATCCCAGGTAAACATTTCGCCGTGCTGGTTGAACGCAACGTCGACCTGATTACGGAATCCGCCAGCAACGATCGTCCATGATTTTCCTTCCGGATCGATTTTGGCAATGTAGCCGACTCGATCATC
>DIUH01000457.1:1964-10592 GCA_002428205.1 Planctomycetaceae bacterium UBA6163
TTTGCGATTCGAATTGCCCGTCACCATCGAGGTCTTGCAGGCGATAGATCGCTTGGCTGTTCGTTGCGCTAACGTACAGCGAGTCGTGGGCAAACAGCACTCCGCGGACATGCTTCAGCGATTCTGTGTTTTCGAGCGGATGAAACGTTGCGGCATCGTTCTGTTCGTTCAATTGCAGTCTTGCTAAGCCGCGATCGTCAAGACCGATGATGATTCGTCCGGCAGGGTCGAACGTCATGCTGATCCACGACCCCTCGCCTTGCTGTGACGAACGCAACAATTCGACGCGAAACCCCTCTTGGGCTCGAATCGATTCCGGAGGCGTCGCCTGCTGTTCAGCCGCGTGGACAGTTGCGATGCCTTGCAAAACGATTGTCATCACTAGCAAGAATTGAGCGTAGCGCGTCATCCTTCGAATCTCATCATTGTAAGTGGGCGGTCTTATCGGCCGACGCATGTCGTTCCGAAATCGTTGGGTTAGATCTTTAAGCCGGCTTGCTGGTGTTGGTCTCGTGCCGCAGCGGTGTAACGTTCGAAGGCCGCTTCGTCACGGACGCATGAAATACCGTTAAATACCATCGCGAAAGAACGTCGGTGTCGGGTCGCCGACAGGTTGGCATCGGCGCGATGGATCGTCATGCCGTGATGCGCAACCGCATCGCCAGGTTGCAATCGGACGGCGATCTCGCGAGTGAAATCGTCGTGTGTGTAGTCAGTGATCCCCTGTGAGAATCCAATTATATGTGACTTGCCATGATGCCGAAATCCACGCTGGTGTGAACCAGCGACGTATCGTAAGCAGCCGTTTTCAGCATCGACTTCATCTAGGGCTAACCAGATTGTGACCACGTTGGGTGGTGCCAAGCAAAAATAATAATTGTCTTGGTGCGGTGGAGTTACGTGATTTGTATCGGGCGGTTTGTTAAACCATTCTGGCGATTTGGCGACCACCGGCTCGCCGACAAGAGTCGTGGCGAGTTCTGTCCAGCGGGGGTGCTGCGTGACTTGGCGAAAGAAGTCGTCACAGTCCATGCGGTGCAGTTGCTTGAGCGTCTCGGGCCGACTGCGGTCCTGGTAGAACGCGTCACCGTCGCCAAGCCCTGGCACGACATCTTCGATGTAACGCTGCAGGTTCTGCTGCAGTTCGACGAAATCGGCACGGTCCAGCAATTGGCGGACGATCACGAACCCGTGTTGATCGAAGGCCTCTTTTTCGCGTTCAAATCGCATAGCGGGCTTCCTGGGGAGGATGCTTGTGTCTGCAAAAAATGGTATTATATTCATTCGGCCGGCGTAAACCCACCGAATGCGGCCGATTTTATCGCTCGCTCAAGGCGTCGCGACCGCTTAAAGTAGTGTTTTTTCGAGCTTCATCATCAAGCCGCTTCAACAAACCCTCTGAGCCGCTTAATCCCCCTTCGCCGCAGCTTGACGATCGCTGCCGCAGAATGCTTGTTCAAGGAAATTGCCCATGCGACCCAGTCGAGTGAAAGCGAAGTTGACGCGTGGTGAGCCCGTGCTGATCACCTGTTGCCACTTCATCGATCCCAGTGTTTATGAGTTTGTCAGCTTGATGGGGTTTGACGGGATTTGGCTCGACTTGGAACATCACTCGACCAGCGACGAGACGGCTTCGAACCTGATGCGAGCCGCTCGCGTCGGCGTGTCGGACATCATCGCGCGGCCGGCCAAGGGCGAGTTCATGCGGATGGGGCGACTGCTGGAGGCCGGTGCTCAAGGGATCATGTACCCACGCTGCGAGTCGGCAGACGAGGCGCAAGAATTGGTTCGCTGGGCGAAGTTTGCCCCGCAGGGGCAGCGGGGCGTCGATGGTGCCAACGGCGACAATCCGTATTGTGCGATCCCGATGGGACCCTACTTAAAGGCCGCTAACGAACATACGTTGTTGATCGCGCAACTGGAGTCGCCGACGGCGCTTGATCAAGCCGCGGCGATCGCAGGTGTACCGGGCATTGATGTGTTGATGCTTGGGCCCGGCGACCTGAGCGTGATGGCTGGTATCCCTTTCCAGTTTGATCACCCGTTGATCAGCGATGCCTATCGCCGCGTCGCTGATGCCGCGAAGAACGCCGGTAAGTGGTGGGGCACAGTCAGCGGTAGCCCCGAGCATACACAGATGTTGTTGGATCTGGGGGCAACGTTTATCTGTCATGGTTGCGATCTTATTATGGTGAAGCGGGGGATGGAGCAAGTTCAAACAAGTTTCGCGCCGCTCGGTTTCAAGTTCGAAAATCGTCTGGCGGCCGAAGCGGCGGGCCTGGAGTCGTTATGAGAAAAGCGATCGGCGTTGTTGGGCTCGGACTGCTGGGCCGCGGCATCACAGCCTGCTTATTAGAGCGGGGTTTTGATGTCGTAGCGGTTGTGCCAACGGGTGCCGAGCATGCTGCGGCTTTGCCGATCATCGAACAATTGCTTGGCGAATTAGTCGAGCATGGCGTTGCACCGCAGGACCTGCTTAACCAGTGGCGATCGCGACTGATTCAAGTCACAAACTGGGAACCACTGGCCGATTGCGGTTTCGTGATCGAAAGTGTTAACGAAGATCTGGCGCTGAAGCAGTCGGTGTTTGAAGAAATTGAACGGGTCGTCACGACCGATGCGGTGATCGCCAGCAACACGTCGGCGATTCCGATCAGCATTTTACAGCAGAAGCGAAAGCATCCTCAGCGGTTTGTCGGCATGCACTGGGCGGAGCCCGCACACGCCACGCGGTTTCTGGAACTGATTCGCGGCGAGTCAACTTCCGACGAAACGATGCTCCGTGCGGAAGAACTCGGACGCCGATTAGGTAAGGATCCGACGATCTGTCAGAAGGATGTTCCGGGATTTATTGTCAATCGGATTGCATATGCGATGTACCGCGAAGCCTTGCATTTGGTGGAAACCGGCGTTGCGGATGTTGAGACCATTGATCGCAGTTTGCGCAATACACTCGGTCTTTGGGCGGCGTCGTGTGGCCCGTTTCGCTGGATCGATTTGACCGGTGGGCCAACGCTTTATGGCCTTGCCATGCAGCAGGTCGCCTCCGGATTGCGAGCTGACAAGACGCCGCCTGAGCCACTGCCGCAGTCGTTAGCAGAACTGGTCAGACAGGATGCCCGTGGTATCTCTAGTGGCCATGGATTCTATGAGTATACGCCCGAAGAAGCAGCTCGATGGGAAGATCGCCAGCGACGTCATGCTTGGCTAGTTAAAGATTGGTTGGATGCGGAGTTTCCGATTGAAAGCCCAGTAACTCCGCCGGATTGATTGAGGTTGTCGTGTGGGAAATAAGTGTCCGGTACCTTTTGCGAGGAACTCGCCCTTTGGGTGCTTCGCACAAAAGGTACCGGACACTTATTTCCCGCGCTGTGCTAAGGTTGTCTTGGATGCGATGAACAGGAAAGGCTTTTGAGATGCCGATTTCTCTGCACGACTATTCTTCGCACGATCAACAGATTTGGGATGAAGAGCTAGAAGATTTCGTTCCCGATCGCGTGTTCGACGCCCACATCCATCTGTTCAATCCCGATCACCTCTCGTCGACAGAGCCTACCGCCAGCCGTTGGGGTGCGACCGATTTAGCGACCATTCAGCAATGGGCTGCGAAGCTCTATCCCGGCCGCGAAACCCATTTTCTCGTGTTGGGAACACCGCTGCGCGGGATCGATGTCGCGGCACATAACGATTGGTCCATCGCCCAGGTTCGCCAAGATCCACAATCGCGGATGAATCGTCTGGTGACGCCTGCATGTACCGTGGGGGATATCAGGCGTGACATTCTAGAGCAGCGATTCATTGGTCTAAAACCTTATCGCATTTTTTCTGTAACCGGCGACATCGCACAATGTCGCATCCAAGATTTTTTGCCATACCCACAATTGGAATTGGCCAACGAATTGGGTTTGTGGGTGACGATGCATTTGTCACGATTCCATGGTTGTGCCGACGAGCTGAATCTGAGCGATCTGCGCGAGTTTACACTGAAGCGTTTCCCCAACATCAAATGGATTTTGGCCCACTGTGCACGCAGCTTTACTTACTGGCCCATCCGCCAAGCGATAGACCAACTCCGCGACTTGCCGAATATCTGGTATGACGTCTCGGCCGTGACCGATGTTCGGCCGTTGATCACCTTGTTTTCACGTGAGGACAGGCGGCGAATCTTGTATGGATCCGATGGTGTTGACGCGACCTACTTTCACGGGCAATACGCGTCGCTTGGCCGCGCGTGGCAAGGGATCGATGCGGGGCGACTCGACTTGCAGTTTCCTCACTGCGACGGTCGGCCGATCTTAGCGATCTATGAACAGTTGCTGTCGATGAAGCATGCCGCGGAAATCGCTCAGTGGTCTGGTGATGATATTGATAATCTCTTTTGGCGCAGTGCCGCTGAATTGTTCGGAGTCCGCTTCGGCAACGATGAATCTTCTGTAACCTCGGCGGGGCAGTCATTGACACAAGCGACTTATGTTCGCGCGAAACAATTGATCCCTGGTGGAACGCAACTGCTGAGCAAACGTCCCGAAATGTTTGCACCGGGACTATGGCCAGCCTATGCACGCGAAGCGCATGGTTGTGAAGTGATCGATCTAGACGGCCGCCGCTTTATCGACATGACCACCTCGGGCATCGGTTCTTGTCTTTTAGGTTACGCCGACCCGGATGTGAACGCGGCGGTGGGACGCCGTGTTGCCATGGGGTCGATGTCGTCGCTCAATGCCGCCGAAGAAGTTGAACTTGCCGAGCTGTTGATTGAGTTGCATCCTTGGGCTGAGCAGGCGCGGTTTGCTCGATCGGGTGGCGAAGCGATGGCCATTGCGGTGCGTCTGGCTCGCGCCGCAACTCGTCGCGACAAGATTGCATTTTGCGGATATCACGGTTGGTCTGATTGGTACTTGGCGGCAAATCTGCATCCGACCGATGTGGTCGACGGCTTGCAAGGTCATCTGTTGCCCGGCCTAGAACCCGCCGGCGTGCCGCTGGGGCTTTCTGGCACCGCCCTACCATTCACCTACAATGGTTTGGATGAATTGCAGCAACACGTTTCACGCCACGGGAATGAAATCGCTGCGGTGGTGATGGAGCCGACGCGTAACGCCGAACCCGATCCGGGATTCCTTGAGGGTGTTCGAGAGCTTTGCGACCGCTGTGGCGCGGTGCTGATCTTTGATGAGATTTCATCCGGTTGGCGGATGCACCTCGGCGGTGTGCATTTGAAGTATGGCACGCTGCCTGACATCGCAGTATTTGCTAAAGCGATCGCCAATGGACACCCGATGGCAGCGATCATCGGTCGTCGTCGGGTGATGGACGTGGCACAATCATCGTTCATCTCCAGCACCTATTGGACCGAAGCGGTGGGGCCGACAGCGGCGCTGGCGACGATTCGCAAATATCAAACGCTCGATATAGCGGCACACACCGCGTGTCTGGGAGCCCGGATGCGCCAGACCTGGCACGACCTGAGTCGCCGCTTTGGCGTTCCCGTCAAGATTTCAGGCCATCCTGCGTTGTTGCGACTAAGCTTCGATCATAAAGAAGCGGCCGCTTTGGGTACTTTGTTCACCGCACGGATGCTTGAGCGCGGATTTCTGACCGGTGGCGGTTTCTATCCAAGTTTTGCGCACCAGGAACATCACATCACAGCTTATATTCATGCTGCCGAACCGGTTTTCGCAGAATTGGCGGATGCGATCCAACAAGCGGACGTTCTTCAGCGATTGGACCATGCAGGTACACAGGTACGCCACAGCGGATTCGCTCGACTGGCTTGATCGTTGTTTTGATTCGTCCGTTATTCCGATTAAGTTGGCCCTGACTCCATCACACCCAAAGGTCGAAAATGCACAACTTGAGAACCTATCTGACAACGCATAGACGAACCTCTAATCTTGCAACGATCCATCATCGAATATTGGGATCCGCGATTGGCATTGGTTTGATATTCGCATTGGCTGTGGCAAACGCGGACGACGATTGGCCTCAGTTTCGTGGCTCGAACAGTCGCGGGATTTCACTCACCGATCAATCCCTACCCATCAATTTTTCGGACACGCACAATGTCGCTTGGCAGCAAGGTGTGGGCGACGGTGTCGGCGGCGCTGTGGTTGCTGGTGGGCGAGTTTTTGTCAGCGGGATGACAGCCGCGAATACCGTTAGTCTATTCGCTTTTGAATTGAAGTCGGGGGAAAAACTGTGGCAGCGAGATTGGCCGGTCAGTGAGTTGGCGGAGATTCATGAAACGAACAGTCACGCCAGTACCACTCCCGCGGCCGATGCCCAGCGAGTCTATTTTTATTCACCCACGCTTGGCATGATCACCGTCGATGCACAGTCTGGCAAAGATGTTTGGCGTCAAGAATTACCGACACCTTTTTTCGTCTTTAAGTGGGGCGCTGGAATGTCGCCGGTGTTATACGACGACTTGGTGATCTTCTGTCAAGACGATGATCTCAATCCGGCGATCCATGCTTTCGATTGTGCCACAGGCGAACTGCGATGGAAAGATGATCGCTCCGATATGGCAGTAAATTATTCACACCCTGTTGTCTGTACGGTCGATGGTCGTGATGAGATTGTTGTCGCTGGCACAGGAATGCTGATCGGATATGACCCGAAGACTGGGAAACGCAATTGGTTCGCCAAGACCTTGCTCAGAAACATCAAAACAACGCCGGTCTGCATCGATGGCGTGATCTACATTTCCGTCCAAAGCGCCGGTATTGCCAACCAGTGGCTAGCCGCTGTCGATGGTGCCGAAACGGGGGAAAAAGATGGCAAATTGACTAAGCAAGAGATCCAAGCGTTCATGGGAGACAAGCCGGTTCCTGAAGCGTTTCTACGTAAGACCTTTGACCGAGGCGATCTTAATAAGGATGGTGTGCTTGAGGGGCGTGAACTTGACGTCGCATTCCTGCATCCTGATAATTTTGCCGGCGCGACATTTGATACTCCCGCAGAAGACACGGCGGCTCAGGCGATTATGGCGGTGCGTGGCGGAGGAGACGGCGACGTGACCGAGTCACATGTACTTTGGCGGCACGCGACGCGGCATACCGACCACATCGTCTCACCCTATGTTTCCGATGGTCGTATGTTCTTGATTAAAGAGGGTGGAATAACGACCGTTTTTGAGACTCTGCAAGGTGAACCGCTGGAAAAACCGCAGCGGGTCGGTCGTGGCGGCAGCTACTTCGCTTCGCCGATTTCGGGTAACGGAAAAATCTATATCGCTGGCAAAAGCGGCGTCGTGCTCGTCTTGGCTGACGATGCCACCTATAAGGAAATAGCAGCAAACGACGTTGGTGAAAGTATAGTCGCCACGCCAGCGATATCGGGTAATAAGTTGCTCATTCGAACCCGCACCAAACTGCTCTGCATCGCCGAGCAGTAAGAGTCAATCGACTCGCTTCTGGTAATGATCATTGCTTGGCCGAGGCGTCACCACGGAGCTTGCCTCCGTGGGACGATGATCACAACCAGACCGCGGCGACCTAATAGCGAGTTTTCGCCCATCCGCCCGCCTTTGGCGGGCGGATGGAAATGCGACGGGCGCGCGGGACCGATCGCTTCTGGTTATGATCATCCCTCGACCGAGACAAGCTCGGCCGTGGCGTTCATGAAGTGCTTTCCCACCGACGAGTCTCTAGCGAACGCAACGCAGCGACGTTGACCCGAAGCGTCTGCAAGCCTTCTTCCAAACTGCAAAGCGGTAACGATTTTGCTTCTACCGCGTCCAGAAATGCGTCGGCTTGTCGGCGAAAGAGCTCGTCGCGCTGAAGAGGTGCTGTCGGTTCAATATGCCAAGGGGCTTCGGGATGATCTGCCCACGACCATCGTCCATGGTGCGTTTCATATCGGGCCATGCCACGCTCGCAGATCACCGTCAATGTTCCCTCATTGACGCATTGATGCTGATTGAGACTGTAGTTGGCAAGCACCTTGTCGTGCCTGGCCATCATGTGCACGGTGTCTTCGACCGTTACACCGTCAAGCACCAGGTGCGCCGCGTCGGCGGTCACTTCGGTCACCGGGCCGACTAGCCACTGACCGGCATTGATGACATGAGTCAATGCATCTTGGATCGCCCCACCACCGGTCGATCGATCGCGGTAGTAGATTTCCCGATACGCCGGCCGATAGAACGGAAAGTTTTGACCAAAGACAGCCACCACCTGTACCGCCGAGCCAAACCGACCGCTGATTAACGCCTCGCGCATCGCCTGTAGCGCCGGATGAGCTCGATAGACATACGCGACACCAACGGTCGCTTGCCGGGCTTGGGATAACGCAAGCAACTCATCCGTACCCTGCAGCGTCACGCTCAGCGGTTTTTCAATCAACACCGCACAGCCAGCCTTGATCAATTCAGCGGCCATCGAAATGTGCAGATGAGCCGGTGTGCAGATCACAGCT
This sequence comes from Planctomycetaceae bacterium UBA6163, assembly GCA_002428205.1. Lineage (GTDB taxonomy): Bacteria > Planctomycetota > Planctomycetia > Pirellulales > Pirellulaceae > UBA6163. Next base: position 10,383 of record DIUH01000457.1, read on the forward strand.
ATCTCTGGCTCACTGGCCACCGCCGCCCCAAAGTCATCAAAGCTTTCAACTAACCCACACCGCTGCACAACCGCTGCCCGCACCTCGGGGTTGGATTCACATAATGCAATATCGACACGTCGTGTCTGTTGAAAGCAGCGAACATGCCGCTCGCCGATTGAGCCTCCACCGACAACCAACAAGCGTGGACGTTTCGTCATTACAAAATCC
>DIUH01000457.1:10612-11850 GCA_002428205.1 Planctomycetaceae bacterium UBA6163
TCCCGGGTAACTGGTGTCGCCACCACTAGGAAACCGCTGGATCTCCGTCAGTTCAGGTTTCTTCGCATCAAGCCACCACAACCGCGTGGTCGCTCCGCCAATGTAATCACGCCCTGCGGCTAACAGGCGACCGTCCGGAAGTTGCAATAGGTGAGGCCCACCGACTCGTTTCCCTAGCCCCTGCCAAGTCCAATCGGTGTAAGGCGGTGACGCTTTGCCTAGCATCGCTTCACCTGGATCGCGTCTCAACAAACAGACGGCGGTATCGTCCTCTAGAAAGACAATGGAGCTTTCATTGGGGTAGCCTTCGTCAAACAGATTCTCGACCAAAACTTCAAACTTCTCACCATCATGGCTCTTATAAAGCCGAGCGATTTTTGGTCCCGCGGTTGCGTACCCGATCCCATAAGCGGCATCTTTGTGCCATGTGATTCGCCAGATCCAAAAGTTGGGCTCGCCGATCTCGACCGGTTCGCTCCAGTTTTCTCCATCATCAGAAAACCAGACCAGCGATTGGTGGCGAATATCCGATGGCGGATGAAGCGCCGAAGCACCGGCGAGCATTAGCTTGCCTTGCGGCGTGACCGTGATCTTCGCATCACGCAAGTCGCCGTTGTCAGATGTGATCAAGGCAGCAGAGCGCCATATCTTGGCATCGTCAGACTGCAGCACCCGCAAGGCTCCGTCGGGTGAGACATGCCCCTTGCCTTCGCGGAACACACAATACCAACGGTCTTTAAAGCGCGTCAGGTCGCTGAAGGCATTGTGATTCCCCTGGTCCCAGATCTTTTGAACTTCAACTTCCGCTGCCCCAATGAGCGAGTTTCCAGCGGCTAATGCAAACGCAATGACAAGGCCCCGAAAGGCGTAGACATAATTGATATTCATTCTTTCGAAGATCCCTTATCTGTTGTAAACCGCAGCGCATAAACATCCGCATCCTTCATCACAAGTCGCAGACGTACCGGTTGCTGTGCCAACTTGCTGACGTCCGCCCCATGCTTCCAACGAACTTCCCGTTCGATCTCGTTTCCGATCAATTCTACTGAATCATCAATCGAGAAACCTGGCAACGGCTTGCCGCTGGCGTCTTGGACTTCAACGCGGATTCCACCCGCCGCCGAAGTCGCAAAGTTCAGCATCAAGCGGTCGCCATCGAACCGGATCGGCTTGGTGATCAGTTCGCCACCTTCATAGGCCGCGCGAGCCGATGCAAAACCGTCCAATCGCAACGAGTA
>DIUH01000457.1:11870-14694 GCA_002428205.1 Planctomycetaceae bacterium UBA6163
CGAATGAATGCACTCGAAAAGGTTCGGTCATAACGATCGCCCCCACGGGAGGTCATCAAGACCGCGTCCGAAGTGTCTTTAAAATAATTTGGGTGTACATTCACCGCTTCGGCTTGCTCGGCAGAAATCACTTGCCGACCAGGAAAAAAACGTGCGGCGGTTGCCACGTAAATATGCGGGGCGCGAAAGTAAGGCTGGGTCTGGTTGGTATAAAGATGCTGGCTCGGTTTACCGGTACCCGTATCGCTGTATGTCATCATCACCGGTTCGCTCCAGTTCACGAAATCGGTTGACGTCGTGCGCGCGATCGCCCGGATGCCATCAGGTGCCTTGCGATAGTAGAGCACATATCGCTGTTCCGACTCTGACCAGAAGGCAAGATTCTGCGAATCAAATACCCAGCCACTATCTTTGAATATCGGCTCTGCCTGCAGTTTTTTCCAACGCACTCCATCGGTCGACGTGTAGCCAATCAAGCCACTGCTGGCGACGCCGCCGATGGCTTTGAAACGTTGCTCCGTGGCCGCAGCTGGATTGCGATCGATGAATGGACAAAAGTTATGGGTTACAGGGGCCGCGTCGGCAAGTATGACATTGTTTTGGCGTGTTCCATCGACTTCAAACTGGTTCAAGTCGGGCTTGGTCCAGGTTAGCCCATCCCTCGACTCGGCATAACATGTGACTTCGCGACTGTTGCCATCGCTGCCAGAGGTCGGAACGCCGCGATAGTAAAGACGGTAAAGGTCGTCATCGTGAATGACGGTCGCATATCCCGAGAAACGACCTTCCCACGGTTGGTCGAACTTCAAAACAGCGCCTTCATCACGCGGTTCGTGCAGAACCAGTTGCACGTTTTCAAGCTTGTCGATCAAGTGATCGTCGATAAACAGTTCGCGTCGCATGCCTAAGTCGATCGGCTCGGCGGCATCGACCGGAATGCTTGCAAATTTCCCCTGAACAAGAACTATTAGAATCAATGCAGCAATCTGTTTTACACGCATGATAACGCTTCTCGCTTTGGGTGGACGGGATTGTGTGGGTGTCATTTTTGAATCTTTATAGATCAAGTGTTCGAAACATCCTCGGCCGCGACTTTATCACCCGTGTTGCCATCGGTGTTGATGTCGCCGGTCGCCTCCATTGCCGATCGAATTTGTACGCGAACCATCGCGCGGGCCCGTTCGACGTCGCGCTCGCGAATCGCATGATACAATTCGCGATGTTCCCATATGATCCGCTGTGCGGTGGCCGGTGTCGCTTCGCAACGCGGTGCCAGTTGGAAAAACTGCACCAACACTTGTTGCATCCCGGCAATTAATCGCGAGCCGGTCATTTGCAAGATCTGTGAATGAAACGCAACGTCCAACTCGACGGCTCGTTGTGAACGAATGTCTTCTTGCAGCGCCTGTTCCAGATCTTGTTCGATCTTGCCGAGCGCTTCGATCTGCTGGTCGGTAGCGGCGCGGACGGCCAGTTCGATCGCGCCGATTTCCAATGCATAGCGAAGTTGTCCGAGATCCCGCCAGTCTTCGGGTGACGCGATTAGCGATGGCAAGCTTTTCGAAAACAGCAGCAGCGGATCGGGGTGGCGAACAACCAGCCCCTTGCGTTTGCGTCCTTCAAGGATCCCCAGCGCTTGCAATCGACTGATCGCCTCGCGGGCAACCGTTCGCGAGGCGCCATATTCTTCCGCAAGCTGCGCCTCGGTCATGAAGAACGTCCCATCGGGTGCCTGCTCGCGTTGGATGCGCTCGCGAATCGTCCGCGCGAGCTGTCGCGATTTAGAAACGACCGGCGACTGGTCTTTCTTTGCGCTCATTTATTTCTCCTAGATCGCCACATCGTACTATCGTAGCGACTGAGTTGTCAATAAAATACTATTTATCGGCTCGTCAGGTGCATTGGTGTCACCCGTGACCGAGCACCCCGTGAAGCAGACGCTGCTTGCCTACAGGAGAGCCTATGCCGGCGAATGAACCGACCGTTGCTCAATTGTTCGACCTCAGCGGAAAGGTTGCGCTGGTGACTGGCGGTACCGGTTACCTTGGCGCGGCGATGGCTCGAGCGCTAGCCGAAGCTGGCGCACGTGTGGTGATTTCCAGTCGCGACCTCTCAAGTGCGGAAGAAGCCGCCGCTGCCTTGCCGCCAATCGACACAGGGTTCCATTTTGGCGTCCAACTGGACCACATGGACGAATCGTCGCTGGAGTCAGGATTTGCCGCGGCAGTCCGACAGGCCGGGCAGGTTGATGTGTTGGTCAACAACGGACACGAACCGCTAGGCGAAGACTGGACGACGGTGACGGGTGAGCAATTCACACGTCAATTAGCAAACGCCACGGGCTATTTTTTATTAGCCCGTTTGATGCGAAATCATATTGTCCAGCGACAAGCGGCAGGCAGTGTGATTCTTATTGGATCGATGTATGGGGCCGTCGGTTCTTATCCAGATGCTTATGCAGGAATCTGTGCGTCCAGTCCGGTCGCTTATCAGACGCTCAAAGGAGGCCTTGTACAAATGGCCCGCCACTTAGCTGTCTATTGGGCGGAAGATCATGTGCGTGTGAATTGCCTCAGCCCAGGGCCATTTCCACAGTCGCAGGCCCCCCCGGAATTGGTCGAGCGATTGAAGCAGAAAAGCCCGATGCGTCGCATGGGCCGGCCACACGAGGTGAAGGGGGCGATCGTGTTTCTGGCTTCCGATGCCAGCAGTTATGTAACCGGACATAATCTACTGATCGATGGTGGTTGGTCCGCATGGTAAAATCCTTATACGAGTGGCAAGGTTGTTTTAACCGGGAGGGTGAGGTTCACTCCCGTTTGTT
>DIUH01000027.1:0-325 GCA_002428205.1 Planctomycetaceae bacterium UBA6163
TGCCGATCGCATTGTCACACCGCATCATCACACGTTTGACCGAAGCACGCCAAAATGGCGAAGTTTCTTGGCTTCGCCCGGACAGCAAGAGCCAAGTCACGGTTGAATACGACGGACACAAGCCGGTGCGCATTCACACCGTTGTTGTCAGCACCCAGCACGGACCGGACGTCGACCAGAAAACGATTAAGGATTTCGTAATCGAGAAGGTAATCAAGCCGTGCTTGCCAGCCGAGTTGGTCAAGGGCGACGTGATTTATCACATCAATCCGACCGGCAAGTTTGTTGTCGGTGGGCCACACGGCGACTGTGGATTGACCGGTCG
>DIUH01000027.1:358-12710 GCA_002428205.1 Planctomycetaceae bacterium UBA6163
TACATCGCCAAGAACATCGTGGCCGCCGGCCTGGCAGAGCGTTGTGAAGTGCAACTTGCCTATGCGATTGGCGTTTCGGAGCCGGTCAGCGTCTATGTCGACACGCAGGGCAGCGGCAAGATCGACGATGCGAAGCTGTGCGACCTGGTGCGCGAGCATTTCCCACTAGCCCCAGCCGGGATTATTTCGCACCTAAAACTGCGTCGCCCGGTGTTCAAGGTGACCACCTCGGGTGGGCATTTCGGCCGCGACGGCGACACGTTTACTTGGGAAAAGACCGATAAGGCCGACGCGTTGGCAAAAGCCGCTGGCGTTTGACACCAAAAATGACGATCTCTCTTGCGGATCGGCTCTGATAAAGAGCCGACATCCGCTAGGTGTGAGGTCCGAAAACTTTGCGAAGGTTGCCTTGACGAGGTTTCCCCCAACGCAGTATCTTCTTGCACCCTGCGGAATTCACGCCGCAGGTTTTTTTATCTCAATGTCCTTTCTGGTCGTTCCCCACGGACGAAGGGTATGTCCGCCGGCTTGTTGCTGGCCAGACGCCACCCTGAATCGAGACCGCTTCGGCACAGCTTTACGCTGCCGGGCAGAACTCGATTTTGTGCCTGAATGACCGCCGCATCAGGAGTATTTGATGGCCGGTACGATTATCCAAGAAATGATTGAAGCGGGTGTCCACTTTGGCCACCGCACCAGTCTTTGGAACCCGAAAATGGCTCCGTACATTTTCGGCCGCAAAAACCAAATTCACATTCTCGACATCCGCGAAACCTTGCGCGGTTTGTTACGAACCAAAAAGTACCTAGGTCAAGTCGCCGCCGGTGGCAGCTTGATTCTGTTCGTCGGCACCAAGCGACAAGCTGGCGAAGCGATCGAAGAGCAGGCGTTGCGCTGTGGGATGCCATTTGTCGCCGAACGTTGGCTTGGTGGCACGTTGACCAACTTCCGCACGATTCGCAACCGCTTGACCCGCTTGGAAGAGCTCGAGTCACTGCGCAGCAACGACGGTATGAACAATTACAGCAAGAAGATGCAATCTTCGCTGAACCGTGAATACCGCAAGATGTACCGCAACTTGAACGGCTTGCGAACCATGAACCGATTGCCCGAGATTTTGTTCTTGGTTGATCCGGGTAAGGAGCGAAACGCGGTTCGCGAAGCAAAGCGATTGGGCATCGCAACGGCGGCGTTGATCGATACCGACAGCGACCCGAGCGACATCGACTTGCCGATTCCGGGTAACGACGACGGTATTCGCAGCATCGAATTGATCCTCAAGCATTTGGCTGATTCGATCATCGAGGGCAAAGGAATGTCGAATCAAGTTGCTGCGAAAACCGCTGAAGAGCCGGTTGCCGCTCAGGCTGATGAGCAATCCGCCCCGGCCGCGGACGCGGAAGCGTCGACAGCCGGTTAAGCTTGTCGCGTTTCCTTTGTACTCCTTTGTTAGCTCCGTTTGCGGTCGATCACGATCGGCCGCAGCGGCACAGCGCGATTCGCACGAACCGCGGTTTTGTGAACATTCAGTGTGCGGGGCGTGTCAATCAACCGCTCACTGGCCACGGCGAACCGATCCATTTGCTAATTTCCTGGTCGGTCCATCGCAATCCCCTTAGATCCACGATTCGGAGAAAATCCCAATGACAACTATCTCGGCTTCGGCCGTTAAGGCCTTCCGCGAGCGTACCGGTTTGCCGCTGATGGACTGCAAGCAAGCGTTGCAAGAAGCGGGTGGAAACGAAGAGCTCGCTTTTGAAGTGCTGCGCAAAAAAGGCAAGCAGCTTTCCGACAAGCGATCCGATCGCGAAACCGCCTTTGGCCGTTTCGGCATGTACATCGGCACCGACAAGAAGGTCGGCGCGATGGTCGAGCTGCTGTGCGAAAGCGCTCCGGTTACCGCTAACGATTCGTTCATTCAGCTTGCCCAAGACTTGGCAACGCAATTGGCGACCGGCCCGGGTGCGGCAACCGCTGAGGAATTGCTGTCGCAGGATTCGCCCAGCATGCCCGGCACGTCGCTTGGCCAGCAGAAAGAAGACTTGTTCAATCGGATCCGTGAAGTCTTTAACGTCGGACGGATCGTTCGCGTCGAAGGCGTTTGCGGTGGATACCAGCACAATGCGGGCACGACCGCTGGCGTGTTGTTGCACATCGAAGGCGGCACCGACGAAGCGGCTAAGGACGTTTCGATGCACATCGCCGCGATGAAGCCCGAAGTGTTGAACGTCGAAGACTTGGACCAAGCCCAAGTCAACAAAGAGCGGGAAATCCTGTCGGCAGCCGCTAAGGCTGAAGGCAAGCCTGACAACATTGTCGAGAAGATGGTCGAAGGCCGAATTCGCCAGTACTGTGCCGAACGCGCCTTGGTCGAACAACCGTTCGTCAAAGATGACAAGATTTCGGTTGGCCAGTATGCCAAGAACAACGGCATGGTGATGAAGGGCTTCTGGCACTGGATCATCGGCGAAAAGGCGAGCTAATCCTGCCAATCGGGTGGTCGTTGCACGCTTAGTTCAATGTTAAACGCCAGCGAAAACTCGCTGGCGTTTTTCGTTGGGAAAATCGAGGCTGACCTGCCCGTCGTGTTAAGGTAAACTGATGGATGGGGTTGGACCTCGCAGGCACTGGCTTAATCGCCCCGTGTCACCGCCCAATCCGATTCGGCAAAATCCGATTGTTAACGATCTCTCACCCAAACGGTGGATACTGCTATGCAAAGAAGACTCATGTTGACCGCCCTAGCGCTTGCCCCCTTGGCAGGTTGCACCGGTGACGTTGATATCCTGTCGCCAGCCGCTGCGGATCAACCGCAAAAACCCGCTGACGCCGGCACCCGTGCCGCAGCCACCCAACCCGCGAAACAATCCGATAAAGCGATGAAATCAGCAGCCGAGAAACAAAACATTGAGATCATCGAATCCGAAGACGAGTTCAATCGACTCAACGCCGAAGAGCGGCGGGTCATTTTGAACAAAGGGACCGAGCGGGCTTACATCGGCGAATACACCGATAATGAGAAAAAGGGGACTTACATTTGTCGTCGCTGCAACGCCGCCCTTTATCGTTCAGATACCAAGTTTCACAGCGGTTGTGGATGGCCCAGCTTTGACGATGAAATCAAAGGTGCCGTTACTCGCTTGCCAGATATCGATGGGCAACGGACCGAAATTGTTTGCACCAATTGTGACGGGCACCTCGGTCACGTATTCATCGGCGAACGCTTCACCGCCAAAAACACTCGCCACTGCGTCAACTCGATCTCGATGAAGTTTATCATCGATGGCGAACCGTTGCCGCCCAAATTGGTGCTGCGTTCCAAGGTGAAGGGCGAATCACCTGCGGTGAATCCATAGGCTCCCTTAACCCATCCTGGTTCGGACTCCAGCGTCATCAATCGTCATTAGCGAATCAGGGTAAGGCATCACTGGGCCTTTACCCTGCGGACGTTGTCGCTTAGGACACGGTCGACCAATAAGGCAAACGGATCGATACCTGCTTCATACGGTAATTGGTCAACGATAAAGGTATGGGTCTGTTCGCCGGCGCCCAATTGTAAACGCTCGCGATAAAGCGTTTCGCCATACTCCGATCCGGACACTGGTTTCGCAAATGCTCCGACTTCTACGTAGTCTGACATCTCGATTTCAGTCTCGTTGCCATCTGAGTTCGAGGCCAGTTTCTTTGTCTGGAATGTTAAAGTCACTTCAAACTTTCCGTCATCGATCGGGCGATACACAGCATCGATGGTTCGGTTGTCAAACAGCGTGATCTGTTCGAATAAATCGTTCAACAAGTATTGTTTGTCGTCCGGAGTCTGGTCGCGAATAGCTGCGAGCAAGTCAAGCGACGTCGGATAAGGTGGGTCTTTGTAAGCAAACCTGTTGACCAATTGCCGCAGCGCCGCGTTCACTCGATCCTCACCGATCATTTCTTTTAGGTAGTACAGCACCACGCTTCCTTTCTGGTAATGCACGTATCCTTGTGACGGGTCGACTGTGGTAAGCGGTTCTTCTTTCAGGGCATCGGTGCCACGCGATCGCAGATAGCGGTCCATTTCATAACGCAAAAACTTACGCATCATGTCACGTCCGTAAGTCAGTTCCATCACCATCAGTGCGGAATACTGTGCCAGTGTTTCCGACAACAGGGTTGCCCCTTCCATTCGTGCCCCGACGACTTGATGCGCCCACCACTGGTGTGCCATCTCGTGCGCGACAACATAATAGACCATGTCAATCGCGTCTTCGGTTTCTAAATCTGCGATGAAGCCGATCCCTTCGGAGTATGGCATCGTCCCTGGAAAAGCCTGCGCGAAGGTTGCATAACGAGGGAACTCGATGATTCTCGCTTGTTTGTGGCGATAGGGACCGAAGTTGGTTGTGTAGTATTGAAGTGACTTGCGGATCGAGTCGACCATCTTGGGTACATTCCAATGATGTTCCGGATGGTAATAGACCTCGATATCGATATCACCATACTTTTCTCGCGCGACCTCGTAACGGGCGGACATGAACGAATAGAAGTTCAGCGATGGTTGGTCTAACTTGTACTGGAAGAACTTACGCCCGTTTTCATCCCACTGCTTTACCAGCGACCCCGGGGCGATTGCGATCTGATCGGCAGACGTGCTGATCGTCGTTTCGACATCGACCCAATCCGAATTGTTGCTGATATACGTATTGTTGCAACTTTGGGAGCAATCCGCTTCTAATTTCGCCATGCGATGAGGATCGCCCAAATCACGACTACGACGGTCCGACCGAATCGACAATTCGCCATCGGGCTGGTAACCGATTTGCGGAGCGATGCTGTTGTTAAAGAATGTTCCGTTGGGCATCACCTGCATCACCGACAAGCTTTGTTCGAAACCCGACGGTTGGTAACTGACCGTGAACCCCATCTCGCGAACTTCGCCGGGTTCCATTGGTTTATCGAGGCGATAGATTCGATAATTTAGCCGCTGGTCATCCTTTTCCAGCGTCGCATTGGGCAGTTCAATCTCGGTCACCAAGTCGGGTGATACCACGAAATGAACTTCCTCGATCGCGTGATCATGCTTGTTCTGTATCGATTGTTTGCCGCCGAAAACGATTGATCGACGTTCGGGAAATACTTGAATGTCATAAGAAATGCGAGTGATCCGCGGCTGTGGCAAGTCGACGTAGCGTCGATAATCTTTCTCATAATCCGCTTGCAAATCTTTTTGTTCTTCCGAAGACCGCAGTTGGTTCAGAACCTTTGTGTTGTAAAAAATCCATCCCCCCAAGGCAATCATTACCATTAAGTTCACAGCCGCAAATCGCAACATCGGAGTGCTTAGGCGTTGTTTGCCGGAAATCAGCCGCTGCTTAAAGCGTGTTTCCTTTCCGCGTTGCCACAACAACGACGAGGCGATTGCCAACAGGGTTGCCCCGGCGGCCCAGTATGCACCAAACCATGATATGCTTTGGACGTAGGGAGCGAATCCATAAAAGTCGGAATAGACATATGCCGGCAATTGGCCGTATTGCACCAGCAATGTCGACCAATCAAGCAAATACCAAACAAATGAGTTCGCGATCAGAACGACGATGAACGCGAAGTAGCCGACATACTTGCTGGGTGAAACGATGTGGCACGCCATTGCCAGGACCGTCAAGAACAGAAACTGAACAAAGTCGATGCCCAGCAATTCCGTGAAGTACAAAGCGAATTGAAAGCGGGTGTATCCTTGCGACCACTGGTACCCGATCCCACAGAGGATCGAGATCGCCATAAAAAGCCAGATCACACATGCGATGGTCAGCAATTTCGCGACATAGGTCGTCCAAGTCGGATAAGGCATTGCATCATAAACTTCGTCAAGTTTTGACTCCCGCTCTTTCCAAACCACGACACCACTGTAGAACGTGATGACCGAGATCAAAAACAAATAGGTTGCGCCACGAATCGCTTCGATCACCGAATAGGTTACCGGCAATGAACTCAAACCATATCCTTCGTTGGCACCGCTAGAAAGGATGGTCACAAGATTGATCACGGAAACGGCCAACAGGATCAGGAAGACACGGCTGCGGATAGTTTCAGCCAGGTCGATTCGGCACTGTGCACGAATCAATTGTCCGACGACGGCACCCTGAGGCGAAAGCTCGGCGACCGAGGCCCCGACCAGTGGTGGGGCGCAAAGAACGTCGGCATCGTCGGCCACCGTTGCGGATCGACGTGTGCGGCTTGCACGATCTGCGAATGAGAATCGCCATGCGGCAATCGCAAAAACTAGGCCCGCCACCGACAACCACAGCAACCGATTGATCAATAAGGTTCCCGTCAAGCCAAGGGTCAGCGTGTTGCGTTCGGTGATCGTCCAATAGCGTGTCATCCGCGCGAACGGTCGCACGCCAAGCGGGTCGAGCAGCATTGCCAACTGTTCATTATCAAGATTGCTGATTAAGTTTCCCGATATTCCATAACCGATCAATAGTCCGATGGCTGATATAAATGCGAATGTACTGCTGCGGGTGACTGCGGCCACGGCAAAGATGAACGCGGCGGCCAGCAGGGTATTGGGAACTGCGAAAATGAAGAACCCGGCAAGGTGCGGCGATAAACTGTTCGGGCCCCATCGCTCTGCGTCGTTCCACGGCATGTAAGATGCAAGGAATACGCCCAATGAAATGCCGATCATCGGGAAAATCGCGGCAAGCGACGATCCCAAGAAACGGCCCAGCAAGTAGGGCATCTTGCGAATCGGCGCGGAGAAGATTAATTGATTCGTTTGGTAGGTAAAATCTCGTGTCGCGGCGGCACTCGCAAACGCTGTTGTCATCAGCAACGTCAAGATCGATGCGATCGCATAGTAGTTCTGTACCACAAACGGGGCGTTTCGATTGGTGTTTTCAACCGCCCCGCCGATCACGATATTATCGCTGCTTGCCGCTGCGAAAAACAACGTAGCCAGGATCAAGGTGAATACAAAAACCATCCAGCCTCGGAACCAAAACCCGAGCTCAAAACGTAAGATCGATGTAAACATGGCGGCTTATGCGACGGCGTTGATTTTGGAGAAAAAGACATCTTCCAAATCGGGTGTTACCGATTCAAAACCGTCCTCGAGCGATTTTTGGCTGTAAACATGAATCAGAGGCCGTCCGGCAACCAACTTCGTCGATATCACTTGATAGCGATTTTGGTGTTCGGTCAAATCGGCTTTGGGTATCGATTTGGCCCAAATTCGCCCCGCTAAAGTCGACTCGGCATCATCAGGCGTCCCGGCAAATAGGACTTCGCCGTTATTGATGATCGCCATGTGAGTGCACAGTTCTTTGACATCTTGCACGATGTGTGTCGACAGGATCACGATCGTTTGTTCGCCGATTTCTGACAGCAGGTTGTAAAAACGATTGCGTTCCCCCGGATCGAGCCCTGCGGTCGGTTCATCCACGATTAAAAGCTTTGGCTTGCCAATCAATGCTTGAGCGATCCCAAAACGTTGCCGCATCCCGCCTGAGTATCCGCTAAGGTTCTTGCGACGATGTTCGTAGAGGTTGACTCGTTGCAGTAGTGACACGACCAATTCACGGCGCTGGGATCGGCTGGAGACACCTTTCAAGATTGCCAAGTGATCCAGCATTTGCTCGGCCGATGTTCGCGGATAAACGCCGAACTCTTGGGGTAAATAGCCGAGCAACTTTCGCACTTCATGCGGTTGGCCCAACATGTCAATTTCGCCAAGGAAAGCCGTTCCTGAATCGGCTTGCTGCAGCGTCGCTAGTGTTCGCATGAATGTCGACTTGCCGGCGCCGTTGGGGCCCAGTAAACCGAACATCCCGGTCGATATCGTTAACGAGACATTCTTCAGCGCGTGTACGCCATTGGGATAGGTTTTGGACAGTTCTTTTACGACCAATTGCACTGAATCATCTCGCTTTTCTGGTGAACGCCACCGCAGGCTGAACGGCGCTGGGAATTGTGGCGGCTTCACAGGGGCACAATTCAGGTGATGGCAGGGCGCAAAACATGGTCAATTCTGCAAAATTTGTCTGACCGCCCGCCAGCGACGACCCCCATGCAGTTTGACCTGGTTGTGCCATGGTCACGTTAGCGATGTGACCGAGTAAAATGTCGTCTCGTTCCAACGGCATTGATCCGTTTTCAATTACACTAGCTGGACAGCGCCAGGTTGGATTAATTTTTTAGCGTTTCGCAGTGTTAACCCATAGATCAGCCGCTTTGGCCTAGCCGCGGTTCTCCCCGCGAAAACCCTGGCTAACGCCATACCGGCTAATCCAACCTGGCGCTGTCCAGCTAAGCAGTTGCATTAAATGGTTTCTGCCCCGCCATCAATCCCTTTCTCACAGGTCCCTCCCAAGATGAAATCGACTCGTATCCTTGCACTGCTTATTTCCCTGGCGGTCGTTACCGTTTGTGGTTTCGCCAGTTCATCAACAGTTGTCGCAAAAGAACCGCTGAAGTTGTTGTTGGTCACTGGCGGATGTTGTCACAATTATCGGTTCCAAGCGATGGCGACCGAAGAGGCGTTTCGCGCCGCCGGGATCGAGGTCAAGTGGACCATCGTTAACGAAGGCGGCAACGGTACCGAAGCGATGATCGATCTCTACAACGATCCGAATTGGGCAAAAGATTATGACGTGGTGATTCACAATGAATGTTTCGCCGGCACAGACGATACCGATTACATTCGCAAAATCACCAAGCCACATTACGATGGTGCGAATGCCGTGGTGATCCACTGTGCGATGCACACTTATCGATCGGCCAAAATCGATGATTGGCGTGAATTTCTTGGTGTTACCAGTCGCCATCATGAACACCAAAGTCGTTATCCGGTTGACGTCGTAGCAACGGATCATGCGATCATGGATGGGTTTCCGACTGATTATAAGACGCCGATGGACGAACTTTATATTATCCTAAAAACTTGGCCCAACACGACCGTGCTGGCGACCAGCACCAGCGAAAAGACGGGTGAAAAACAACCGGTTTTCTGGACCAATCGTTATGGCAAGGCGCGTGTGTTCGGAACCACGTATGGGCACAGCGACGATACGTTTCGCGACGCTGCGTTTTTGCGAACTTTGGTGCGTGGAACCCTTTGGGCGGCGGGGCATCCGGAGGACGTCATTCGATCGACCAAACTGGCCGAAGCCGTCAGTGTGGTTGAAAAGCCCGATGCGTCTAAGCAGTAAAGATTTAGGTATAAGTTTCTCTACTGCGGCCGTATAAACTCCAAAGGTTGTACGGCGTGTGGGTCGGCGACTTTGATCGCCAGTTTGCCTTGAATCAGTTCACGGAAAGGTTCGCCGACGATCTTTCCGCGCCACCCTTGCAGCAGTACCGGGACCTCGCCACGGCGTTCGCCTTCAAGTTCATAAGCGATCAAGTCGCGAACCTCGTCAGCATTGCCGACGATCATCGGCGCGATCTTATGTTGACGACAGACACAGGCGATCGATGTGCTTAAGAATTGAGCCAGCATGGGCGATGTGCTGGTGTGTCGCCCGCGGCTTCTTCTTGGCAAGTCTTCATCGGGCATATCGAGTGCCGTTTGAATCGCGGCGCCAATATCCGAGTAATGATCGTGGAAGTTACGGAACTCCATGCCGCGGATCCCACGAATCACCTTGGGGTCTGAGGAGCCTGCTCGGGCGACTTCGACCATCAGGTCGTCGCGAAAGACGCGTCGGGCCGGTTGGTCGAGTTGGCGAGCGCGTCGGTCACGCCAACGCCACAATTGACGGATGATCTCCAACTGGCGTGCTGGCAAACCCGCCGCGCCGCTGACGCGTTGCCAATTCTCCGCGTTCTCGGAATCGTGAATTTCCTGTTGGGCGACCGCGCTCTCCTCTTCCAGCCATCCGGTTCGACCGGCGTCGCGAACGGCGGCGAACAGGATTTTGTACATCGCTTCCAACTCGGTGACATCGCGGACAGCGTACTGCAGTTGGGAATCGGTCAGCGGTCGATTTCGCCAATTGGTTCGCGTTTCCCCTTTGCTGATTTTCACGCCGACCAAGCGGGCGACTAAATTGGACAAAGAACTGGGGTATTCCATCCCGACAAAGCCAGCGGCAAGCTGTGTGTCAAACAACCCGGCGATCGGCCGGCCGCTGTAGCGATAGCAGAATCGGATTTCCTCGCGCGCCGCGTGTGCGATCACAATTCGACCCGGTGTCGCAAGCAGGTCCCAAAACGGTGTCGTGTCGGGCACCTTCAACGGATCGATCACGGCGATGATGTCTTCGGCCGCCACTTGGATCAGGCACAATTGCGGTCGATACCGGTCTTCCGAAACGAACTCGGTATCAAACGAAATGATGGGCTTGAGTGCCAATCGGTCACAGAGGTGTTCGAGTTCCTCAGCGGTGTTAATGGTTTCGAACTTCAAGGTTATCCCGGTTTTCAATAGAGGCCTCCAGCGACATCTTCTAAATCAGATCGTCATCGACTTTAATGTTCCGGCCCCCCACCGACTACCCGTTGCCGGTATTCTGTGGATAAATTTAAGTTCGTGCTCGCCTGTTGGATAATTTGTCCCATGAACCGTTTGCCGATGGAACCCACAGCGGCGACGCAAGCAGAATGGCATCCGGGACTGCTGGTCAGCGTACGCAGCATGGCCGAATTTGATGCGATCGTCAGCTTGGGGGTCGAGGTCATCGATTTTAAAGAACCGAATTTAGGACCGCTCGCGGCCGCAGATCCGGCGCTTTGGGCCCGTGCGGTTGATTCGATTTCGCTTGTGCCAACTCAGACGCTTTCCGCCGCGCTGGGCGAATGCGAAGAAGCGATTCACTTGGCGTCGCAGGTACCACCGCGATTCACGTACGCCAAAGCGGGGCCGGCGGGTGTCGATTCGATCGAGCGTCTATCTCATTACTGGGAACAGTTGCGTCAACGGCTACCCGCGCACGTCGAATTGGTGGCGGTCGCTTATGCCGACCATCGCGATGCCGGTTGTCCAGACCCAGAGTCGATTTTCACTGCCGCACGGTCGCGCGGGATCCGAACTTGGTTGCTGGACACATTTGGCAAAGGTGCCCAGCAAGGCGTCGCTGATCGCATCAGTCTAGCGCGGTTCAGGTCGCTGCAAGCAATGGCCAATCAAGCCGGCGCGCAGTGGGTTCTAGCCGGCTCGATCCGCATGGACGACGCGATTGGCTTGTCAGCGCAATCGATTCGCCCCAACTTGTTCGGCGTCCGCGGCGACGTGTGTGACGGATCGCGAGCCGGAAACGTCGTTTCGGAAAAAGTGTCTCGATGGCTAGAGTTGGTCCGGTCGCTTGCCAAGAATCATCACCATGGCAATGATCGCGACGGTGCCCAGTGCGAGGCAAATGTAAGGTGAAACGCCCCAAGCGGCAGGCAACGTGCCGAGCAGGATCGTGATCACGCCGACTGAAAGTGCGTAAGGCATTTGCGTTTGCACGTGGACAACATGGTCACATCCGCTCGCCCGGCTGGACAAAATCGTCGTGTCGGAAAGTGGTGAACAGTGGTCGCCAAAGATTGCTCCTGCCAAGACGCTGCCCACGGTGGCGACACAGATCGGACCAAACGGGTCGGCCGGTTCGGATGAAGCGCCAGCGCCGATCCGCAGCGACAATTCGATCGCCAGCGGCGTTAGAATCGCGATCGTCCCCCAGCTTGTGCCGGTTGAAAATGCGACCGCCGCCGCAACCAGAAAGACGGCCGTTGGCAAAAAGAGCGGTGAAACCTGTTCGCTCAAGCGGCTGGCCAAGTAGCCACCGGTATCAAGTTTGTCTTCGCCGGTTTGGGCCGAAAGCGCCCACGCGAACCAGAGAATCACCATCGCGGGCAACATCTGCAGCGCCCCGCGTGCGGCTCCCCAGGCGATTCGGCGATAGGCCACTGCCCCCAGCATGCGGTGCAAAATCATCGCCAGCACCAAGCCCACCGCTCCGCCGTGAATCAGCGCTTGGTAAGAGTCGCCGTTGCTGATCACCGCTCCGGCGATCCGTAAAAATCCCGTCGTCTGTTCATCCACGGCCCCACGACCGGACCAGTAAAGGCTGGTGATGACGGCCAAAACGCAAGCAAAAACCGGAGCGACCGCTGCCCAGCCGAGCCGCTCGGGCAGCGGTTCGGTATCGGCCGAAAAGTCGGTCGTGCCGAAAATCGGTTCGCGAAACCACTTCGTCGGTCCGCCCAATAAACGGGCAAGCCATGCCTGCGATTGCGATGATTGGTCTGCGGTGTCGCTGGCGATCGGAACCGGCGTCTCTTCTGAGAAACCATCACTGGACCGTCCTGCCATGATCCCAAGGCGATGCATCGGCCCGAAATCACGGTCGCTAACCGCGATGGTAACCACCATCACGAGCGCAAAGAT
>DIUH01000027.1:12723-17258 GCA_002428205.1 Planctomycetaceae bacterium UBA6163
GACAGTCCGGCGACCGGCGCAGCCGTCGAATCGACCAAGTAAGCCAGCTTGGCCCGCGAGATTCCGAATCGGTCGGCGGTCGTTCGCATCGTCCCGCCGACCAGCAACGTGTTGGCATAGTCATCAAAAAAGATGCCTAGCCCCAAGCCGGTGATCAGGATTTGGCCGCCCCGACGCGAACGGATGTTGCGAGCCAAGCGTGTAACCAACGCTCGCATCCCGCCGCCGGTTTCCAGCACACCTACCATCGCCCCCAGCAAAAGGCTGAAAACCAACGCGCGGCGATGATCGTAATCGCTGATCGATCCCCACACGGCCGAACCGAAGCCGAACAAGGATCCAGTTACCCATGTCATCCAGCCACCGGATCGATCGGCCAGGATCATCGCGCCGCACAAAACCGCAACCGCCAGCGGTATGACGACCTGCCGCGACGCAATCGCTAGTGCGATCGCCAACAGCGGTGGCAGCAAACTCAAGACGCCCTCATTCACGATTCAAACTTTCGATGCGCATGACAGATAGGCCGCCACAAGATCCGACGGTATAATTTTCCGCACATCGTAACCCACACATCCACGTTTCGACTATTTGACTTCGCACATGGACGCCGAACTCACCCAACGCGCTGACGCGATTCTCGCCCGATTGGTTCAACTCGGAGACTCTCTTTGACTACTCTGCCAAGCGTAGAGAGATAAGCGATATCGAGAACGACATGGGACGCCCTGACTTTTGGAATGTGTCAGAGGCGGCCCAGAAGACCGTCATGAAGCTCAAGGGGCTCAAGGCGATCGTTGCGCCGATGGACGAACTGACCCAAGCCAGCGGTGACCTGTCGGTACTGCTGGAAATGGCGGACGAAGATCCGTCGATGGTCGAGGAAGTCCGAAGCGAAATCGAGCGGCTGGAATCCGTCTTGGCCGATTTGGAACTCAAGGCGCTGCTAAACGGTCCCAACGATTCCGCCGGTGCGATTGTCACCATCAACGCTCGCGACGGCGGAACCGATGCCAACGACTGGGCCGAAATGATGGTCCGCATGTACACGGCCTGGGCAAACCAACACGATTACAAAGTCGAACTGTTGGACCGCAGCGACAACGAAGAAGCGGGTATCAACAACGCGACCCTGTCGATTCACGGACCGATGGCCTACGGATACCTAAAGGGTGAAGAGGGAATCCATCGATTGGTGCGGATCAGTCCCTTTAACAGCGAAGGAAAACGCCAAACCAGTTTTGCCGCTGTTGACGTTTCGCCCGACATCGATGATTCGGTCGAAGTTGACATACAAGAAAAGGATGTCCGCGAAGANNGGCACGGTTGCGGCTTGCCAAAGCGAACGCAGCCAACACCAAAACCGTGCGACGGCTTGGAAAATGCTGCGATCACGCCTGGCTAGATTAGAAGAAGAGAAACGCGAAGCAGCCCAAGCCGATAAGTATGCCGCCAAGGCACGAACCGGTTTCGGGTCCCAAATACGCAATTACTTCCTGCATCCTGACCAACGGATCAAGGATGTCCGCTCAGGCCATTTGGTGACCAATTTCCACAACGTGCTTGATGGCAGCGAATTGCAAGGGTTCCTTGATGCTTACCTTGAATGCAAGGCGAAAGGTGCTTCCGAACAATCCACGGAATAAAGAATCGTTATGAGTATTTTTGCCAAGATCATCGCACGCGAAATTCCCGCGGACATTGTCTATGAGGATGATCTCTGTCTGGCGTTTCGTGATATCTCGCCAAAAGCACCTACGCATATTCTTATCATCCCAAAGAAACCGATCGTTTCGCTGGCCGACCTAACACCCGAAGACGAAACGATTGTGGGGCGTTGTGTGATTGTCGCTTCGCAAGTTGCCAAACAGCAGAATCTTGATAACGGTTATCGTCTGGTTGTGAACTGTGGTAACGATGGTGGCCAAGAAGTTCCTCATCTTCACTTTCACCTACTTGGTGGCAGGAAGATGACTTGGCCTCCCGGTTGAGCGGTGCCGGATCGTTAGCGGCGGGAGGTTGAAACAGTATGCCCCAACCGTTTGATTTCCTGCACCGGCGGCTCGACTCACTCGTCGCCGAACATGCCTTTCGATCATTGCGGTCGGTTCCGCTTGCCGGCCAACAATCGTCGATCGCCGCTCCGAGCGATGCGTCGCGAAAGCCGCTAGTCAACTTCGGTTCCAATGACTATTTGGGCCTAGCCGCACAACGATTTTCATTGAACAGCGGCCTTGCGCATGGCTCCGGCGCAAGTCCGCTGGTTTGCGGCTACTCAGACGATCACAAGCGACTTTGCCAGTTGATCGCTGATCTGGAACAGACCGAGGCGGCGGTTCTTTTTCCAAGCGGTTATGCCGCCTGCAGTGGCGCAGCGGCGACCCTGCCACAAGCCGGCGATTTGATCCTCAGCGATCAACTCAATCATGCCAGTTTGATCGACGGGTGCCGTTTATCCGCGGCCCAAAAAATCGTCTATCCACACCGAGACATCCAAACGGTTGAAAAGTTGTTGGCGGCTAATCGTTCGCGATACGCGAATGTTTGGATCATCACCGATTCTGTTTTCGGCATGGATGGCAACCTTGCGCCACTGCCACAGTTATGTGATTTAGCAGACCAGTATGACGCCATTGTGCTGGTTGACGAGGCACATGCGACCGGAGTGTTGGGTGAGGACGGGTCGGGGGCGACGGCACACATGAACGTTAAATCGCGCATCGCGATACGCATCGGCACGCTCAGCAAGGCCATCGGCGCCCATGGCGGCTTTGTCGCTGGGCCTCAAGTCGTGATCGATTACTTAATTAACTTTTGCAGACCACTGATATTCAGCACAGCGGCGTCACCGCTGGCGATCGCTGCGGCGATTGACGGTGTTCGAGCGATCGTCCAGCAACCACACCTGAGGCGAAGCGTGCGAGCAAGTGCGAGTTTCATTCGCAGTTCAATGGGCTTGCATCATCAAATTACGGAAGAGTCGGAAATCCCCATCGTTCCGATCATTGTGGGTGCAAACGAACAAACGCTACGAATCGCTGATCGAGCCATGGAAGCAGGTTTCTTTGTGCCCGCCATCCGCCCACCCACAGTACCGCAAGGGACATCGCGATTGCGGATCAGCGTTTCAGCATGTCATACCCGATCTCAAATCGATGCACTGATCAGTTTTTTGAAAAGCGAATTAAAGAGCTAGTGGTCTTTAGGTGTAAGAATTTTGGTTTGAAGTATCGCACGGTTTGTGTCCAAGCACCGAATTAGGTTCGCGATCGGGCAGGTTCCTGGGATCCAGCACCAAAACCAATTACCGATCGGAAAATCGAAGGCGCCCGCCGCTAGCATCAAGGTGATGCATTGGTTTCCGAATGGTTTCTCAATGTTTACAGAGTCTAGCTTTTAGCCTTGCCACCCGGCCAGAACTTGCTCCAGCGTGATTCCGTTGTCTCGGCTTCCGCGACAGCCTCGGTCGGTTCTAGTTCCCCGCCAAGTACCAAGCGATTCACCAGGTCCTTCAACGCGATCGTGATTGCTGCCTTGGGTGCCTGGACCAGCAATGGCACGCCATTATTACGGATCGATACCATGGTTCGGTAATCGTTGGGCAACAATGCGAAGATATCTCGTCCCAGTGTTTCTTTGGCTTTCTTAAGGCTGATTTGGCCGGAATCCAACCCGGCTCGGTTCACGACGATCTCGATTTTATCGGAGATCCCATCGATTTCTTCAAAGCTCATCAACAGCCGAACAATATTTCTAAGGCAAGGCAGGTCAAGCTGGGTTACCAAGACAATTCGACTGGCCAGTTGCATCGCAGCGATATCAACCGCGCTATAAGTTTTCGATAAATCGATCACCAGATGCGTAAATGACGCTTTCAACAAGCCGATCACGCGATGGATGCTGTCCTCAGTGATCGCCAGCGTCTCGCGCAGTTCAACAGGCCTGGGCAATAGGTAGAGCCCAGACGTATGCTTTGTTAGGGACTTTTTAAGAAGTTGGATATCGATTCCGGAGACGTTTTGGACGACGTCCGCGACTGTATAATCTGGAATAACGTTTAAGAAAACGTCGGCATCACCGAGCGCCAAGTCAAGGTCCAGCAGAGCGACGGATCGCCCCGATTCGCTTGCCAAGATACAGCCGATATTGCTGGCGATGCTGGTACACCCGACTCCGCCGGTCGCACCGGCGATCGCGATCACTTCACAACCAGCTTTCTTGCCGTCCGATGCGCCGAACTTTTGTACGCTGACGCGTAACAGCGCCGCATCGAGTTCGTCCTTCGCAATGGGAAGAGTCAGGAACTCTCGAGCACCGGCACGGATTGAACGTAAGATCAACTGACCATCGGTGCTGCTGCTGACGACCAATAATACGCAAGCGGGATACTCCCGCGTCAAGCGTTCAATCAATGAGACTGACAGTTCGGGATCACTGTCCAGGGCGATCACGCCTACGTCAGGGATCGTCTGTGCGATGACATCTGAGAAGAACTCGTATCTCGAGCAGTCCGCTTCCAGCCATACCGTTTCCAT
>DIUH01000027.1:17349-26018 GCA_002428205.1 Planctomycetaceae bacterium UBA6163
GCACCGGGTTGTCCGGCACCATGATGAACGCCCGGTTGCATTGCACCACCGCCAATCATGCCGCATTCACCATTGATTACGGGCACCTCGATATAACCTTTTAGATACAGTTCTTTATCCGAAGGAGGGCCAGACCGCAAACCTGGACCACCGCACGGAACCTCAAACGGGTCCATCGCCTCGACAAACTCGGGAGTGACTGTAATCAGTAACTCGATATCATTTTGCAGGCTACGAACCTTTCGGAACAGCGATCCCATATACGGTAATTCACCCAACAGCGGTATTTTATCCGTCTGTGTTTCCGTTCGGCTTTGCAACAGCCCCGCGATCGCGAACGTTTGGCCCGATTGCATTTCAACAGCCGTTTCAACATAACGTGTGGTGAATGCCGGCAACACAATCCCATCTGTTACAATGCCTCGCGCGGCATCCGGTTCGCTGACTTCAGGGCGAACCTCCAGGCGAATCCGACCGGGGCCGACGACAAACGGCAGAAAATCGACCGATGTTCCAAATTCCTTGTACTCAATCGTGAACGCGCCCAAGCCGGACGGGACAATAAAGGGCACCTCTCCACCGACGCTGAATCTCGCCGGCCGGCCATGCGTGGCAACGACTGTCGGTTCAGCTAATAATTTGATCAAGCTGTCGCGGCGCAACGCTGCTAGCAGTGCGGTGAAGTCCCCGGCAATGACTTGCGATTGAAACCCATTTGCCGCGATCGCGCCGGGTGCGCTTGTGATCGCTAGCGTATTGCCGCTGAATGTCCAATCGATACCCAACTCTCGTAGCTTCGTACGTGAGACTTCCATCAACTTCGTATGCAACAGAACCTGCTGGACACCCACAACCTTGATGTTGTTGATGACCGTTGTGTAGAACTGTTCGGTGATGGCGACGGCCCGTTCGACATCTTCGGCGCTGGTCACCGTACCAGAAATGATCGAGCCTTCACCGATAGGCGTGACTTTCAACGACGCGAATGGAAGTTGCGAGTTCAGAATCCCTTCAACCATTCGGGCATCGGCAACTACCGAGATGTCGATGGTGTACTGACGATCATCCGTGTCCCAAATATTTAACTGCGTCGCGCCGGGAATCTTAGCGAAAACCTGGATTTGGTTTTCCGAAACCGGTGTTGCTGAAACGAGTTCTTCGTTGTGAACCTGGAACTTTGGAATTCGGCCTTCCAAAGTGATCACACGACTGGTCTTCACAATCATGTCTAATTGCTGGACCGGTTGTCGCACCTCATACTGGGTGCTGGTCAGCGTGGGGCGATTTTGGGCATAACCGCTACCTGCGATTGCAAACGAGGTCGCCACGAACCATACAAAGAATGGCCAGCGATTGAAACGATGCTTTTCGCGAAGAATGTTGTCACTGTGACACATTTATCATAAATCCTTTTAAGTAACAGACAGCTTCCATGCTGCCGTCCTCGTGAATCATCGAGGCGCATCGGTCAATCGGAACTGGAACGAACTGGTATTTCCACCAAGCGAAATAAACTTAACCAATCGGCTGAAACAACTAATCTTGCATCGGAACACCATCTTGATCGGGTGTAACCGGTGGAAGCGGGTCAAAGAACGGACTGCTGCCACCGGTCAATGGTGTACCCGAAGTCTTGACCGCGCTTTGTGATCCGGGATCACTGGTTGCTGTAATCACCGGTGGTGAGTTTCCAGCGGGTACCTCATACTCGGTCCAATGTTCACCATGAAGTTTAAGCATTTTGAACCCGACCGCTTTCGGTTCCGGGGCAGGTGCTTCGACGGCAACTTTGGGTGCAGGACCCGCTTGATGAGCCCGTAACCATGCCAGGAATTGTTCACCGGCTTGGCGGGTTTCTAGTGTGTCGGCTGTGTCATCCGGTCCGCTTAAAGATAACCGGATCCGGCCAAGTTCGGACGCATACGTCCAAGCCTCTTCGTCTGACTTGTAAATCAATAATGATACAGTACTAGGAGCGTTCGCATGCTCAGTTTCGTTGGGCTTATTCGAACGGGTGGTGCGGCCATCAACGGCGAACACCTTCACCCCACGCAGCACGGTCCTAACGCCTGTTTCCGGAATCTGGGCACTCTTGGAGAACCACGCCATGACGTTGACTCGGTCACCGGGGCGCACCAAGTTTCCAACGCTTTTGGCACCATCGGCCGCCATCGAAACGACGCTGAATCCATCCGGGATTCTTGCGTTCAACTGTTCGCCATCATCGATTAATTTCGCTAACATTACCGGTTCCCCAGCAAAAAATCGCTGACTGGCGATCTTGCCTTCCAACAATGTCAAATCGTTCGTCGCACCCAGTGGCACACGATCCGCCGGCCATGGTTCCAGCGTCATCATGTCCGCCGTGATGGTGGTCGCTTCGCCAATCTCGCGGGCCGCTACAAAGATCTCAGTGGTTTGAGCCGGGGTGGTGCTTTGACCTTGAATCAATTGGCTTGCACCGACGGCCGCAACAGCCCCGCAAACACAGGCGATGATCAAAAACATCGATTTGTTGCGCATGGTGTTTTTCTCAATACCGATTTGGCGTAAGCCGAGTGGGGTTCTTAAATGAAAACAACGTTTAGTCGAGGAGCGTTCCGAAACGCACCAACTACACACCCGAAAATGCACGCCGGTACAACAGGGGATAAACCTCTCCGCTGTAATTTCGGCGATATCTTCAACCAAGCTGGATAATTACCTGCTAGGTCGGCCAAGTCGCCGAGGAGCGAAAAGTCTGTGCAATCGGGCAAGTTGGCCCAGCTTCCGCTTTCGCAACCTCTGTCGGAAAGATAGGTCGCGATTTGAATGATGCAAAAGAAGTTATGGTCGAAAAACTTCTTTTCGACTCAAGTTTCGGGGCGTTGGGACCGAACATGGTCGGGTCGGCAACGGGGTACGGGGCCCCTTCTGGGTCAACTGTCCGACGACAGATCGAGACGGCCGCCTTGGCTTTGGATCACGGAACCGCTTTGGTAAGCGGAAATAGCGGTCATTGAATGTGAAGACGCCTCAAGCCGTTGGGAGATCTGGTCGCGGCTTTTACACAGCAAAGTCTCTGATTCCCTTTCAAGGTCGAACAACTGTTCGAACCGCTGTGTGGCATCGTCCTTCAACAACCGACAGCGCTGGATGTACAGATCGTCGTCGCCGCAGTTGGCCGATGAATTGTCATTTAGGTTACGGATTCGCTCAGCCGTATCGCCTAACTCGTTCAGCAATGGTTGTTTATCGCTAAGCAATGACAATAATTCGGACATGCGTTCATTTTCGATCGCTTGTATCTGGACTTGGCCAATTTCGATCAATCGATCCAGCAGATCGACTTGCGAATGAAGCAGATCGGCAAGATTGTCGCTTCCGTGCATGGGCAGGATCATCATTTCTTAGTGGTGTAAATTCGTTATGCGTCTTTGATATTTGACAGATTTAGGAATCGGTTGCCGGAGGCAAAGGGCCACGATCCATCCATGTTAAAAGCGATTCCCATCCCTTGCGATCATAGCGAGTTGTTTCCGCAAAACGATTGTCCCATTCGGCCGGTATACGACCTAGTACAGCGACGGCTTGTCGAATCACCAACCTGGCCTCGCGATCTTTTTTCATGCTTCGCAAACATCTGGCCTGGCCCAGCATCGCTTCGAGGGCGGGCGGTTCATTCATATAACGAAGCGAAATGGTGCGGTATGCGTCAGCGGATTCTTCATATAGGCCCAACTCGTAAAGCGTGTCTGCTTCGCCCAGAAGTGCGATTTGGCGCATCGATTGTTCGGACGGGCCGAGTTCTCGTTCATCCTCAATTCGCGAAATTTCATTGCGGATTTTGCGATAGGTATCAATCGTGGCGTTGAGAAAGGATTCGCGTTTTTTCAGCAATCGCCGACGTGTTGCATCGAGTGCATCGGGGGTACGTGATTCTTCAGCGGGCAACACCGCTGCTAAACGATAAGCGCTCGCCAGATAAGTCGCGGCTTGCAACGCGCGTGAGTCGGGCCAGTAGCGGATGACCGCTTCGTTGAGTCGCGAAACGGACTCTTCCACAAGCGGTTGATTGGCTCGCAGCGTTTCCAGGGGGATCGATTCTCGTCGCTCTCGTGCGCTCAGCGACTCCTTTATGTGTATTTCATTGCATCGCCGCCATAGGACCTCGCCAAGGGATAACAGCGATTCTTTCCATGTCAAACTTTGAGGAGTCAATTCACCATCGGTTAAGTTGATTTCCAACAACTTTCTAGCCTCATCGATCTGGTCTAGTTCCGCTAGGGCTTTTGCCAATTGCAATCGTGCATCGTAACAGAGAGGGTCGCGTGGAAACTCTTCAATGCATTCTTGCAAAGGCGGGATCGCTTGCTCGGGTTGGCTGTTTGCCAAGTAGGCTTGGCCAATGGCGATCAAGGCGCGAGGATGCTGAATCCGTTCTTCAAAACTGAGATAGTCGTTCAGTAAGGGAATGCTTCGGGCAAACTGTCCGCTCTTTTGTAAAGCGGAAATCGCGTCCCACAGCGTTTTTGTGTACTCCGAAGACTCGTACCGCAACCGCGCCGATGATTCAAATGCCGCGCCCGCTTGGGCGAATAGGTTTCGAAGCTTTGTTTGTTGCGCTTGGTCGCGAATGTCAAAACGTTGGCCTAACGCCGCTTCCATTCGGTTGCCCGCTTCGCGAAACGCCAGTCCTTCCTCGTAAAGCGCTTGATCCAGAGGGAACAGTGGCGGCAACGTCCTGGCAAGTTTGGCACAAGTATCGGTCTCGCCGCGTTCGCGCAGAACTGCCAACACTTGTTGTAACCGTTGGCGGAAACTTGGCAGATCAACCAGCGAGGCATCATAATTCAACTCGCCACCGACCTCGCGAATCAGATAACGGGCCGTTTGCACAGCCTCGTTGCTATTTCCTAAGCCTGCCAGAATTTCAATCTGTTCTAGCGCAGCGGCGATCCCTTCTCCTTCGAAGGGTTGGTACAAACGAACCGCGTTGAGTTGGGAAAGCGCCTCGCCAGGATCACCGCTACAACGCATCGCACGTGCGATCCAAATACCGGTTCGTTGGGCGATTTTGGGCGATGCATCGCGTTGCAGCCTCAGTAGGGTACCCATTGTTGGCCGCAGAAACTGATTCACTTCGGGGCGAATTTTGGGATCGACCAGTGTGCCCGGACCATAACGGGAAATCGCTTCAGAGACCGTCGCGCTGGCGAACATTAAATCGATCTCATCTTTCCACTGCTGCAGCTTTTCATCGCCGACCGTTGCTTGGGTGCCGTGATCGTGCGCGGCCAATCGTTCTCGGGCCGCTTGAAATTGACCTAAACGTATCAGACACTCGGCTTCCAGGAACATCGCTTCGGTTTCGGATACTAACGGACGTCCTGGTAATTGGTTGTATTGCCGGATGATGGTTAACGCCTGCTTAAGATCGGTGTCGGTCCCTCGCAACAGGCATCGGGTCAGCATTGGTGTCAGCGGTTCGCGGTAGGTCGGATTGCGATTAATCACCGATTCAAAACGTGGAATCGCTTGTGCGAACTTGCCAGTACGATAAAACGCTTCGCCCAGCATGCGATCGCCTTCATCCTCTCGCCCGGCCGGCCAGGCTTCCGATGCGATCAGCAATTGCTCAACCGCCATATGAAACGCGGCTCGTGACAGGCGGGGATCTGTCGTTAAGCCCCCTTCGCGTATCTTTCCTGCGCCAACCAAAAAGTGTTTCAGCATCACCTTTTCGGGCTCTTCAGCGTCCGCTTTAACCCTTTTGGCCAATTCGCCAGCGACAATCAGGTTGTCGGATGAGTATTGTCGGTTGGCGGTACGCAGGATGTCTTCATTGGTTGCACCGGAGGTTGCCAACCAAACTTTGATGCAAATCGCAAAGCCGATCGTCGCACTGATCGCGGCGACTGCCAGCAGCGGAAACGTCCATCCACTCGTTTTGGGCAAAGGCGGCGCTTCTGAGCCGCGGCGATCCGAGGTAGCTGCTGCCATGACTTTGTCCGATGTTTCGGTCGCCCTCGATTAAGTGCGGTGCCCTCGATGCCGGAAGAAGAGAAAACCTGTCCCACACAAAAACTAGGTCATAAACGTTTGCCGTGTCGGCGGACAATATCGTTTTCGCCACAACCGTCACAACCGTATCTCCCCGGTAACGCAACCGTGCTAAATCGGCCCGGAAACTCAACTCAACCCGCGTTCAATCGCAATTTTGCGTGCTAGGTTCAATTGTCAAAGATTCTCCACGTCTCACACGCGGTGGAATCGAATCTTGCACTGCACACTGCCTATCCCTCTCAAATGCCAGCCTTCCGAGTACACGAAATGACCTCAACCGCCCAGTCAATCGCATCGGACTCGATCGTTACTCTTGATCGTCGGTCAGGTGATCGTCGCGGACCGGATTCGAAGCCAGCAACTCAACCTGCAAGTGCCAAGAAAGCCCGTCGTCGACATATCGACCCAACGACCTGTGAACGCGACTACCAGCAGGACGAACTCGACTTCATGCGGGCGATGGACGACTACAAGCGATCGGCTGGACGCATGTTCCCAACCTGCAGTGAAGTGCTGGAAGTCGTGCGGGCATTAGGCTATGTTCGATTAACCGACGAACAGATCGATTTGCTGGGCGATACATTGGTCGTTCCGACTGAAGCCTATCCCGAGTCTGATGACGAATCGGACTTTGACCTCGAGGATTGATGCGAATTGACGCCATGGTTGCGACTGCCGATCCGCTTGGTCGCGTTCCTTTGGGCGAGCCCGAACACCTGCCTAGGGATCGCGCTGGGATTGGTTCTCGGTGGCAAGTTTTCTGTGGTTGACGGTGTCATCGAGATCCACGGAAACGGCGTTACTGGGCTGCTCCGGCGGATGTGGATTCCGGCCGCTGCGATGACATTAGGGCACGCGGTGCTGGGGCAATCCGCCGAATGCCTGCGTCGCACACGGGCGCACGAGCGTGTACACGTTCGCCAGTACGAGCGGTGGGGCCCACTGTTTATTCCCGCCTACCTGATCGCATCAGCGGTGTTGTTCGCGGTTGGTAAGGACGGCTACTATGCCAATCCGTTTGAAGTTGAAGCGTATCGGGAAGATCGCAGTGCGTGATTTCCAAACGTTTGCTCAGGCGGCACGCGCGTTTTGGTCCCAGGTTGCTGGCTCGTTATATGCGGCTTTGCTGCGTTTGCCTCGTCGAGGCTGATTATCACCTTGTGGCAATTTGGAAAAACCGACGGTCATTTCCTCAATCGCCTCCCGTTGGCCATCATGCACTGCACCTTCGTCTGGCACCTTAGCAACGCAGGGAGCGGTGGCGGTGACGTTATCCTGTACGTTCGATTCGACTTCTTCGTCGCTCGCAGCGAATTGAATCGCCTCTGCATCATCGATCAGGGTCACGCCCAAACCGCGAAGCAGATCGCTGACACGGCGGTCGAGTTCGTCTAATTGAGCAAGTACATCGTCCTGACGTCGTTCGAGATCTGCCAACAGATTGCCAGCGTGTTCATCGGCATCCACGCTCTCGGCCGCACAGGCGATAGGATCGGTCAAGATTTTCTTCCCTGAAACAAGTCAACGGTCCAGCGATCCCCCTGCTGGCTGTGCACCGCCGTTGGAAACGGTACTAGCGCGGTTTCTCATCCTTGAGAAGCAGTTGAATTGCGTTTTGATTGGGACCGGAAGTCTCCGGCCACACAATCGCAATCGACGTAACCCGATGCCGAAGTTAACGCTGGTGCCGGAAAGTCGCGTCAGCGAAGATGGGCAAGATTTAACGCCGCGGCTTGGCGAACTTAATCCGCTCAATCAAGGGGACGGTCTGGTCACCCTCCTTGTAGCCGCTAACCGCCGTGATCGCTTCGATCACGTGTTCGTAGCGAAGATTAAAGTCGGTGTCGATTTCGACCTCGGGCCCTTTGTCGGCATCATCGCTTGGGACGGCGTTGCCGACCAAGCCGATGACGGTATTTTGCAACGCGCCGAAGTCGGTCCCGAGTTGCACTTCGTTCATTGCGATCGAAACCAATTGCCCTTGTTCGTTGGCGCGAAGACGCAACTTAAGCGGCAAGTCGGTATCGTCGGCCGTCCCGCTTTCGGTGCCCGCTAGCGGCATACGAACGCTGAAGTCGCCTTCAAGTTCAACGATTTTAAAAGTCATGACGAAGAAGACCAGCAACAAAAACACGATATCAATCATGCTGGTCATGTTGACTTCGTGTTTGATCTCTTCCTGTTTGTTTCGCATCTTCATGTCCGATCCTCCTTGACGCGCAACGCAAACTTTTCGAGTTTCTGTTCCTGGGCGACGCGGATTACTTCTTGGACATCACCGGCGGCGGTGTTGCGGTGAGCTCGGATAATCACGTTAGCATCACCCGGCTTTTTGCCTTCGGAGTTGATCACGGCCAACTCGCGGTTAAGCCCGATCCGCAGGGTGTCGGTTGTAAAGCCTTCGCCACCGAGAATGATTTCACCATCTTGAGTGACGTGCAGGACGATCGGAAACTCAAGTGCCTCGTCGGGTGGTTTTACCAATACACTCTTTGGTAACACGACGCGATCATTGGCTTCGGTTTGCGCGAAATTGATCAACACCATAAAGAACGCGATCAGTTGAAAGACCATGTCGATCATCGGCGTCAAATCGCCCTCGGCAAGGTCAACCTTTTTTGATT
>DIUH01000050.1:0-1440 GCA_002428205.1 Planctomycetaceae bacterium UBA6163
CCGATTCTCGAGTCGACCAGCACCGTGGCGGCTGTGAATCAAAACATTCGCTTCATCCCGTTCGGTGTCCAGTTGATGGTGATCCCGACGGTCAGCGACGGTGATCGCATTCGCCTGAACCTGATGGCCACCGTTTCGGAACAGGCCGGTGGTGGGCTTGGGATCGGTGGCGGTATCGGCGGTGGAATTGGGGGCGGTGGTGGAGGTGCCGGAGGAAATGTTAACAACGACCCTTCGCAACCACCGTCGCTGAGCACTCGCAGCTTTCAAACCACGGTCGAACTTCGCAGTAACGAATCGCTGGCGGTCGCTGGATTGATCCGTACGTCGCTGGTCAACAGTTCGGTTCGCGTGCCGTTTTTGGGTGATATTCCGGTTGTTGGAAACCTGTTTTCAAACAATCGCAACAGTTACCAGGAACAGGAACTGATCCTGGTCGTCACGCCACAATTGGTGTCGCCGGTCCCTGCGAACCAGCGAAAGCCGTTGCCGGGGTCGGACAGCTTTGAGCCGGATGATTTGGAGTTCTTTATCCATGGCAATGTGACCGGACACATCGCCGAGGATTATCGCACACCGGTACGCAGCGATTTGGAAAAGATGCACGCGTTTCGCCGCGCCGAACAGAAATACATCATCGGCCGACCCGGTCATACCAGCGGCCAAGTGTTGCCATTACCAAAGTCGAATATCCAACAAGCGGTGGAGGTTAAGCATGCTCCGAACCTATAAGAATCGTGGTCCGATCGCTTGGGTCGCTTTGGCAACGCTCGGCGGGACGCTTTGTAACGTCGGTTGCGCCGGCCTGAGGGGCAGACAAGATTGCAGCGGTCTGGGGCAACATTGCCTCGAAACGACTGGCGATGTCGCTGATCCCAAAGCGTCGCTGTTGGCCACTGAGCGATGTGTCGAAGCCTTGCCGTGTGCGGCGGTGCCCGCGCCGCCGGGCACTTATGTCAACGCTTGGTCCGACGCGATGGGGGCTCAAGCCGTCGCGCAAGCCGACATCATCACGCGTAACCTGTGGTTCGATGGTGGCGAACAGCTCGGGCCCGATGGCCGAGAGCACTTGGTGAAGATCGCTCATTCGTTTGCGGAACGACCGCGATTGATTTTGATCGAAGAAGAACCGGTGGCGATCGCCGTCAGCCAAACGTATGACGAAGCGCTGGCGGCAAACGGCGAACTGAACAGCCAGCGGAAAGCCAATGTCGTGCGAATGGTCGGCGAGCTGGGGATCGCTGACGCCGAAGGGTTGGTTTTCTTTACCAGCGATCGCAGTGTTGGCATCCGCGGGATCGAAGCGCCCAATGTGTTTAATAGTCAGTTCATGGGTGGCGGCATGGGCATGGGTGGCGGACGTGGCGGCATGGGCGGCGGTATGGGGATGGGAATGGGCGGCATGGGGATGGGTGGAATGGGCATGGGCATGGGTATGGG
>DIUH01000050.1:1583-6755 GCA_002428205.1 Planctomycetaceae bacterium UBA6163
GCCGATTTGGCCCGCAAACGTGGGATGGATGATGAAGCGATTGGTCAGTACTTGCTCGCTCGCAACCTCGACCCCAAAGTGAAAGGGGTTGCGCATCCGTTGGCGGTCTTATATGACCGTGCGGGCAAGATGGACGCGGCCGAACGTGAGTATCGAATCGCGATTGTCGAACAGGGGGATAACGCCGATCTGCTGAGCGATTACGGATACTTTCTTTATAGTCGTGGCAAACATGAGGAAGCGGAATCGACGCTGCGATCGGCGCTTAAGAAAAACCCCAAGCATCATCAGGCGACGGTCAATCTGGGGCTTGTTGTGGGAGCACGGGGGAATTACGACGAGGCGCAAAAATTGTTTGCCGAAGCGATTGGACCAGCGGCGGCGCTGCACAACATTGGGATGTTAAAGTTAAGGGCGGGAGACGCTGTCGGCGCGATGGAAAACTTGAAGGGTGCTTCGAGCCAAGACCCGAGTTTAAACGAATCGCGAGAAGTGCTTGCTAAGTTGAGTAATCAGTATCGTTGATGAATTAATCAGCCTGCCGTCTCTCGCAGCAGCTGGCCCCTCACCCCCAGCCCCTCTCCCCCGAGCGCTGACTCGCTTTGGCTCGCCAACGTTCGGGGGAGAGGGGAGTCGGAA
Source organism: Planctomycetaceae bacterium UBA6163 (assembly GCA_002428205.1). GTDB lineage: Bacteria > Planctomycetota > Planctomycetia > Pirellulales > Pirellulaceae > UBA6163. Next base: position 2,223 of record DIUH01000050.1, read on the forward strand.
GCGTGATTGTTACCGATTGCTAGCGGGAGAGGTGGCATGGTGCGGACGCTTTTGGGGTTAACCCTGAAACGTGATCCGTTTGGGACCGGATGGTGGAGCGACTTCGTGTTTGGCACCGTGCTGTTTTCCCTTCGCTTCGGCTGCGGGGTCGCGTTGATTGCGGCCTGCGCGGCGTGTGGTGGTCAACTCGATTCCACATTCGATCTTCAACCACTGCAGCGCCGCGTTCTTCACCGCTAACATCCGCGCCTGGATCAACGCCGTCTCGCTCTGAGCGGTCGCTTTGGATTCGCTTGATTGGTCCGACTGGCCCGAGTCCGATTCGCCCAGGCCCGATTCGCCTGAGCCCGATTGATGTTTGGGCAATCCACGCACATAGCCTTCGGCATACGACGCGCCGCTGCCTCGCGTGTAGCCGCCATATTGCAGGTGAGCCGATGCGGCGATGGTCAGCAAGAGTTCTTTAAACAACGCGATGCAGTTCTGGACATCTTTGAACGGGCCATAAAACCAAAACAGCGTTCGGTGTCCCTTGGTGCTGAAGTACCACCAGGTCATTGGAAAGATTTCGGCGGTTAAGTAATTCGCCAACGCTTTTTCCCACGCGAGCGCGCGGCTTCCGTTCACTGGGCAGGCGATCTTGGTGAACGAGACATGGTCGACGTTGTCCTTTTCGGTGATGTCTTCTCGCGACAGGTTGTGTCGCAGCATCAGGTTTTGCATCATCCGCAGGGCGTTGCGTTTTTCGCCGTCGGTGCTGGCGCGATTGTTGGCCGTATTGTCCAGCGATCGCAAGCGATGCAGGATCTTGTCAAACTCCTTTTGGGTCAGCACCTGTTCTTGGTTTTCTCCGCGATTGTCGCCGCCGACGGTTGATCCGTGGCCAGGCGAGGCACCGGCGCCGGAGGCGAGTTTTGCGTTCGCATCGTCACAGGTCCAGAATCCCGCGACGGTAAACTCGTCGTCGTCGCTGGCGTTCCAGGTGTCATGAATGACATGGTCAATGACGGTGCAGAAATGGCCGTGACGCCGTGATTTGTCGCTGGCCAGATGAACGATCACGATGCCCCGCGGCAGCGAATCGGCGGTGAAGCTCGCTTTGCGGCCACTGGTATATTGCCACTGGCGAGCCGTCAAAAATTGGCTCGCAACGGTCGTCGCGACGCCGTTTCGTGGCGACTTTTCGGACGCTTTGCCGATCTCGCTGTAGATGTCGCGATAATTGATGCCGGTGGCGATGGCGATCGCCCGCACGACGCAGTCGCCGGTCAGGCCGACAAAGCCGCTGGCAAAACGACCGCCGTCATTCCAATTCAGTTCCACTGGGGTTCGTTCCGTGACGCGTTGCGATCGATTGACTAAACAATGATGCGAAGATTGTCCTGTGTGGGGTGTGGCCGTTCAAGGTAGGGTGATTGATTCACTTGGGAGGTGATTGGGTTTAGATTTGGTTTACGGATCGGCGGAGCGATCCGCGACGATGTTAGCCAATTGCTGCAAGGGTTTGTGGGCCACGCAGTGCTTGTCAGCTAAAATGATCGGGTGTCAAGAAATTGACCTCTAAAACGTTCTTTAGCGAGGAATAACGGTGACCAATTCAGCAGTCAGTACATCGCTCAGCGACCGCCTGGCTGAACTGGGCGATATCGCGCCAGATCGGGTTCGCAACGTGCCGCCAATCGGCTCAGCCACGATTCAAGATTTGATTCACGCCAACGATCACAAACGTCCGCTCTGTGAATTGATCGATCAATCACTTGTCGAGAAGACCATGGGATTCGAATCTTCCGTCGTTGCGGCCACCATTGCCAGAATCCTGGGGAACTTTATTTTCCAGCGGCGGCTCGGCTTAGTCTCTGGTGCCGACGGTATGTTCCAGTTGCTTTCAACGTCGGTTCGTGGGCCCGATGTCGCGTTCGTTTCGACCGCGCGATTGCCTGATGGAAAATTCCCCCGCGATGCCTACCCCGCAATCGCGCCCGACTTGGCCGTCGAAGTGCTCAGCCCAGGAAACACCAAAGGCGAAATGTCACGAAAGCGGATCGAGTATTTTCATTCCGGCGTGCGATTGGTGTGGATGGTCGATTGTGCCAACCGCACCGTCGCGGTTTATACTTCGCCGAGCGCGGTCACAATCCTTGATGAAGAAGCGACGATTGACGGCGGCGACGTCCTGTCCGGCTTTACAGCCAGTATCGCTGATTTTTTCGCCGACTTGGACCTGGGTGGTGAGATACTCGACACAAAGCAAGATACCCTCCCTTCGGTAGGTTCGGAATCGCAAGCGGCCGGGGAGGGGGTGTGACCTCTTACTCGGCGTAGCGTTTCTGCAATGATTGAACGTCCAGTTCACCGGCTCGCAGCGCCGCCATCGCCATGCAAGCGGCTTCGGCTGCGGACAATGTCGTGATGCAAGGCACGCCTGCTTGAACGGCGGCGGCTCGAATCTTTCCTTCGTCAGTCCGCGCACCTTTGCCGCTGGGCGTGTTCAAAATCAATTGCACTTCGCCGTTCTTTAAATAATCCAACAGGTTCGGATTCCCTTCGGCGATCTTCTTGATTCGCGTGACCGGGATCCCCGCTTCTTCAATGCGGGCTGCGGTGCCAGCGGTCGCTAGGATGTCAAACCCGAGATCACGGATCTGCTTGGCCAACACCGCGACTTCTTCCTTGTGGCGCGACGACAGGCTGATGAAAACGTTGCCGGATTCTGGCAATACCGTACCTGCGGCGATCTGGCTTTTGGCAAACGCTAAAGCGAACGAATCGCTGACGCCCATCACTTCGCCGGTGCTGCGCATTTCTGGCCCCAGGACGATGTCGACCCCGGCAAACTTGCGGAACGGGAATACGCTTTCCTTGACCGAAACCTGCTTGGGCACCGGTTCGTCGTAAATTCCCAATTCGTCCAGCGTCATGCCGGTCATCACTTTGGTCGCTAGCTTGGCGACCGCGACTCCCGTCGCTTTGGCGACAAACGGCACCGTGCGGCTCGCTCGTGGATTGACTTCCAGAATGTACAGCGTCGGAGTGCCGTCTTCGTCCTTGACCGCGAACTGGATGTTCATCAATCCGACCACCGACAATCGCTTGGCCAACTGATGAGTCGCCAAACGAATCTCACCCAGCGTTCGCTCGGAAAGCGTAAAGGTGGGGATCGAACAGGCCGAATCGCCCGAGTGCACTCCGGCTTCTTCGATGTGTTCCATGATTCCCATCACGACGCATCGATTGCCGTCGGACAACGCGTCGACGTCAACTTCCGTCGCGTCTTCCAGGAAACGATCGATCAGCACCGGTTGGCCATCGGCGGCGATGAACGCTTCGGCAACNNGCCATGTTCCGCGCGATCCCGCTGGGCGGTTGTCGCAAGCCGAGTTTGTCGATCAGCTTTTGAAACAGTTCGCGGTCTTCGGCCGCTTCGATCGTATCGACGCTGGTACCGATGATCGGCACTCCGGCTTCCTTTAAACCGCGAGCGAGATTTAGCGGCGTTTGGCCACCGAACTGGACGATCACGCCGTCGGGCCGAATCGCGTCGCAAACGTTCAACACGTCTTCGATCGTCAACGGCTCGAAAAACAGCATATCGCTGGTGTCATAATCGGTGCTGACCGTTTCCGGATTGCTGTTGATCATCACGCTTTGGTAGCCGAGTTCGCGGAGCGCGAAACTGGCATGGCAGCAACAATAATCGAACTCGATCCCCTGGCCGATCCGGTTCGGTCCGCCACCGAGGATGATGACCCGTTTCTGGTCGCCCGCGGGCGGCAATTCGTCTTCGACTTCGTAGGTGCTGTAGTAATAAGGCGTCTGCGCCTCGAACTCGGCCGCACACGTATCAACGCTTTTGTAAACCGGTTTGACGCCCAGTTCGATTCGCCGGGCACGGACCTGTGAATCGTTGCTGTCGATCAGTTTGGCGATTTGCCNNAGCGGCCCGACCGCCGCAATGCGATTCTCCTCTTCGACAATCTGCTGCAGGTGATCGAGGAACCAGCGATCGATGTGGGTCAGTTCATAAACTTGGTCGATCGTCATGCCGGCCTTGAGGGCATATCGCAAATAGAAAATCCGTTCGGCTCGCGGCGTGCTCAGTCGTGCCAGGATTTCATCTTCATCGGGTTGTAGGTCGGTTCCCCACAGGTCGCGGTTGTCGCTGCCCAAACCGAACGCGCCGACTTCCAACCCTCGCAGCGCTTTTTGCAGCGATTCCTTGAATGTTCGCCCGATCGCCATCGTTTCGCCGACGCTTTTCATTTGCGTCATCAGCGTCGAGTCGGCTTCGGGGAACTTTTCGAAGGCGAAACGCGGAATTTTGGTGACCACGTAATCGATCGTCGGCTCGAAACAGGCCTTCGTTTTTTGAGTGATGTCGTTGGGCAATTCCCACAATCGATAGCCGATCGCCAACTTTGCTGCGATCTTTGCGATCGGGAAACCGGTCGCCTTGCTGGCCAGCGCACTGCTGCGAGACACTCGCGGGTTCATCTCGATCACGATCATTCGCCCGGTCGTCGGGTGAACGGCGAA
>DIUH01000299.1 GCA_002428205.1 Planctomycetaceae bacterium UBA6163
CTGCAAAGCCAGCAAGCAGATTTAGAAACTATTCGAAAACCCAAGAAAACCGCGGCTAGCGTTAAAGCGGCTCACGGTTTTCAGATAGATTCTCAGTCTGTGAAGTGCGCTGAAGAACTCGGCGATCGCAGATCGCGTTTAAGTGGCCAGTCCGGCACAGCGTAGTGCGGTGGCGTGAGTATCGATATCGTGCTGGGCGGACCAGTCGAGTGTTTTTTCACCGCGCAGAACTCTTGCAAAATCGCGGAACTCCCCGTCATACCGACCTGGAGGAACCACAAGCTCGAAGCGGTTCACGCCTTTGTTAAGCGATAATGATCCGAGATATCGCTTTACATCGCCTATTTGTGAGAGATCTTGGTCTTGCGAAAGAGAGATTTTTCCGCGTCCCGACTCGAGTGGGTCAATTTCAACCGCCCCTTTGGTACCAACAACATGAAAACGCCGGTGGGGGCCACCGAACGGATCACCATGGTTGCAGCGGATCGTTGCGATCGCCTTCGGGTATTCCAATAGTGCCAATTGGTTATCGGGTATTGCTTGATCGGCGGTTGGCGACGCGAGACCTGTCGACTTACCGATCGGGTGAACGAACGATGGCTTCCCAAGCAAGTAAACAACCGAGTCGACTAGGTGGCAACCGAGTTCGAACATGCCATGGCCCGGGATCGATGCGAGTTGTTCGTAAAGGCGGGCGTCGGCTAGTTTGCCCATTGATGCGTTTACATCGGTAATATCGCCCAGCCAGCCTTTGCGGTGTGCCAGGAACAACAATTCAAACGCGGGGTTGTAACGCAGCATATAGCCCATTTGTACAGCCAGCCCATTTTCCTGGGCGCGGCTTCGCAAAGTTGAGAAATCGGGATGTGACACCGCGCCGGGCTTATCCAAATGAATATGCTTTCCGGCCTCAATGCATGCCGATGCGGCTCGTGGAGAATCATCTAAAGTGGTTTCGACAACCACCGCTTCGATCGAGGAATCCTGTAACAATTCCTCTTCGGACATCCACCTCAAGTTCTTGTAAACATCTTGCTTCTTTGCGGTGGCCACTTGCGACCGGATCGGTTCAGCGATGCCCACCACTTCGTATAACTCCTTTAGCCGAAGGATCGCTTCCATCTTTCCGGACGCGTGGGCGTGAGAAGTCCCGATTTGGGCGATGCGAATCTTGCGGAAGCTTTGGTCTGCGATTGCCTTCGCACCGCCGCAAAGCGCCGCGGTGGTTGACGCCGCGAGCATCATTCGGCGATTGATTTTGGTTGACGCTTGCATGTTCGGGTGGCCTAATTTTTAGTGGACAGATGTTGGTCGAACCAATCAGCAAAACGCGGGATATCAAGAATCATGGTTGGCCATCCGTGCCCCTTACCGCTGCGAATGTCGAGTTTGATCGCAACAGAATCACGGCTGTCACCTTTGGCGTTGAGTTCATTAACCGCATCGGCGAAACGTTGCGATTGATCGAGCGGCACGAGTGTATCCGCGTCGCCATGCACAATAAAAGTCGGCGGCATCCGTGGGGTAATGTGATAGATTGGTGATAACTCGCGCCCGAGCACTTTCCATTGCTCGATGGTTTCTCCCCGCGGCCCAAAGCTTTTTCGAAAGCTTTTCGGTGGACCGCCATCACCCAGGTTTTCGGTTGACGAACCTAGATTAAGAAGGTCGGTTGGTGGATAAAAACAGGCAACGCATTGAACCTCGCTCGACTGCCGGTCAATTTCATCTTCTGCGTCTTGGTCGCCTGGGCCGCCACGGGTACCAAGCATCAGCGAAAGGTGGCCTCCGGAACTGCCACCGATCACCCCGATTCGATTTGGGTCGACACCATAGGTAGCCGCATGATAGCGGATGAACCTTACGGATCGATGCATGTCATCAACGATGTCGCCCACCAAACACTCTGGCTGAGAAATGTGACGAACGGCAAAAATCGTGTATCCGCGTCGAACGAACGGTGCGAACAAGAACGGTTGCACCGAACTTTCGCTCGATTTCCAACTGCCGCTTACGACCAGCACCACACCAGCGCCGTTGGGACTGGGCGGTTGATAAACATCCATAATCAATGGCTTATCGCCGCGCCGCCCATACTCGACGTCGGCGACAACCTGATAAGGCGCCTTAAACCACCACCAATACACCGAACCGGATAAGAATCCGGCGAACACGAACAACAAGACAAAGGCAACTAGCAGTTTTTTAAGGATCGATTGAACACGCACACCGATGGACATGGCTGTTTCGCTTGAAAGTAATCTGGTGGCCCCAAAAGGCCGGTTGTCAAAGACGGTAGTTTTTTCCCACTGGGATGGAAAATGAATAAACGAAAAGTTTACTGATCACAGCATGTTTAGCGTCGCAAGCCGACGGGAACGGTTGTTTGGGCTGCCGCTCGCAAACGAGCGAAAAACTTGAAATGCGCCACAATTCAACCGGTGTCTGGCAGTAGAACACCTTTGGGACCAGTGATTACCATACGCTACAATAATACCGTCCACCAAGCGGGGGCGGTGGGGCTGTTTTTTTCCCGGGAGCGTTGTTCGTGATTGAGGATGATTCGCGTGATTTCGACGACGTCGATTCGGTTGAAACCAGCCAGGACGCTTTGGTAAACAAAGCAATTGCCGAGTATTTACGGGCTGTCGATGCGGGAAGGCCATTGGACGCGAAGGCTTGGCTGGCTCGATATCGCGGCATCCGACCGGCTTTATTGGAGTTTTTAGACGATCAACGGGAAACCGGTAATGACCTTGGGGGCGATAAATTTGAGGCGTTGATTGCGGAAGTTCGCCCGGTCGCGCTGGACGCCACAACCGACTTTAGCGCACTGGGATTGGCACCGTCAAGCGAAACGCCGTCGATCCGTGGTGGCCAGCGGATGACCGGTTCGGCCGGTAAACCGCAGACGATTGCCGATATTCAACTGGGGCGATTGCTAGGTGCTGGCGGCATGGGGCATGTCTTTGAAGGCATCGATTCAAGTGGCCAGTCGGTTGCGGTGAAATTGTTATCGCCAAGTTGGTCGCGGTCGACGGAGTCGATCGAAAGGTTTAAGCAGGAAGGGGCGATCGCCAGTGCGATCAATCACCCGCGGTGCGTGTTCGTGCGTGCAGCAGACACAGACAACGGATGCCCGTACATCGTCATGGAGCTGATGTCAGGTGAAACCTTAAAAGATCTCGTTGTCCAACGTGGCCAGATCCCTTATCAAGAAGCGCTTCGCTTGATACTCGATTTAGCAGAAGGATTGCACGAAGCTCATTCGCATGGGCTGATTCATCGCGACGTCAAACCGGCGAACTGTTACTTGGAAGGAAATGGCCGAGTCAAGGTAGGTGATTTTGGCCTGGCGAGGTCGGTCGTTTCGCCGTCGGATTTGACATCCTCGGGCGGCTTTCTAGGCACACCATTGTATGCTTCGCCCGAACAGATTCGCGGTGAAGTGCTTGACGGTCGCACCGATGTCTACTCGTTGTGCGCGACTTTGTATTATTTGCTGACCGCTCAAGCCCCGTTTGCGGCGGACAGCCCAACCAAGACGATCGCGCGAATCGTTTCAGAAAACCCGAAGAGCGTTCGTGAATACGTCAGTGACATACCGTTGGCAGTTGACCGCTTGGTAACGAAAGGATTGTCACGGGATCGATCGACGCGGTTTCAAACGATGTCGGAGTTGATTGCGGCGATACGCCCGCTGATCCATAGCCAGTTGTTGTCGGTAACGCTGGGTAAACGAATTGCGGCAACCGCGATCGACGTCGGTATCTATTCGACGATTCTATGGGTGGTCATGCTTTCAATCGCGCCTCAGATATTCTTGGCCGGCGAAAAACACCCTGCTTTTGTTTATGGATTCTTACCCGTAATCTTTGCGTATTTCCTGTTTTTCGAAAAGCTAAAGGGCGCCACACCAGGAAAACAGCTATTCAAAATCAAGGTTGTTGACAACGAAAATCTTGAATCCGCAAGTTGGCGCAGCATTATTTTGCGCACCGCGATTTTCGTGACCTTGATCGGATACGGCAGCGATATAGTCTTAAGGATCCTTGGATATACCGAACCTTCTGCCATTACATTTGCATTGTCTGCGGTGGGATACGTAGTTGGGTATGGTTTGATGTTCGTCACGATCGGTAAACGCGCTGATCGACCGTTGTTGCAAGATTGGCTTAGCGGGACTCGGGTTATCGAGCGAATAGACGCTGGGCGAGATCAGTTTTCGACGACAGTAAAACCAAGCCAATTTGACGTACACCCTGCAGATGGAACGACACCAAGCGCATTCGGACGATTCAAAACGCTAGGCCGAATTGCTGGTGATACGTTTTTGGCAGAAGATGTCTCACTTGGCCGGCGGGTTTGGATTGTTCGGCGCAGCGACCGCCAATTACTGGAACCCGCCAGCGGATCGATCCATTTGGATCGCACAACCAGGCTAAGGCACGTCCAAAGCGGCACGTTTGCGGACGGGACCTGGGACGCATACCTCGCGATCGATGGTGCGCCGTTGGCAAAGTGGGTTGGCCGCGACCACCCGCTAAATTGGCAGGACACGCGAGCGATTTTAAAACAATTCTGTGATGAGATGGCTCAAGCACAGCATGACGGATCGATGCCGTCTATCAAATCGATGGACCAAATTTGGCTGGATGCGCGCGGGCGCCTGGTTGTGCTGGATCCGTGGTTAGATTTTAAGCCAGACGACGAAGTTGTTGATGGTGCAACCGCCTCGAAAAACGGTGCAAGTGGCTCGCTGGGGTCGCTTGATGTCGCTGGGCGAATAGCCACAATCGCGCTGACGGGGCAGACCTTGCCACCGGCCGAAGATGCAAACGCCACTTCGGCGAAAAATAGGGCGTTGATGGTACGTGAACCGTTGCCGATCCATGCTCGAAAACTGATCGACCGACTGACAGGCGTTTCGCTGCCGGCCTTTGAATCGATCGAGATGTTGCGAAATGATTTAGCAGCTAGCGAAGCGTTGGCGACCAAGATTGAAAGCAAGCACCGAATGGTCCAGGTGATGCTTTCCTTGCTGCTGATGTCACCGGTATTTGGTGCCACAGCGTCTCTGATCCGACTGGGCAATCAAGTGGGTGCACAGGTTGCTTATGACGCGATGGCGGGCGGAGAAATATTGCGACGAATTGCTGCGGATGAGAGCAATTATGCGGGATTCATCGCCAGCTGGAACACCGACTTTGGACAAGTGCCCAAACGCGAGGATCTGCCGAAAATTGCTGATGAAATCGATCAGCAGTGCATCGAGGTTTTTCAAACGCGCTTGAAAGGAGCCGGTACGATTCAGAAAACATTATTGACGACGAACTTGGTTGACGAGCAAATTGTCGGTAGCCGCGACAGCTTTGGGTTCAATGTGACCTACGACGACGAGGGGGCGGTAAAAGAATATCAATTTTTTCCGGCGAACACTACGAAGGCAACGCACACGGCGACGCCAGAATGGATGGGCAAATTGATTGAAAGTGCCAATGACGGGAAGGCCGCAACCGTTCAACGACCCAAAAGAGTATTTCTGCTTGGGCTGGCGACTTTATTGGCGAGCCTTTTGTGGGGGGTGATCTTTCGCGGCGGATGGTCAGCATGGATCGCTGGTATACGGTTCGTTGATAGCAGCGGCAGGAGTGCTGGATTTTTGCGACATTTCGTCCGTTCAACGGTGGTGCATTTTCCGTTGCTTGTCATCGCAAGCATGATCATCATCACGGATCTTTGGATTCCTCTGTATTTGTGGGTTTCCAACATTCTGGTCGGTTTATTGGTGATCACAGGCATCATCATTTCGATTCTGGTAATGTTGCGGCCAACGGACAGTCTGAATGACCGCATCGCCGGTACGTATCCGGTGCCACGTTAAAGATTCAATTCTGGTTGCGGGTGGAACTTTTGTGATTTGATGAATAGGTCTGATCTGCTGCTTCGACGAATTTGGGCTGGCGCGATGCTGGTGTTGTTGCTGGCAAGCCATCGACTTTGGATTGCGTCACGCCATTGGGCATCCGAGGCGGGCGATTGGGTCGTCGCTTTCCCGCGAGTGCCGATGGTATCGCTGGCAAGCGAACTTGTATTTTGGGTCGATGCCGTGTCATTGGCCGCTTTGGTGGCGTCATTGTTGGCCGTGATGCTGCGGCGTGACAGTGCGATTTCGTGGCGGCCGATGGCTTTGATTGCGATTTCGTTCGTGACCCTTTTTGTAGGCAACCAACATCGATTGCAACCGTGGGCGTATCAAGGGTGGTTGTATGCGATCCTGTTTACGGCGGCCGCGCCGCATGCGGCGCGGCGTTATATGATTTGGCTGGCGGTCAGTATTTATGCTTATTCGGCGTTAGGGAAATTTGATCAACAGTTCTTGAAGACCGTCGGTCCGAGCCTCGTGAATACGCTGATGCCTGCTGGTGCGCCAGACGACGGAGGTGCGGCAATAGGTCGCTGGAAAGGGTGGATCGAATCGTCTGTTGTACTGCTGCCAATAGCTGAGTTGGTGATAGCGGGGCTGATTGCGTTCCCCAAGACTCGCCGCGTCGGCGGGATCGGCGCGATCACGATGCATATTTCGTTATTCGGCATCTTGGGACCGCTGGGGCTGGGGCACAGCGCCGGCGTGTTGGTTTGGAATCTTTATCTTGCGGTACAGTCGTGGTTGTTGTTTGTTGTGCGTGACGGCACAAGTCAGCAATCAGATAAAGGGAGTTTATCGTCGCGTCCGCCTAGCATTAGTGTTTTTGCACAAACGCTGGTGATCGCGGCAATCTTGTTGCCGATGCTGGAACGGTTACCGCGTGGCGAGTTGTATGGATATTGGGATCACTGGCTGTCCTGGTCGTTGTATTCGCCGCACACCAGTCGTGTGGAAGTTCAGGTGCATGAATCGGCGCTGGCGACGTTGCCGGACATAGTGTCGAAGTATTCGCACCGCGGTGATGAGAACGATGGATGGATGACTGTTCAGATCGATCGATGGTCACTCGCCGAGTTGGCCGTTCCGGTTTATCCTCAAGCGAGATTCCAGCTTGGTGTTGCGCACGAGATTGCTTTACAACTCGACATTGGAGAGGACGGCCGATCGAGTAAACGAAGAGCGATCCGAATTAAGATTCGTGGCGTAGCGGATCGTAGAACAGGCAAACGCATAGAGATCTGGGCAATTGGGGCTGAGGGCATTGCGAAACAACGCGATCGCTTTTGGTTGTTGCCACAATGAGAGAAACAGAAACGGATCATGGGCGAAATGAATGCGAATCAACCTACCAACGACGTCCAAAATGCGACGGAGAAAGACGGCGAATTGCGGCCGCACGGGCCGTGGCACATCAGAGCTTCGGAGGTGATGTATGAAGACCCTTGGGTGAGCGTGCGACGCGATGAAGTGGTGCGGCCCGATGGGTTGGACGGCAGCTATGCGATCGTCGCAATCAAACCCGGTGTGTGCGTGGTTGCGATTGACGATAACGGGCATGTGCATTTGACCGAGGAGTTTCATTATGCGGTGGGCCGGGTAACGATTGAGGGTGTTAGCGGCGGAATCGAGCCCGGGCACACCGCGACCGAGACGGCACATCGCGAATTGGCTGAGGAACTAGGGATCACGGCTCGACATTTAATCCATTTGGGCGTTACCGATCCGTTCACCGCAAGTGTCCATTCGCCGACGGCATTGTTTGTTGCCACAGGGATCGAGAAGGGAGCGGCGACGCCCGAACCGACCGAGTTGATTCGACCGGTTGTCATGTCGTTGGATGATGCGGTCCAAGCGGTGTGCGCGGGTGAAATAACGCATGGTCCGACGTGCATCATCCTGCTTCGGATGGCGATTCACCGGGCGGCAGGAATTAGGTAACCCGTAATGTGTGCAGCGATCGTGACGCCGCTGCGACCGATTAACTTGGATTCCCTAACCACGCCTCCGGTTGCTATCTGGATGCATTCGACTAAAACTTGGTCCGCTTGGCGCCCGCTTGATGGTGCCCGCCTTTCGATCCTTTTGCATAACGAAAATCACTGTGTCAGACGTTGTCCCGATTCGAACCGCCATCCTGAGTGTCAGCGATAAACTTGGGATCGTCGATTTGGCGATGGGTTTGCGGCGTGCTGGTGTGCGGATCCTCAGCACGGGTGGAACGCGGTCTCACCTGCAAAGTTCAGGGATCGACGTAGAAGATGTCGCGGAATACACCGGTTTTCCCGAGATGCTGGACGGGCGTTTAAAGACTTTGCATCCGAAAATTTTCGGCGGCATTTTAGCCAAACGAGATAACTTGGACCACATGGAAGCGATCGATGAATATGACATCGACACGATCGATTTGATCGTCGTCAATTTGTATCCGTTCGCGGCAACGGCCAGTCGAACCGGTGTGACGCGTGACGAAGTGGTCGAACAGATCGACATCGGCGGTCCGAGTTTGGTGCGTGCGGCAGCCAAAAATCATGCTTACGTTGCCGTCGCGACCAGCCCCCAGCAGTATGGCGAACTGCTTTCGGCGCTGGAAACGAATGGCGGGACCGATACGAAACTGCGACGCCAGTTAGCTTTGGAAGCTTTTGAGCACACTGCGGCTTACGATCGGGGAATTGCTGACTTCTTGGCGGGAGAAACGATGTCGCGAGATTTTCCGACGACGTTGCATTTCTCGTTACGCCGAAAGGCGCAGTTGCGTTATGGAGAAAACCCTCACCAACGGGCCGCTGTCTACAGCGACCCGAGCGTCCGCACGGCGAATCTGATTTCGGCTCGGCAAATCAGTGGCAAAGAGTTGTCGTACAACAACCTTCTGGACCTTGATTCTGCACTGGAGATCGTTCGGGGAATGGCTCAGCCAGCGGCTTCGGTGATCAAACACAACAACCCATGTGGTGCCGCGACTGGTGAAAAGTTGGCGATTGCGTGCGGCAAGGCGTTGGCGGGAGACCCGCTGAGTGCGTTCGGATCGGTACTGGGTTTTAACCGCACGGTCGACTTGGCGACTGCGGAGGCGTTGTGCGAACCGGGGCTGTTTATCGAAGCGATTGTCGCGCCCGATTTCGAAGCGGCCGCTGTTGGCGTGTTGACATCCAAACCACGCTGGAAAGAGAACGTGCGACTGATGCAAGTCGGCCGATTGGACGAACCGGCGACCGGCATGCAGCGGCGCTTCATCAGCGGCGGGGTGCTGGTGCAAGATGCCGATCGCCTACCTTCGATTCCGTTGCAGTGGGAAACCGTGACCGACACCGACGTCGCCGACGAGATGTGGGAAGACATTTCCTTCGCTTGGGATATGGTTCGCTATGTCAAAAGCAACGCGATCGTCTTGGCCAAAGACACTTCGCTGGTCGGCGTGGGAGCGGGCCAGATGAGCCGCGTCGACAGTGTTGAAATCGCGATCGAGAAGGCGGGCGATCGTGCGGTTGGATCGATCTTGGCATCCGACGCGTTTTTCCCGTTCGCCGATTCGATTCAAGCGGCCGCGGATGCCGGCATCGTTGCGATTATCCAGCCTGGAGGATCGCGCCGCGATGACGAGGTGATCCAGGCTTGCGATCAACATGGCATCGCAATGGTGTTTACCGGTCGACGACATTTCCGCCACTGATTTACCGGCCCGAGGCAACTCTTTTGTCGACTATCCTGGACAAAATCGTCGCGACTACACGTCAAACGGTCGCGAAAGACAAGGCCGACGTCCCGGCGGACCAGTTGGTGCGGGCGATTCACGACGCGCCGCCGGTTCGTGATTTTTATGCCGCCCTTGCCCAAGGCACCGAAGTCCGCTTGATCGCCGAAGTGAAAAAAGCGAGCCCTTCGGCTGGGTTGATTCGCGCCGATTTCGACCCGGTGGCGATCGCAAGAACGTATCAGTCCAGCGGCGCGGCGTGCATCAGCGTGTTGACTGACGAGCCTTTTTTCCAAGGGCGGCTGGAGTACTTGGCGGCCATTCGCCAAAGCGTCGACCTGCCGCTGCTGCGAAAGGATTTCATTGTCGATTCTTATCAGTTATTGCAAGCTCGCGCCGTGGGCGCGGATTGCGTGCTGCTGATTGCCGAATGTTTGTCGCCAGACGAATTAAAGCGATTGCATGACGAAGCGTCAGAGCTTGGATTGCAAACGCTGATCGAGCTGTACGATGTCGAAAACCTTGACGCAGTACTGGCCACCGGAACCCGATTGGTCGGGGTGAACAACCGCGATTTGAGAACCTTTCAAGTCGACCTGCACCACACGCTGCGGCTCCGCCAGCGGATCCCACAAGATCGTTTGGTTGTAGGCGAAAGCGGGATCGCGACGGCAGACGACGTGCGGATGTTGGGCGATGGTGGCGTGAAGGCAATTTTGGTTGGAGAATCGCTGATGCGAAAACCCGACATCGCATCAGCCGTCCGAGCTTTGATCGGTGGCTAGTGCCGTCTTTTGGAGTTAATGTTGACCATAACCCGACGCGTGAGTTTTGAAGTTGCACTTTTCGTTGGTCAATCGTGCTCGTGCTCAATGAAATGGTGCTCGTAATCGTACTCGCGGCGAGTGCCCGGAGTACGATTGCCGCTGTCGCTGAGCACGAGGACGAAAACCGAACGATTTCACGACCTTCACGCAAACGAACTGTTGCTTCGTGCAAATTCAAAAAGCGTAAGCGAGCGAACGACTTATGTCATTTTGGCGACGTGCGTGTCCAGTCCCTCGCTCACACATAGGGTTATGATAAGCACGGCAAATTACACGCGATCTCTATCCGAAACCACAAAAGTGCAACTTCAAAACTCACGCGCCGGGTTGGGATGCCGCCGCTAATTTCGCAATAAGACATTAAATCAACAGCCCGCTAGCGACGGTTGGTAGGAACCGGGGCTAACGCTCGAGCGGCTGATTATACCGAAAGACTTGTGCCGACCTGCTTAAGTTGCGGCACTAGGCCTTTTTCATTCGTTCCAGATTTCGTCCAACAACCGATAGAGGCTGGGATCCAGCTGTTTTAATTCGGCACGATTGAAGGGGTAAAAATCATTAGTGCCGAAGAAAGCTTCGGTCATTTCGGCGAAAAACTCTTTATGGTCGGTCAAGGCATAATGTTTAACGATCGAACCGTCATACAACATCGCCTTTTCACCAGCGCCGCTGCGTTTGTAACGTTCATAAGCGGCGACGATGCGCGCGTCGTCAAATCCGAGTATTTGATCGTGAAACGCGTGTGCTAGTTCATGCAAAATCACCCAAGGTTGCTGATTGATATTTCGTTTGGTCGCGACATCGGCGGCGCGTGGCAGATGCACACACTTTTCCAGATCGGCCGGGTATCCGTTTGCCACTAACCATCCGGCGCTGGGGTGATACTGCATCGATCGAAGGTTGCCACAGTTGAGATCCAACACGATGACCACTTGTTGTAATTGTCGCAAGCGATTGGGCGGTACAACGACAGTGATTTCAAATAACTTCGCTTCCAAAAACCGAATCGCCGTGTCACCCAATTCGCTGTTCGCAGTCGATGCTTGCGACGGATCCGAGTTCTGCAGGCGGTCATCAACCATTACCTTCCATCCGAGCAGGTTGCGTGCGGTTCGTGATATCGGTTGCGACAAATCTTTAGTGGTTTGGTAGGCGAAGGTGGTTGATTGAAATAGCAGTCCTGATAGGAAAACGATAAGAGTCGTGGCACGTTGGGGTTTCATACTGAGTGCGGTGTAAGTTTGCCTGCGACCGTTGCATGATCTAGCATTACGGCAGCAGGGAGGGGTAGAGATTGACAACCTATCCGAAAACTGAAGCGAACCGTCGCCTGCTGGTGCACCGGGACATGACCCGACCTGTTGACTGCGGACAACTGTCGCCGTTGCCAGTAAGATAACGGGTTTCAAATGTCGCTGCTGAGCAACTTGCTGAAACCCTGCCCTTTAATCCCACCCCCAGCTCACGAGGCTTCGTCGATGCGAACGAATCTGTGCAATGTCGCCGTACTTTTTCTTGGACTTTTTCCGCTCACATGTTCACACGGCCAATCTCCGCGTGTCGACGATCGGGTCTCGGTCGCGGCATCGGACTGGCCTTGGTGGCGGGGAACGTTGCGAAACGGCACAGCGGACGCTAACCAGCAAGTGCCGACGAAGTTCAGCGAAACAGAGAATGTTCGTTGGAAGGCCGAAGTTTCTGGCCGAGGATACGGCAGTCCGACGATCGTCGGAAATCGCGTCTTTCTGGCTACCGGGGATGAATCGGTCGGATCGCAATCCGTGCATTGCTACGACCGATCCAGTGGCGATCAGCTTTGGAAAACGGTGGTTCATCCAAGCGGCGGGATGAAGAAAAACAGCAAATCGACGCTCGCTTCGAGTTCGCCAGCGTGCGACGGAGAACGAGTGTTTATTAACTTTCCGAACTCAGACACTTTGGTCACCACCGCCCTCGATGTTGACGGCAAAATCTTGTGGCAAACCAAGATATCGGATTACGTGGTGCACCAAGGTTATGGTGCGTCGCCGGCAATCTATCAAGACTTGGTGATCGTGTCGGCGGACAACAAAGGCGGCGGAGCGATTGCGGGGCTGAAACGAGCCAGCGGCGAAATCGTATGGCGACGCGATCGTCCGCGATTACCAAATTACCCGTCGCCGATCATTTTGAATGTTGCTGGGAAGGATCAAGTGATCATGGTCGGATGCAACCAGGTGGCCAGTTACGATCCTTTGACCGGCCAAACGAACTGGGAAACGTCCGGAGCGACAGAAGAATGCGTGACGTCGACGGTAACCGATGGCCAGTTGATCTACACCAGCGGCGGCTATCCGACGAATCACATGTCAGCGATTGCGGCAGACGGATCGACAACAAAGGTTTGGGAAAACAGCGAACGGTTGTATGTGCCTTCGCTGGTGATTCGCGAAGGTTTTTTGTACGGCGTATTAGACGCGGGCATCGCCATGTGCTGGAAGGCCGATTCGGGCAAAGAGATGTGGAAGGCTCGATTGGGTGGCACGTTCTCGTCGTCGCCGGTGTTGGTCGGCGACAAGATTTTCATCAGCAACGAAGCGGGCGAGTTTTTCGTTTATCAGGCCACACCAGACAAGTTCGTTCAGGTTGCCAAAAACCGCTTAGGCGATTTGGTGATGGCATCGCCGGCGATCTGTGGCGGCGAGATTTTCCACCGTATAACGCATGTCGGTGACGACGGATCACAACGCGAGATGCTGTATTGCATTGGTGAAAACAGCGGCCAGTAGGCATTGATTGCCGACAAACCGTTCGCAGTTGAAAATCATCCGTCGGCTTGGCGATTGGACGGCAGCAAGCCGAACATTAATTGAACGGGTCGGCGCCCGGAGCGGCACCGAACGGGTCGGCCCCGGGCGCAGCACCGAAAGGATCGGCACCAGGGGCAGCACCGAAAGGATCGGCCATCGGTTCGCCAGCGCCGGCGCCAAATGGATCTGCGCCGGGCGTTGCGGGATCGGTTCCGACGCCAAATGGATCAACGGGTGCCGCGTTCGGCTGGCCCGAAGCCGATTTCTTCGGATCGGTCGATTCGTCTGACTCGATTCCCGGTGGATTGATGGTACGTAAAAATACCGGCAATTCATTCTCGCTCGGTCGCAGACACTGAACCATACCGCCTTTGCTGACCAGATAGCATCGATCTGTATCCTGATTGATGACAACCTTTTCGACAAAAATCGAATTGAACCGTCCATTAACATTGCCGGTCGCTTCGTCGACCAGCACGAGATGGTGTTGCCGATCGCGTCCGACAAGTTGTTCGCCGACATGTGCGAAGATTTGGTCGACGTCGGTAGCTGGGCGATTCCAAACGGGGGTTCCTTTCTCGGTGCTCAAGCAATGCAAACTTCCATATCCGCTGGTCAGCAAGACTTTATCGCCGGTAACAAACGGGACTCGATAAAACGGCTCCCCGTAGCTCTGGTTCCACAGCACAGTGCCTTTCTCGGACGCGTCCACGGCGTAGACACGACCACCGGTACAACCGAAAAAGAATCGATTATTGCTGGCGGCCGCGACACCCCCTTCGACATTGCCATCGACACCAAGACGAAAAACGGCGGACGGATTATCGCCGGTTTGGACGACATAGACAAAGCTGCTGTCGGTGGGCCACATGACACGATCGGAATTCGGAAATGTCGCAGGTTTGGTGATCGCTTTACCAGAAAACATTTCGAAACCCGGCTCGACCGTCGGTTTGCCCAACAAGTAAGTTTCCATTCCTTTGCGTGTGGTCGTTATCAGGGCGTGTCCGCGAGAGTTTACGGCGCCATGCAACGGTACGCCGTCAATCCGTTTCGCTTCGGATGGTCGTCCCGCCGGGACAATCGTTCGGAATCCGGCTTCATCAACGGTTTCAGTTTGCATCGCGGACACTTGATACATCGACGAACCGTTCAACACGGTGACGAAATGGTCGTCGATCCCCAATGTCGAGTAACCTCTGTCGGGACGCCCCAAGCGAACGGACCACATTTGTTCGCCGGTTTCGGCATCCAGGGCCGTCAGGTTGCCATCGGCTGTTAGCGAATAAAGCCGAACTTCGTCGACCTTGATTAGGCGAAAGCCAGCATCAACACCTCGTCGCTTCAGTTTCAGGATGCTCATCTTCGCCATCCGCTCGGCCTCGGCCTGACCGATCGGGCGTCCTTGCAAATCCTTTTTAGCCAGCGAAATTCGCTCGGTAACCACTCCGCCTGAAGCCGCGTCTTTGGTGTAAACCTCGATATACTCGCGTTGGATGCTCTTCTGAACCCAAATCTGGATGTCGACAATCGCCTCGGCCCCGCCGATTGCGCCGACTTGCCGGTGCCATGATTCGACCATCCCGATCCGTTCGGCCTCGTATGGCGACAGCATTTCTTTGGCGCTGCTGGTTGGGCAGACGAAGGCAACCAGGCAAGCGAGTCCGGCGAAGGTGAACGTACGAATCATCGTTTTTTCGGGACGGCTGGGGACGAGGGACACGAGTCGAATAGCGTTTCAACAATCGCCCTTA
Organism: Planctomycetaceae bacterium UBA6163; assembly: GCA_002428205.1. Lineage (GTDB taxonomy): Bacteria > Planctomycetota > Planctomycetia > Pirellulales > Pirellulaceae > UBA6163. The sequence continues at coordinate 14,994 of DIUH01000299.1, forward strand.
TTCTACTCCGCATCGCCGAGAATCTCCACCGAAATACCGACCGAGCACGCCGGAAAAAAACCCGCGTGTGCCAGTCGCCGGGTATTCGACTTACCGCTTGGACGCAAAACTGTGTGTCGTTCGTTATTCAACCACACACCGCTCAACTACCACTGACATGCGCGTTCTTTCCGGCATCCAGCCAACCGGTCGGCCACATTGGGGCAACTTTTTCGGGGCGATCGCTCAATACATCGAACTGCAGCGTGAGCATGACGGCTTTTATTTTATTGCCGACCTACACGCATTAACGACAATTCGCGACGCTGCGGTGCTGCGCCAAAACACGTTGGATTCCGCACTGGACCTGCTCGCGTTGGGGCTTGATCCAGCCAAGGCCACGTTGTTCGTCCAATCATCGGTGCCCGAAGTCACCGAATTGACGTGGTTGTTGATGACCGGCACGCCGATGGGTCTGCTGGAACGTTGCCATGCTTTTAAGGAAAAGAAGGCCAAAGGATTAACTGCGGACGCAGGCTTGTTCACCTATCCGGTTTTAATGGCGGCTGACATCCTAGCTTACGATTCGCAGCTCGTTCCCGTCGGCCAGGACCAAGTCCAGCATATTGAAGTCTGCCGTGATGTTGCTGGGGTCTTCAACCATCAGTTCGGCGAAACGTTTGTCCTGCCCAAGGCAAAGACGCTGGAACATGGCGCGAAAGTCCCTGGCACCGATGGCCAGAAGATGAGCAAAAGTTATGACAACACCTTGCCCTTGTTCGGCGACATCAAATCGATCCGAAAACAAATTATGAGAATCGTGACGGATAGTCGTGCGATGGAAGAATCAAAGGAGCCCGATGACGATCATCTGTTCCAATTGTATCGATTATTCTCTGGCCCAGAGGAGATTCAATCGATGGCCGCGATGTATCGCCGCGGTGGATTCGGTTATGGCGAAGTGAAGAAGGCTGTTGCTGAGGCGAGCGAAGCTTACTTTGCTGACGCTCGCGCCCGACGAAACGACTTAGAAAAGAATCTTGATTACGTGCATCAGGTGCTTCGGGACGGAGCTCACCGGGCTCGAACGGTCGCCGGCGATGTTGTCGGGCGTGCCAAAAAGGCTTGCGGTTTAACGCTATGAATGTGTTTGGGATCGGAACCGAGATTATCGAATGCGTGCGGATCGCGAAGATGATTGAACGGCATGGCGAACTGTTTTTGGAGCGTGTTTATACGGTTGATGAGGTCGATTTTTGCAGCCGACATGCATTTTCGATCCAACAATATGCGGCACGCTGGGCAGCCAAGGAGGCGACCGTCAAGGCGCTTCGCGGTCGCCCCCAGGGAATTCGTTGGAACCAGATTGAAGTCAACCTGGATACCGTTCAGGGACCGTCGATAAAGCTGAACAGTCGTGCGGCCCAGTGGGCATCGCAATGCGGAATCCAAAAAGTTCAAATCAGTTTTGGATCGTGTCGGACTCACGCGACGGCATTCGCTATCGCCATCATGGCGTCATTACCCGATTCAACTAGCGGTTAAGCAGGTTTACAAAAAACCTGACGCAGATTTTATCGCCCAGCGGCCACATGGTCGAATCTGACGCCCAACGTGATCAAGCCTTGCCGGTTATCGCGATCCTAATCAGCAGGTTGACATTTCCAGGTTGTCACATCCTGCCGTGTATTGCGCAAACGACCGTTGATTTGGCAAAGATTCGTTTTCAATCAGCAGATATTGCAATTCTTGCAGGCAGGTTTCCCGATTCTGTAACCATGGCGGGCACTTTGGACGCCTGCTGAGAGGGGTGAGGAGACACCTGCTCAACCGGTCTCAACGGATTGTGTCGTCTGGGTCATGGATTGTCCCATCTATCAGTTTCAAAGGAACAATTCGCACGTCGTTAAAAAGCGGTGTATGCCAATGGGTTGACTGTTCAGATAGTCAATCGTGGCCCCGACGAAAATGACACAAGCGATTAAAAGGAGTCATCGTGAAGGTCAATTGGATTAAGAGCATTGCGTACGGGATCGGTGTCGCCAGCCTGTCCGCCATTCCCCAAACAAGTTTTGCTCAGTCGGGCAATTATGTTCCGCCCAGCGGATGGAACAACTTTAACCCCGCTGCCGCGATACAACAGCCACGTACCAATCCGGCGCAGAGTGACCCCGCGTCACCGCATTTCCGTACGGCGGCAACACCGGTCGCCCGGAATGTAGGCCAACAGGGACAAATGCCTCAGGCACAGATCCCTCAGGTTGCGCCCCAGCAACAATACAGCTTCGCACCGCCGCAAAATCATTATTCGCCGACGCAGCAAACTTATTCGTCGCCGCCAAGTTTGTCGGCTCCCCAAGCTTCGTACGGCGTCCCAGCCTACTCGGTGGCTCGGCGCAATGACTCGCCTGCGATGATTGAGAGCCAGTTACATGGCCATCGGGAGCAGTTACCCGCCGGACCAATGGCAAACGCAGAGCCATTGGTCAGCGAACAGTTTCATGGACATTCATATGTTCCTACACCGTCGCCTTATTTGGAAGCGGCGTCTGCACCGTGGGAATCGGGCAGTTGTGCAACCGGATCATGCGGCAGTGGCATGGCTGGCGGTTTTGCACCCGGCGATTGCGCCCCAGTACGTCCGCCGTTGTTCCCTTGGTTTGGCGGCGCCGACATTCTGTTCTGGCAAATGGCCAACAATACCAATCATCGCTTGGTACTTGAAACCGGTATGCCAAGCAACACGCTTTTGAATAGTCGGCAAGTCGATCCTGGCGATGGCATCGGTTACGACCTTTTCTTTGGTCGTTACTTCGGATGTGGCCAGTATGCCATTTCGGTAAACTATTTGAACTTCGACCCAGGCCGTGAAACGGCAAGGGTTACCGGTGCGCCACTGGCTTACTATGCCGCCATGCCCGCTTTTGAAAACATCGGGTATTACGATACCGTCGGCGATCCGGGTTCACCGTATACGTCGATGAAAGACGTCTTCGATGGGATGCCGAACTATGCGATCCAGCGTGATGTTTCGTTCCAAGGTGTTGAGCTGAACCTTTGGTCGTTCGGATTTGGTGGTGCACGTCGATTGGCGCCCGCTTGCGGAACCGGTTTATCGTGTGGATTCCACAATCCGTTGAGTGCCGGCGGTGCACACGGCGGTGCGTGTTGCCCACCCCGAGCGGCTCGCCACGGTTATGGCGGATTCGGTGGACCACTGGAGAGGCCATGTGCGGGTTCGTCGCAGTTGGCCCTCTCACAAGGTTTTCGTTGGTTCCAATTCAACGATGACTTTCGGTTTTCGGCCGACAACGGTGTCGATCAAGCGATGTTCGACAGCAACGCGCAGAACGACCTGTTCGGTTACCAGATCGGTGGCCGTTGGAATTACTGCTTAACCAGCCGTGTGAACCTAGGACTGGGGGCTAGATTCGGAGCTTACGCCAACAGTGTTGAAGTGCGTCAACGAGTCGGCAACGAAGCCATGCCGGCTCGTTACGAATCGCCGCTTGATGTGGCATCACGCCGCCATGTCGATATGCGAGATCGTGGCACGGTGCTGTCTGGATTGGGCGAGATCGACTTGGGAGCCGGATTCCGATTGACAGATTGCTGGACGATCCGAGGCGGTTACCGTGTGATGGGGATCAGTGGCGTGGCGACTTCGGTTGGCATGATCAAGCACGAGATGTTCCGAGAAAACTTGAATGCCCGACACGAAGCTAACGACTCGGTGCTGCTGCATGGTGCCTACATCGGCAGCGAGTTTAACTGGTAATCGACCGAACCCGAGCGTCGCCCCCACAGCGGATCATTGACCGCGACGCTTGCAGTTAGGTCAGCACGAACACCTTCGGGTTGCGCAAGCGACACGAAGGTGTTCTCGCTTCTTGATGCAGTCGCCAACAAACGAAAACTTATAAATCTTATAATCTTCACCTTGCCGGCTATTGGCCAGCAGATCTTGATTCTTGGCGTGTGTCGTTTGGAACCTATTCGAACCTCAGGAAAATCGCCGCTGATCGCGGTCAGGCAACTTCTTGCCCTTTTGACGCCCCAGCGACCAAAGTTTACAAATAGCGTCGGCCACAATCACGGCCAATTTCTACAAACCACCCCTTGCAACTCGGACAGATAATGCGACTCGGAATGCGAACCGCCGAAGCTTTGGTCGAAGGCGACGAACCCTACCTATGTGCCGAACCGGAAATCGCGATCGGCGAACTCGATGGACCAGTCGGAACCGCGCTGGCCACATTATTGGGCGACCAAGTAAAAGGCCACACTCGCGTTTTCGCGATTCTTAACAGCGACGTGCAAGTGAAACCGGCGACGTTGATGGTCAGCAAGGTGACCGTATCGAGCACCCGGTACACAAACATCCTGATGGGCACGGTCCAAGCCGGCATCGCGCACGGAGTTCTCGATGCCGTTCGCGCCGGGGTGATCGATAAATCCAAGGCGAACGATTTGGGAATCATCTATTCCGTCTGGCTGGACCCCAGTGTCGCGACGTTGACCAAAATCGACCACAAGGCGCTGTTCGAAATCCACCGCGAAGCAACCGTGAAGGTGCTGAAGAAGGCACTCGCCAACGAACCGTCGATCGATTGGTTGCTGGACAACCAGCATACGGTTGAACACTTCTTTCACCAGCTTGGCGTCAACGGCGAACTCGATTCTTAACAGAAAACCCGGGTCGATAACAGCACAACGTAAAGGCGCGTCCACCAGTCAATTCGGTTTGTCGGGCACAGGTGGACGCGTTCGGCCGGAATGATTGGTTTTACTGAACGATTGTTACCAACAAATCTGGCAATTGTTTTATAATCGATCGAGATTTTTGTGCTTTTGGTGCGTCTGAAACGCAGACAATGCGAACTTTCCCACCGCTGCCGCCCGGGTGAACCCAGTGCCAACTCACTCCACTTGCATCTTTAAACGCCTCGCCATCTGTCTAACAACGTTTGCGGTCGCAGCGACGTCCCTGGCACAGGAACCGGACGCAGCCAAGCCACAGCCGCCAAGATCGGCACCTTACAGTGATGAAATCGTTGCCAAGGCTGACAAAATCTTCGCTGACGCCGGACTGAAACGCAGTGGCAAAACGATCGTTTCGCTTGAGGCGGCCGACATCAACCGTGAAATCGCAAACCTGACCAAGAGCCGCCGGTCGGTCAAAATGTTAGCCGACGCACGTAAGGCGACCGAGGAACAAATCAAATTTTCGGGCGAGCAGTTTCGGTTGATCGACGCCCAAAACGGCGAACTGAACGCTCGGCTTGTCCAGGCCGCCGGTGACGTGATCGCCAACAATCGCTTGGTCGGGTTGATCAACGCAAACTCAGTAAAATTGCGTCAATTCGATGAACAGCGGACAACCTTGCGGGAAAAATTGGTCGCAGACCGCAAAGCATTGATCGAAGCCGAAACGGCTTATGTCGATGCGGTTGTCATGATCCGCGATAAGTTAACCGATTTGCAAACACGACTCGAAGAATCTTTGCAAGCCAAGGACTTGCAGGTCGCGTTGAAGGTCTACCACGCGAACTTTCAAACTGCCGAGTCGATCGACCTTGCCGAATTGATCGGCCCGCTTGATCGGCGACTCAAGCAGGTCGAAAAGGAAGTTTTCCAAGAAACAATTTCACTGACAACGAACGACTCGGGGTCGATTTTCGTGAACGTGACCGTCGGCGACGTGACAGTGCCAATGATCCTGGACAGCGGCGCGTCGATGGTGATTCTACCTTCAGAAACAGCGACAAAATTGGGCGTTTCGATTCCGCCCAGTCCGCAAGCGATCCGTTTAGTGCTGGCCGACGGACGATCGATCGCGGCCAGTGGCGTGGTGATTCCGAAAATGCGGGTCGGTTTGTTCGAAGCCGAAAATGTCGACGCTGCGGTGCTGGAACCCAATGCGGTAGGCGCCGAACCGTTGTTAGGCATGACTTTCTTGGGAAACTTTAAGTTCGAGATCGATGGGCCAGCCAAAACGTTGAAGTTGTTGCGTGTCGGCGAGTAGGTGGGCAATTAAAATCGGGGCGGTGGTGACGATTGTGCCGGTGGGTTAGGACTAACTTCACCCGCTTTGGTGGGTCACCAGCTTGACTTTATGTCGCACTAATGGCAGCATTTCCGCCTTGTTAGGCAAAATTGCTAGCAAGCGTGCTGTCCCGCCCCCAACCCGTTTCCCCCCTCCTCCTTTCCCGACAAAGCCCAGCCCATGAACGATTCTGACCAGAAACCATCCCTGATCATGTTTTGGGGGTGTTTCATCGCATTGATCACCACCGCATTCGCGTTCATTACGCGTGCGTTCATGATCAATAACGAATCGATGTGGCCCAAGGATTTTGGGCTCGACAAAGTACAAGCCCAGGAACTTTTCGGTGCGGGGATTTGGCCGTTCGCGATCAGCATCATTTTGTTCAGTCTGGTGATCGACAAAATCGGTTACCGCTTCGCGATGTTGTTCAGCTTTGTTTGTTATTCGATCTATGCGGCGCTGGCACTGGCCGCCTACTCGATCGTTAAGTCCGATGCGATCACGCCAGAGACACTGGCCGACGCTCAAGCGCGAGGGCTGTCGATGTTGAAGATCGGCTCGATCATCTTAGGGTTGGGTAACGGAACGGTAGAAGCGTTCATTAACCCGGTCGTTGCGACGATGTTCAGCAGGAACAAAACGCAGTGGTTGAACATCCTGCACGCCGGTTGGCCGGGCGGCTTGGTGTTGGGCGGGTTGATCACGCTGATGCTCGGTCAAGCCGCTGAGGACGATTGGCGTTTGCTAATTTATATCATCGCGATTCCCGCGGTTATCTATGTAATCATCCTCGTCCGTTTGGAGTTTCCGGTTTCCGAACGCGTCAGTTCGGGAGCAACCTATAAGGATATGCTTGGCGAGTTCGGCGTGGTCGGCGCGGCGCTAGCATCATTCCTGGTGTTCCGTGAATTGGGTAACGTGTTCGGGTTTCCGCCCTTGGTGGTGTGGACGCTGGTGATCGTTTCGTCGGCCGCTTATGGTGCTTATTGCCGCTCGCTCGGCCGTCCGATGATGATTTTCTTGTGCTTGATTATGATGCCGCTGGCGACCACGGAACTCGGTACCGATGGTGCAATCACCGGGATTATGGAAGAACCGATGAAGGCGGCCGGTTTTAATCCGTTGTGGGTTTTGATCTACACATCAGCGATCATGATGGTGTTGCGATTCTTTGCCGGCCCAGTCGTCAAGGCGCTGACGCCGCTAGGCTTGCTGGCATCGTGTGCGGCACTTGCGATTGTTGGTCTTTACTTCCTGTCAGTCGTCCAAACGATGGCAATGATCTTCATTGCGGCAACCGTTTACGGTGTTGCGAAAACATACTTCTGGCCAACGATGCTAGGGGTTGTGGCGGAGCAATTTCCCAAAGGTGGCGCGGTGACGCTGAACGCGATCGCCGGCATCGGTATGTTGACCGTCGGCATCATTGGCGGACCATTGATCGGTGCGATGCAGGAAGATTCGGCTCGCGTGGCAATGGAAGCGGAAATGCCGGGTACTTACGACCAAGTCAAAAAGGACAGCACTTACTTCTTGGGTGACTACACCGCGGTGGATGATGACAAGATGAAGGCGTTGCCTGAAGAAACGGCAACCGAAGCAGGCGAGTTGATCAAAACCGCCAAGCAAGGCGCGCTTGCTAAGGTGACGATTTTCCCGGCGTTCATGTTGGTTTGTTACATCATCCTGATTCTGTACTTCAAGAGTCGCGGCGGTTACACCGCGGTGCACTTGGGCGCAGCCGACGACGCGACGCATCCGTCTCATGGACATGGTGGCGGGGTCGATCGCAACGTGACCGCTGATGAAGCGATCGCGGATGGATTGGTCGGACCCAACGAATGACTCCTTGGTTTTGAATCGGCACACGCCGCTGGCCTGCTTCGGCCAGCGGCCGTGGCGTGATAGCCTGACGCGTTGTGCGGTTTGTGGTTTCGGTTGCGGAATCGCTTTGATCCGAGGGACGTGTTGTCGACCAATAATCTGCTAAACACCGAGCGTCGTTTATCGTACGCCAGCACCGAAGATTTCGTCGCCCTTGATGCCGAACATTGGGCGATCGAGCCGTTTATTCCGATCAATACCGCAGAGTTGATCGACGCATTGATTGCCCGGTGGAGCACTTGGTCAGCAAGCGAGTCTGGCGATTCTTTCTCGAATGAAACCGCTCCATCACTGGATGCTTCGC
>DIUH01000337.1:0-13177 GCA_002428205.1 Planctomycetaceae bacterium UBA6163
TCACGTGCTTTCGCCACGTTGTGGCTGGTTGGCAGGTCATACAACGATCTCCTGCTCAAAAACGTACCGCGGGTCGTACTTGATTTTGTGCCTTCTCAGCATCTCAAGAAACTCTTCTTCAAATGTTCGCTTCCGATGATGTTCGGCTTGGTTTGCGATATACGCCTCCACAACTGGCACCTGCGACTCACTCACCGAAAACGCCGCAAACCCCGGTTGCCACTGGAACTTGAAACGAACATCGCTTCGCTCATTGATCCATTTCGACGAGTTTGTTTTCACGACCCGAAGCACATCGGAAATAGCCAGCGTCGGGCTCAGCTTTTCCAAAAGATGTACGTGATCCGCGATTCCGCCTATCTTCAACAACGTTCCTTGGTTTTCTCGCAAAATACCACCGATGTACCCATAAAGCTCATCTTGCCATGTCGCTTGTATCAATGGTTTGCGGTACTTCGTACTGTAAACAATGTGAAACAACAGGTTTGTAAAGGTCGACATGTCATTCCTCGCGTAACAACCGCCCGACGATGTCGCGAGCCGTGACGCCTTCGGCCTGGGCGGCAAAGGTGGTGATCAATCGATGGGTCAACACCGGTTGAGCGACGAAGCGAACATCCTCGCTGCGCACCATATACGAACCTTCCAAAGCCGCTCGCGACTTCGCACCCAAGATCAAATCCTGGACCGCTCGCGGCCCTGCGCCCCAAGAAACCAGCGGCAACAGCCATGCCGGCGCGGTCCCACCAGCAGGACGCGTTTTTCGTACCAATCGTGCCACGTCGGTATAAATGTGATCGGGCACGGGAATCCGACGCACCAAATCTTGATGCGCGATGATGTCCGGCGCGGTCATCAACTTTTCCAGCTTCGGCAATGCCCCGCCGGTCGTCGACCGAGCGATCGCGATCTCTTCGGCTTCCGACGGATAATCCAACTCGATCAACGACATGAATCGATCGAGCTGGGCTTCGGGCAACGGATAGGTCCCTTCCTGTTCGACCGGATTTTGGGTCGCCAGCACCATGAACGGCGGCGGCAAGTCGAACCCTTTGCCGACCACCGTAATCCGCTGCTCCTGCATCGCCTCCAGCATCGCGGCTTGGGTTTTGGGTGGGGCGCGGTTGATTTCATCCGCCAAGATGATGTTCGCGAACAGCGGCCCATGCGCGAACTCGAACGTCCGCTTGCCATCGCCGCTGTCTTGCAAAATGTCGGTCCCGGTGATGTCCATCGGCATCAGGTCGGGCGTGAACTGAATCCGGCTGAACTTCAGCGACAGCGTTTCGGCCAACTTGCTGACCAACAAAGTTTTGGCCAAACCGGGCACGCCCATTAAAAGCGCATGGCGGCGAGCGAACAAACAGACCAACAACTGGTCGACCGTTTCGCGTTGGCCGACAATCACCCGGCTCAGTTCTTCGCAAAGCCGCGAATGGATTTTGCCCAGCCGATCAACCGCCTGCACATCATCGTCGCTCAACGACGCCTCAGTCTCCGAAACCACTTGTGACATAGCTGCAAAACACCTTGGTCGTTGATTTTGGCAACGGGGCAAGACTAGAAGCGATGAACTCGCAGGTTAGCCCCCGATTAATGGATTCCCCCATCATAATGGTATTGCGACGATCCGTGGTTAGTATTGCACGAAAATTTATTGCAGTCCTAAAGTTGACTCTGTGGAGACGAATCTAACAGTTTGCCTCATTCGATCAACGGCTGATAAAGCGGCGACAATCCATATCCAGTGGGCCGTTGCGCCATCCGTGATGCGTTGGGAACTCGCAACCTTAGGCGAAAATCGCACCGACGGTTTCGACGGTCGGCGTTTCGATGACGCCCAGGTCCGTGATGATCGCCGTGATCAGTTCGGCGGGTGTAACATCAAAGGCGGGGTTCAGCACTTCGCAGTCCGCTGGAGCGGTCAGGTGTCCGAATCCACGCCGCACTTCATCGCCGCCACGGTGTTCGATCGGAATCAGGTCGCCACGGGCCAGGTCGAGATCAAACGTCGAATGTGGCGCCGCGACGAAGAAGGGGATGTGGTGGTATTGCGCAAGAACGGCGAGTGGATAGGTGCCGATCTTGTTCGCCGTGTCGCCATTGGCCGCAATCCGATCGGCACCGACGATCACCGCGTCGACCTGGCCCATTCGCATCACCCAGCCGGCCATTGAATCGGTGATCACGGTTACGGGGATGCCCATTTGTTGCAGCTCCCAAGCGGTTAACCGCGACCCTTGCAACAGCGGCCGCGTCTCATCGGCCAGCACGCGAACGCTGCGGCCGCGCCCGTGCAAATCGTAAATCGGCGAAAGCGCCGTCCCTTGACCGCCGGTCGCTAGTGCTCCGGCGTTGCAATGCGTGATGAACGTAATCGGTTCGTCGACCCGCTCGCAGATCCTCCGTTCATGGATTAAACGTTCCGCCCCAAAGCGGCCGATGGCGGCACAGAGCTCGCGATCCTGGTCGTGAATCGCGTGCGCTTCGGCCAACAGCGATTGCAACAGGTCGGCTCCTTCAGGCACCTTGTTCACGATGCCACGCATGCGGTTCAGCGCCCAGAACAGATTCACGGCGGTCGGCCGGCTGGTCGCTAAATGATCGATCGCCGCAAGGGCCGATTGGCGTGATGCAGCGTCGTCGTCGCGAGCCGCTACGCAGACCCCATAGGCGGCTGCGATTCCGATCGCCGGAGCGCCGCGAACGGCCAGCGACACGATCGCATCCCACACTTTTTGGGTGGTATCACAATCGCGATAGATCACTTCCCCAGGCAGACGCGTTTGGTCCAAAATCGAAACGCTGCGAGCTTTTTCGTTCCAGCGGATCACACCAGGCAAACGGTGCCCAGGTGAAACCAACCGTTCTGCCGTTTCGCAAGGATGATGCATGGTTATGAGGTTATTTTTGGTTATTGATTATTGATTTTTGATTTGAGGCAGTGCGCACGACGTTTCGAATCCGCCTACCTTTTCGCTAATTTGCAGATCAGTTCTTCGATCACCCAGCGGTCGCGTGGGGCGCTGCTGTGGCTGCCCTTCAGCTTGAGGTCTGCTTCCAACAGCCAGGCCATTAGGTTTCTGGCGCGATCGCGACCGAGTTGTTTCATTTGTTTTTCCGCTTTCTGAAAATCTTCTGGGCGGCCTTTAAATCCGCTCCCTTTCAGCCCATCCTGCGGCTTTGGGCTGCGGCCCATCGCTTCCCATTCATCAACGACTGCGGTCGCCATGCCAAGCCTTCGCAAGGCCCATGCCAGTTGGGGCAGCAACGCGATAGCCACTTGGCCGCCGGACATCAGTTTATCAATATGCCGCAACGCCTCCGCCGCGTTTCCGCTCGCCGCCGCGTCGTTGATCTCCCACATCGTTTTACCGATCCAGCCCGCCACAACGTCTCGCACCAAGGCTTCGGTAATCGTCCCGCCGACTTCTAAGTGAACGGCCAGTTTCGCGATTTCGCTGTCGAGCATCCCGATGTTGTCGCCCACCATTTCGATCAGGGCATTGGCCGCGCCGTCTGGCAATTTGGTCTGATGTTGTGGGGCGATATGGTTGACCAGAAACTTGCGAATCTTCGGCGTGTCGGGCGCCGTATTGCGACCGACGGTCACCTGAGGCGGACTGCACTGGACAATCAACTGGTCTTTTTCTGCCGCCTTGTACAATCGGGTATTGCTGGGAAGAGATTCGACTTCCAACACCAAACGGCTCGCATCGCCGGGATTGGAAACGTACTGTTCCAACTCGTTACGAAAGTCTTTGACAACCTTGTCGCCGGCGCGAACGACCACCGTCTGTCGCTCGCCAGCGGAAAATAGCGATGCGGTCGAAAGTTCGCTGTTCAAATCGATCCACCGAAGTGTCTCGCCGTCCATCACTGTCACGTCGGCGTCTTTCGTTGTCCGGATGATCGCCCAACTGCGCAGTGTCGAATCGTTGCCCACGACCACCACGACGGGCGGCAGGTTGGTCGCCGCGTCGTTAGCCAGGAACTCGAAAGCGTGGGTCAGCGGCATGGTTACGATTCACTTGGCGTCGATTTTCGCGGCAGCGTTAACGATGAACGGGTTTGTCGTGGATTATAAAAGACAATCGGCGGCCTGTTTACCCCGCGTGCAAGAACGCCCAATGGCGTTATCGTATCGTAAAAAGGCCTCGAGGGTTGCAATCGTTGCGGGGAGCGATCAGATGTTTGAAGGCGAGTATGCCGAACGGATTCTGCTGCATTATGAAGATCCGTTTCATCAGGGGAATTGCCCTGCGGCGACCCATTCGACGTTTCGCGACAGTCCGCTGTGCGGAGATTGGGTGCGAATCGACTTGGTCGTGACACCCACGGGCGAAATCGCCGAAGCGTGGTTCGATGGCGAGGGGTGTCTGGTCAGCCAGGCGGCCGCTTCGATGTTGGTCCAGCGGGTGGCGGGGATGACGGTCGAGGCGGCTCGACAGCTATCGGCGCGGTCCTTGTTGGAACTTTTCGGTCCCGGGCTATCACCCGACCGCCAAAAATNNCTGCAACGAGCGACGGCCAGCGGTGCGCCGTTGGTTTACTTGGACAACGGGGCGAGCACCCAGCATCCGGTCGCGGTGATCGAAGCGATGGGCGATTGTTACCGCGACTTCTACGCCAATGTTCATCGCGGGATTCATACGCTGAGCGAGGAGTCGACGCGGGCGTTTGAGATCGCGCGAGATACGGTCGCGCAACTTTTGAATGCCGCATCGATCGTCGAAGTTATCTTTACGGCCGGAACGACCGCCGCGATCAATACGGTTGCGCGGTCGTGGGGCGATGCGAATGTGAAGCAGGGCGATTACATCTTGCTGACAATCGCCGAACATCACGCCAACATCGTGCCATGGCAACAATTGGCCGAACGAACCGGATGCAAGATCGCGTTTTTACCGATCGATGCCAGCGGCCAGATCTCGCCGGATGTGGTTCGCGATCACTTGGAACGATTGCGGCCAAAGATGTTCGCTTTCATGGCGGTCAGCAATGTGTTGGGCACCGAGTTTCCGGTCGCCAAGTGGACTCGATTGGGGCATGAGTTCGGCGCGAAGGTTTTAGTCGATGCCGCTCAAGCGGTCCCGCACATGCCAGTTGATGTGCAAGCCTGGGATGCCGATTTCGTAGTCTTTAGCGGCCATAAGATTTGCGGTCCGACAGGGATCGGAATCTTATATGGTAAGGAATCGATATTGGAATCAATGCCGCCGTTTTTGGGTGGCGGCGCGATGATTCGAACGGTTTCGACCGATGGTTACGTGGTCGGTGAATTGCCACAGAAGTTCGAGGCCGGGACGCCGCCGATCGTTGAAGCGATCGGTTTGGCCGCTGCGATCGATTATGTCAGGTCGGTTGGCTTGCCAGCGATTCATGATCACGAACGAAAACTAGCTCGTATCGCGATGGACGCCCTGTCGACTGTCGAAGGTGTGCGGGTGTTTGGGCCGCCGGCCGACGAGCGAGCGGGGATTGTCAGTTTTGTTGTCGACTCGATGCATCCGCACGACATTTCACAATGGTTGGACATGCGTGGGATCGCGGTGCGAGCAGGGCATCACTGTGCGATGCCGTTGCATCATGATTTAGGCGTGCCGGCGTCGTGTCGAGCGAGCTTCTATTTTTACAATACGTTCGCCGAAGCGGAAAACTTTGGATTGGCGATCGCGGAGATGCAGAAGAAGTTCNNTGATTTTTAGTTGTTCCAGACCAATAGGCCAACCGACATTCCCTGCATCAAATCTCCGTTAACTAAACAAGTCGCTAACCGCTCTACCCTTCGCGTCTTGCGTCACATAAAACGGGCGGCCTTCGATGTCGAAACCGGTCGCGGGGTTGATCCCCATCGCGGTCATAATCGTGGCATGCAAATCGGAAATCGTGACTGGGTTTTCGACCGCGATCAACGGACGCTGGTCAGCCGTTTTGCCATAAACAAAACCACGCTTCATCCCGCCGCCAAACATCACAACACTCGAACCGCCAGTGAAATGGCGATGCAGCCCATAGTGCTTCATCTCCTTCATCTCATCCACTTTCTCGGTCGCTTGATCGTTCGCATTCGAACCCGGCACTCCTTCAATCATCGCATCGCGACTGAACTCTGACGCAATAATCACCAAGGTGCGATCCAATAACCCACGTTGTTCTAAATCTAATATCAACTGGGCGATCGGTTGATCGATTTCGCTGTGCATTCTGGCAACCGTCTCGTGCCCGTTGGCGTGCGTGTCCCAGTGCAAGAACGGAACATACTCTGTGGTCACTTCGACAAACCGTGCCCCCGATTCCACTAGCCGTCGCGCCAATAAACAACCGCGGCCAAAATGGCTGACATCATAAGCCTTTCGGCTTTCTTCCGGCTCTAAACTGATATCAAACGCTTCGCGATCCTTCGAACTTAACAACCGATAAGCATTATCCAGCGATCGCAGCATCGACTCCTGTTGATAATCGCTCATCCATTTGCGATTCGGATTCTGATCGACTAAGCGTCGCAGCAACTTGTCGCGATTGACGAACCGTTCGCTGGTCATGCCGCCCGGTGGACGAACCGATTGAGCGGCATCGGCGGGGAAGGGCAAGTTCATCGGCCCAAACTCGCTGCCGAAAAAACCTGCGGTCGTGAACGCCTTCAACTCCTCGCTTTCGCCCACACCCTCCAGTCGCTGGCCAATGTTCACAAACGCTGGCATCACCGGATTTCGCGGCCCCAAGACTTTGGCCATCCACGAACCGATGTGGGGACAGGCGACGGTTTGCGGAGGCACATAGCCGGTGTGCCAATGGTACTGGTGACGCGAATGCAGAATACTGCCCAAGTCGGCCTGGACGGCGGATCGGATTAGGGTCGCGCGGTCCATCACCGATGCGGTATTTTCAAGCCCTTTGCAAATCTGCAGCCCGCTGACCGACGTGTCGATCGCCGGAAACGTGCTCAGCATATCCGCCACCGGCAACCCGACTCGAAACGGTTCGTAGTGCTTTGGGTCGAACGTGTCTGGGGCCGCCATGCCGCCACCCATCCACAACAGGATGCATGCGTCTGCTGTCGCACTCGGGTGAATGACCTTGATCGATTCGTTAGCCGACAGAGAACGCGGGGCGGCCGCGCCGAGCGCGGCGATCGAAGCCGCAGATAATCGCTTCAAAAAATCGCGACGAATGATGCTATGAGGTTCAGCGGGGTCGATTGGGAAAGTCATGTTGAAGCGATTGATTGTTAAGGTTGTGCGTTGACTGAAACTTGCACCTCGGTCTCATTCTAGACGACAAAGCCGATTGCGACAAAGCAATCAACGTGTGATTGGCCATTGTTGTCGTGCGCCGCTTTCACGCTTCCCTCCCCATCCCGCAGAACGGTTGTCGGGTTACAATCGTACCGACGAAGGCTTTTCCCCACGAATCATCTGTCCGCTCCAGCTGCAAAACGTTTGAATGACGACCAACGATCCCGCTGACCTGTCGATCGCTGACCTGCAACGTCACATTCGCCAGATGTATTACGAAAAGGACGTCGTTCGCGGGGTCGATGGCACCTTCATGTGGCTGATGGAAGAGGTCGGTGAATTGGCGTCGGCGCTGCGCGGGAACGATCGCCAGAACTTGGCCGAAGAGTTCGCCGACGTGATCGCTTGGCTGGTGACGATTGCCAACGTCGCGGACATCGATCTGGCGGCGGCTTTGTCGGCTAAGTACGGCCAGGGCTGCCCCGGCTGCTCGCGTCTGGTCTGCACTTGCCCCAGCGAAGAGAAGCCATGACCAGTCTGAATCGTGCCGCTGCTGTGGCGCTGCTGTTTTCGTTGTTCCCGTTTGGCCCGTTCCTCTGCGGCGGTTCGTCTATCACGGCCGCGGGGCAAGAACCGGGTGCGATACCGAGCGAAAATGAACCCGGGATCGAAATCCGAGTCGGTATTCGCGGCGTTTATCGCCCGGGAAACTGGACCGCGATCCGAGTCGCCGATCGATCTCGTGCGACCGAATCGGCATTTGTCGAAATCGGTGCTGCGGAGACGTTGGACGGCGATGGCACTCGGGTTCGGTACGTACAACCGCAGACCGACTCGTCAGGCCGCGATCGAACTTGGGCTTATGCAGTTCCCGGCACCGCGTCCGCTCCGCTATCGGTATTTGCCGAATCCGCAACCGACAATGGCGATGCGCGGTTGATCGCTGCGGGGCGTTTTCCCGCTTCGGCGATCGAATCGAACAAGCCTTGGATCGTCGTCATTGGCGACCCACTGGGGATCGAAACGATTGGTAAGAACGAACTGCTGGGGCGCGAAGCTTCGGTCGCGACGTCGATCATCGAATCGGCGGACGAATTGCCCGACGCGATGGCCGGGTGGGAAGGCGTTGACCTATTGGTGATTAACCAACCGGGGGCGGCGATCCTGGGCGAGTTATCGGAAATGCAGATTGCGACGATTCAAGCATGGATTCATGGCGGTGGACGGCTGTTCGTATCGCTGGGAAAAGGCGGCACTTTATTGCTGGAAAAGTCGCCCTGGTTGGCACGACTGACGGCCGTTGGGGCTGACCCCGTGGCGATCCGGCTTGACCCCGCAGCATTGGAAACATTCACTTCGTCGCAATCGCGATTGTCGCCGCTGGACGGCATCCAGCTGCCCGAGACCGGCGGCCGCACGTTGTTATTCGGCCGCACGGCGTCGCGCCAACCGGCACGGCTGGCGGTCGAGCATTTGGTGGGGCTGGGGCGAGTCGTCGTGACGTCGTTCGCAGTCGACGCACCGGAATTGCTGTCATGGCCCCAGCGGCTGTCGCTGGTGACTCGATTGCATCCAGGATTGCTGGACATCGAAACCGAAAAACGCCGCGAATCACGCTCCATCACCTCAGTCCCCTACAACGATCTGGCGGGGCAATTGCGAGCGGCGCTCGATCGTTTCGAATCGCACAGTCGCGTTCCCTTCTCGGTCGTTTCGCTGATCCTGCTCGGCCTAGCCGCTCTGGTCGGGCCGCTCGATTACCTGTTGATCAATCGCGTTGTCGGCAAACCGCTGGTCGGCTGGATTTCGTTCCCGGTGTCGGTCATCGCGATTGCGGCGATCGTCGTTTCGCTGACCGGTTCGCGTCCTGTCGGCGCGATCGCGGATGCGACCGATAACGCTGATACGGAAACCGGCGTCGCGGCAACCGCTAACGGGCTGCGAACCAATCGAATCGAAATTGTGGACATTTCAGCGGTTTCGCAGCCGCCGACCGGCCGCGCGATCAGTTTGACGCATGTCTCTAGTCCGATGGCAATCCGGGTCGATTTATCGATCGATGTGTCCGCCGACTGGGCCCAGAAGCGTGATTCAGGGCTTGTCGATGTCGTTCTGACGCGACCTTACGGCTATGCCGGGCCGACATTTGGCGGCATTTCGATCATCGGCGAAAATCGGGGGATGCCGCGTTATCAGGTTCAATTGGCAAGTGTTTCAGAAGGTGCGAACGCCTCCAGCGGTGTGGGTAAGGCGATTGATAACGAATTAGCTGCGATGCCGTTGCAGTTTCCGATCGCTCCGGCGGGCAGCAAGGGGTTTCAATCGGCTTGGGCGTTCACTCCGGCGCTCGGCAAGATCGACGGGTTGGCACAGCGTCGCGGCAACGAACTGTTGACCGGCAGCATCACGAATCCGTTGGGCGTCGATATCCTGGACGGTGCGGTGATTTACGGCAATTGGGTTTATCTGCTGCCGACACGTTTTCGCGCCGGCCAGACGATTGAGTCGATCGAGTCGCTGCGCCAGAAAAACTTTCGCTGGCATCTAACACGTCGCGAAGCGTTGGAAAGCGCCAGCCGCCTGGAGTCTTGGGACGTGGAGATGCACAGCGATTTGGCTCGATTGATCGAAGTCATGATGTTCGAGTCGTCGGTCGGTGGCCGCGATTATACGGGGCTGGCCAACCGGGCGTTTGGCGGCTTGGACCTTTCATACTCGCTGGCGTTCGGCCATGCGATCCTTTACGGTCGATTTGACCAATCGATGTTTCAAACCGGCTTGCCTGCCGAACGGCCATCGGTTTCCGCCGTTCGCGTCCTGTTGCCGGTCGCTCCACCAGCGGTCAAAAAGTGATGCAGTTTCGCACCATCGCTGGGCCGATTAGCGGTGAGCTAACCAGTCGAATCCAGTTTTCATTAATTTTCCGAGACGTGCCAGCGTGATCAAGACCGTTGACCTGACCAAAAAATATGGCGACACGTACGCCATCCGCTCGATCGACCTCGACTTGGGCGAAGGCGACTTGTTCGGATTCATTGGCCCTAACGGCGCGGGCAAAACGACCACCATGCGGATCATCGCCACATTGTTGGCGCCGACATGGGGCGAAGCTTATGTGTGTGGCAATTCGGTTCACACGCACCCCAAAGAAATCCGCCGATTGGTCGGATACATGCCCGACTTCTTTGGCGTTTATGATGACATGACGGTCGTGGAGTACTTAGAGTTTTTCGCGGCCGCTTATCGGATCGGTGGCGATGCGCGTCGAAAACGGGTCGACGAATTGCTCGACATCGTCGACCTCGATTTCAAACGCGACGCGTACGCTAACACATTGTCGCGAGGTCAAACCCAGCGGCTCGGGTTGGCGCGAACGTTGTTGCATGATCCACAAGTCTTATTATTAGATGAACCGCTTTCGGGGCTCGATCCGCGAGCGCGGATTGAGATGCGGAATTTGCTGAGAAAGCTTGGCCAGCTTGGCAAGACGATCATCGTCAGCAGCCATATTCTGCCCGAGTTAGCCGATATTTGTAATAAGGTCGGGATCATCGATAAGGGTGAACTAAAGGTCAACGCGACGAAGACCGAAGTGTTGCGTTTGGTGCGGGAGCATACGGTATTGGTGATCCAGCCAGCGAGTGCCGATCAATTGCCGATTGTCGCATCGTCGTTGAAAGATCATTCGAAGGTGCACGGTGTTGAAATCGGCGACGCATCAGTTCGAGTGATCTTAAAGCCTGAGGTTAGCGATTACACCGATCTGCCGAGGTTGTTGATTGAGAGCGGAGTGAATCTTCGCAGTTTTGGCGAAGAGGAGCTTGATTTGGAATCGGCATTTATGGCGTTGACCAAAGGGACCAGCCAGCGGATGTAGCCCCCGTTTGTAGTCCCGCCTTTAGGCGGCCTTGGTATAAGGTTAAACAACTTCCGCCCACAGGCGGTACTACGAACTTGTAACTTATGAACGAATCCCAACCACTCGACTTCTTAGTCATTGCGCCGCACCCTGATGATGCAGAGCTTGGGATGGGAGGCACCATCGTCAAGATGCTGGCACAGAACATGCGGGTCGGCATCCTCGACCTGACCAGCGGCGAACCGACGCCGCATGGCAGTGAATCGCTGCGAAAAAGCGAAACCGACAAGGCGACCGACATCCTGGGCGTTACCTGGCGAGGCAACGCAGGACTGCTCAACCGCAGGTTAGAACCGACGCTGGAAGCCCGCGCGATTATCGCCGGGTTTATAAGAACGCTGCGCCCGCGTTGGCTGTTTGCACCCTATTGGGAAGATGCTCATCCGGACCACGTCGCGGCGACGCAATTGGTCGAAGCGGCAAGGTTCTGGGCTAAGCTCAGCAAGACCGACATGCCGGGCAAACCGCATCACCCCGAAAGGCTCTACTACTACTATTGCATCCACCTACGGCTGGCGATTCAGCCAAGCTTTATCATCGACATCAGTGACCAGTGGGACACTAAACTTCGCTCGATACTCGCTTATGAGAGTCAGTTCGTCACGGGGCGAGATCAAACGCCACCGACACTGGTCGACCGCTTCCGCGACGATGCCGCTTATTGGGGGCGAATCATCAATCGTAAATATGGCGAGCCGTTCGCAACGAAGGAACCGCTGGCGCTGGAATCATTGCGCGACCTGGTATGATCGGTTGCTGGACAGCGATCACAGCACGGCCAGTGCTCAGCGGCTGTAGCCCAGCTTGGTGATCACCATCAACATTTCTTCGCACGTGATATAACGACGGCGATTTTCCAGCTTATATTGATCGATCGCGATGGCCAGTTCGGCTGCTTCTGGTGTTAGGTTTGCGTGAGAGCTGCCGAATTGCCGGCGCTCGAATCCCTTGGCGGGCTCGCGGGATGTTCGCCGATCGACGACGGGTGAGTCTGTTTGACTTGGCGAAGCTTGGTTAGATGATTTTCGTGGCTGTGTGGTTATAAAATCTGGGCTGGAAAACGGAGCTGGTGAGGGTAACAGCGGCGCACTAAGATCCAATGACATCGATAAAGTTCCTGCAGTAGACAAGTTTCAAGCAACATTACCGTTTCAACGGTGCAACTGACCTGTTGCCGTTTGTCGTGCGGACTGCTGCCCCCGTCACGCCGGTACTGTTCGTCATTGAAAACGTAGGTCACGATTTTTCGTCATGCCGGCGCAAAACTGAAATTTTCCGCTGTCGAACCCACCGTTTATTGCCGATTCGCGCATCGGCCTGCGATTGCGCAAGCTTTGCGGGGTTCCGAAGTGGGCGCTGGAGCGATATGAAAAGGCTTTGATCGCCGGCAAGCGGCGGTCGGCTCGATTGATCGAAAGGTTTGCAAGCGGATGGAACAGAGTTTTTTGGCTTGGCTGCGTGGTCGAGTGCGTCATTTGCCGGCAGTCAATGTCGGGATCGGCGATGACGCGGCGATCATCGATGTTCCGTCCGGCCACCAATTGGTCGCTACGACCGATACGATCATCGACCAGGTCGATTTTGTGTTCGGCCAACATGCCCCGGCGGATATCGGGTTTAAGGCGATGGCGATCAACTTAAGCGACGTGGCTGCGATGGGTGGCGTGGCGACGTCCGCGCTGGTGACGCTTTCGTTGCCGTCAACCAAGGCGACCGAAACGGCGGCGGCCATTTACGAAGGGATTTTGGAAGCGGCCGAAAAATACGGCGTCGCCATCGCTGGCGGCGATCTGTCGGTTTACGACGGGCCGCTGTCGATTTCGATCACGATGATGGGGACCGTGCCAACGGGCCAGGCGTGGTTGCGAAGCGGTGCGATCGAGGGCGACGTGTTGGTCGTTACCGGGCCGGTCGGCGGCAGTCTGCTGGGGCGACACTTGCGGCCGACCCCGCGTTTGGATTTGGTCCCTCGCCTGCGCGATGCCGTTTCGGTTCACGCCGCGATCGACATCAGCGACGG
>DIUH01000337.1:13198-16218 GCA_002428205.1 Planctomycetaceae bacterium UBA6163
CCGCTGGATCACGCGTTGGGCGATGGCGAAGATTTCGAGCTGATCTTGGCGATGTCGGCTGAAGATTGGGCGAAGATCGAGTCGCAAGCTCAGTCGTGGGGTCTGGTGCGGATCGGCAAGTTCATCGGTCGGACGGGGTTGTGGAGCACGGGTGAAAAGGGGCTGCAGCGGATGTTGGCCAGCGGCTTTATTCACGGCCAAAAACGCGATTCAGGCCTAAATGCGATCGGGCTCGGCAACGCGCCGGAGTGAAGTTGCCATGCAGCTACGCAAAAGCCAGTAGAATTGGCTTGCGGAGTTACGCTGCTTATATAATTAATGAATACGCTGTTCACAGCGGAGCCCCAAGTGCCCAGGAAAATTCGTGAGCTAATCAGCGACCTAAAGGCGGCCGGCTTCGAGGACCGTGGTGGGAAGGGCAGCCATCGCAATTTTGTTCATCCAGATGTTTCAAAACCGGTGACGCTGTCTGGCAAAGCAGGCGACGACGCAAAAACGTACCAAGAGCGTGCCGTTAGCAAAGCAATTGAGGAATCCAGATCATGAACGCTGCGACGAGATATGTGAAACTTGTTGAATGGTCCGAAGAAGACAATTGTTTCGTCGGCAGTTGCCCTGGGCTCATTTACGGTGGTTGCCATGGAGATGACGAGAAAGCGGTTTTCGCGGAACTGTGTCAAATTGTGGAAGAAACGGTCCAGCTTTACGAAGCTGAAAAACGGCCGTTGCCGCCCCCAACGTCTGGCTACGATTGGGCAAACCGAATGATGAAAACGGTGGCTGGTTGATTTTTCATAAAAGAGTGGTTCTGTGTTCCAGCACCCGGGAGAATGCAGGTGTCTAATAAAATCGTCAAATTGCCTGATCACGACTCGCAATTCGTCGAGCAGCTTGAAGTACTGCGTCGCGTTGCCAATCAAGGATTCGAAGAAATCGATCAGGGAAAAGGAGTTCGGCTTACTTCGGCAACGAGCCTTCAACGTCATCTAAACAAGCTTGGGCGTCTCGCCCGAAATGAATAGATGGAGCACGCATTAAACATGTCCGAAGCGGTTGAGTTCACTGGCGTCACGCTCGATCGATTGTCGCAAATCGCGGCGGAGCTGCACGCGCGGTTGCCGACTCGCGTCGTGATCGCGCTGCGTGGGACGCTCGGGGCCGGAAAAACTCGCTTCGCTCAATCAATTGCCGTGGCTGCGGGGATCGACGTCGCGGATGTTACCAGCCCGACATTTCCGATCGTCCAGCACTACCAAGGCCAACGGCTGATCCACCACATCGACGCCTATCGCTTGGCTGACGAAGACGAGTTTATCGAATTGGGTGGTGAGGAACTGTTGGAATCTGACGCCATGGTGCTGGTCGAATGGCCTGACCGGATCGGCGACTGCTTGCCACGACGGTCGCTGTCGATCGAGCTGGAGATCGAAGGGGACGGTAACGCTCCGGCTGACAATGCGACACGGTCCGTAAGGCTGACCAGCCCCGACGATTCGCTGATGCAAGTCGCCCGCGACGTCGCCGGCGCGATGGCGGAGCAACCGAGTTGATCACTTCGACATCCACCGTGACCACCACCGAACAACCAGCGGTCGACCTGCAAACGATCCGCCATGTCTTGTCAGTCTTCGTTCCGATGGCCGGGTCGGCAGCGATCCAGTGCGTGCGCGGCGGCCTGAGCGGTTCGGCGGTGTTCGTGTGCGAGGTCGCCGGACGCAAGTTCGCGATGAAACGGTGGCCCGCTGGCACGTTGCCGTGGCGGATCGACGAAGTGCATGAAGTCATGGCCCAGTCAAGCCGCTCGCTTTCGATCGTGCCCGAATTGGTCCGATCTTCATTGGCTTCGACGCGCGTCGGCTATGAAGGCTTTCAGTATGAATTGGTCTCGTGGATGGACGGCGAAGCGGTCGCGGATTCGGCGGATGAGTTGCAACGTGCGATTTCCCTGATACCGGATTCCGCAGTCGACACTGCTGGCCCGTCGCGGCGGATTTTGGNNTGACGCCGGCCCCATCGGTGCTGAGGCGTTTGGGGCGGATCGAACAGTTGCGAATCGAATTGCCACAAGCGCTCAAGAGGGCCGAAACGCTGTCGCCGGTGCTTCGCGGAGCGGCTAAATGGCTGCAGCGTGAATCGGCCAGTCGGCTCGACGCCGCCCACCACGTGCTGGGCCAGTGGGTTGGGCGGATGGTGCCGACTCAGATGGTTTTGCGCGACGTTCACCGCCAACACATCCTATTTCGCGAAGCGGCCGTCACCGGTCTGGTCGATTTTGACGCGGTCGGGGTCGACACCGTTGCGACCGACTTGGCCCGGTGGGTCGCCGATTTTGCGGAAAAACCGGCCGATTTTCGCATTTTGGTCGACACTGCGGTGGCCGGATACCAGCGGTTCGCACCGATCTCCGCTTGCGAATCCGAGCTCGCGTCGGCTATTTGTGAAGCGTCGGCGATCATTTTGCTGGCAAATTGGGTAGTTTGGACGTCGCTTAGCCAGCAAAACTTTTCTGGCTGTAACGATTTAGTCGATCGGCGCGTCGCCGAGTTATTGCGTAGAATGGGAGCCACGGAAACGATGGCTAGTGCGCGATGATGTGCGGACCCGCCCCAGCGACAAATCGTCGGGGGCACCAGAAATGAATCTGTCAGGGAGAGAATCTACCGTGGTAAATCAATCGAGTCGGTTTGGGCAATTCAAGACGTGGCTCGCTATGGTGGGCTGCCTCTTCATCGGATTAACCGGAATTGTCTGTACGCCGACCGTTCACGCCCAATCAGACCTAGCCACAGGATTGGACGTCTTCCCCCAATTGTCGCTCGGCGACCTTGGCGACGACGCGGCTCAGGTGACTTTCACCGGTTCTTACCGCTACGAAGGTGACAAAGCGTTGCTGAGCGTTACGGCCGAGATGCAACCGAATTGGTATGTCTACTCAGTCACACAGAAACCAGGCGGACCGATCGCAACGACGCTGAAAGTCACCGCGCCGGCGGGTGTGAAGGTCGATGGCCAATGGGTCG
>DIUH01000450.1 GCA_002428205.1 Planctomycetaceae bacterium UBA6163
GCAGTTGGTCGTTCATCATCTCGAAAGTCCCATCGTCCAGCACTTGGGCGACGCGATCGGTGGCCGAGACATAAAAGTGGTATTCGCACTTTGGGCAGACGTTCAGGCGTCCTTCGACTTCCTTGCGATAGACCGATGCATTGCAACCGGGACACTTCAACCAGAGGCCTTCGGGCACACCGCGTTTTTTGGGTGAATTGTTGGCCGCCGCATCGATGCTGATCGATTCTGCAGTCCCCTCGCCGACCGCCGAACCGACAACGGCTGGTGCTGCTGCGTTGGCAGAATGCGCGACATTGTTGACATTCTTTGAGTCAGCAGGCGAACTGGATTGGGATTCGAGTGTGGCCATGGGGCACATGCGCAATCGCGCTGGGTAAAACGGAATGAATCAAATCGAATATCCGCCAGTTTGACAAACTGACATAGGATCCGAACACCCCAATCGTAGCCGGTGGAGACGATTTTTGCTCCACCGGTTCTGTCCAAGCTTGCAAAACCATGGTTACTGTCGGCCAGAAGCCCTGCGACTGGCGGGGGGGTGTGTCTGCGGCGTTCGGCTGGTCGCGGGTCTGGGGTGAGAAAAAACGGCCAAAATCCATCTTTTGCTCGGGTCGTCGGATGTGTTATCCCCAGATCCGAGCGGCGGCAACAGGGTCGGTTGCCGGTTAAGTCCCATTTCCTGATGTTTTCGGAGCCAGTGATGGCGATGTTAAAGCCTTTCCAAACTGCTGTCGTTCTGATTTGCGGCACCTTGATCTTGGCCGGTATGCCCACCTCGGCTGCACCGCCAAGCCTGCTGAAAATTTTCGGCAAGTCGGGTGATGCGTCCAAGAAGGCGAACGATCCGCGGCAATTGACCGAAGTTGACGGCCCTTGGATGATCCTCGCCCATTCGTTCGCCGGTGCAGATGGCCGGCAGGAGGCGGAACAGTTGGCTGATCAATTATCTGCCGAGTTCGGATTGCCAACCTTTATTCACGAAGAAAACTTTGACTTCACTGGAAAGGTCGACTCGCCGACCGCTCAGGGCCGCGTTGCTCGCTATGCCAACCAGGCGCGTTATCAGGCCTTTGCAGTGCTGGTTGGCGAATACGACGCGGTTGACGATCCTACATTAATTAAAGACTTGAAGCGGATTAAGGCGGCGAAACCGGTTGTCTTGGCGACTGAAACCGCACCGACGCCACCGACGGCTGAAGCCGAAACGCCACTGGACGCGGTTCGAAACATTCAAAAGGGCTTGATGGCTCGAGTCGGAAAAACGGCAAGCGGACCGATGCGAAATGCGTTTGCCACGACCAATCCGATGTTGCCTCAAGAGTACTTCATGACGCCTGAAGTCGACTCGTTTGTGATGGAGTTGAATCAGCCTTGGAAACATAACTTGTTGGAAAATCCTGGAAAGTTCACCGTTGTCGTAGCGACATTCTCGGGGCTTTCGACGATCGCCGATGGCAAACGTGACAAAGAGTTTACGCCCAACGAAGACCGGATGATCAAGTGTGCGATGTTGGCAGATAAGATGACTCGCGAATTGCGTGAGGATGGCATCGAGGCGTATCAGTTTCATGATCGCCACGCCAGCATGGTGACCATCGGCAGTTTTGATCGCTTGGGTGGCAATGGCCCAGGCGGCAAGTTCGAATACGATTCGGCTATCCGAGATGTGATGGCAACTTATCGGGCGGGCAACAAGGTCGAAGCGACTGCGCGAGGCCCTGGATTGGCTCCCAAGCACGTGGCGTCAATTCCGTTTGACGTCAAGCCGACGCCGATTGCCGTGCCGCGAAAATCAAAGCGAAGCATCTACAGCGGCAAACTTGGGATGCGATAGTAGCAGGCACTCTCCGAGTGCCGTCAGCGATGGTAGCAGGCACTCTCCGAGTGCCGTCAGCCAGCGAATAAGTCTTGCTTGTTACGGCACACGGAGTGTGCCTACTACCTTTGACGGCGATGAACCGATCGGCGAACATGTGCGAATTAATTGCAGTTCTTTTGATTCTTTGACAACCGGTGGTGACGGACCAAGATACGTCAGTCGGCTGGTTTGATTCGCACGCCTGAGGTTTATCGAAATGCCATTTGCGGAACCTGTCGCTCCTGAGAGCGAGTCGCCAACTTCAAAAGTGTCGGCAATGACGGCTGAGGGCGAGACAGACATGTTGATCGACCCGCGGCCGATCCGTTACAGCGGTTTTTTCGCGTTGTTCCTTGGGCTGTTGAGCGTTTTTGCTTTGTTCGGCCAACCGATGCTGGTCTTCGTGGTCTTTGCCGTTGTGGTCGCCCTCTTTGCCCTGCGGCCCTACGCGGGGAACCGTCCGATTGGCTATATCGCTGGGCTAGCTGGCTTGACGTGCGCGATTTTGTTCGGGGTTTGGGGCGTTACCGAGCGGAACTTGCGGTATCGGTTCATGAGCGAACGGGCGGTGGTTTTTGCCAGCGATTGGTTGCGTTTGATGGCCGAAGGGGATTACGAATTGGCTTGCGAATTGCAACGTCCGCCCTCGGTACGCCAATCGCCGTCGATGCCGCTTACCCAGTACTATCGCGAAAGCGAAGAGGGAAAGCTTGGCATGAATAACTTCCGCGAAAACACGGCGGTTTTGGAGTTAATTGATGCGGGTTCCGCGGTGAAGTGGCAACTGCACCGCGCGCCGACCTACTCGACGCAGCACAGTCGCCACCTCACATCGACCATCTGGCAGGACAATTCGGGCAAGGTGCCTTCGCTGATCAAAATTGGCTTGGAGTTTACGCCTCCTGTCGGGGACGAAATGGGTCAGTGGACGGTTTACGAAATCACCACTTGGGCTGAAAAGTAATCCGGCTTTACCGCACCACATCGATTCCGCGTGCGGCAATTTGGTTGTTGGCTCGACCGGTAAGTCGGTTCGCCAGACTAGTTCCGGACACCGCACAGGGCACTCTCCGGCGGGCGGCGCGACTGGTTAGCTTGCCGACACTAAGCCGACTTTCCTCTGCGGATCTGCTTTGCCGGCCCCAGTTTGTTGTTAGTCGGGTTTCGGTTCGCTTGGCAAGTCGATATCGTTTTAGACCCCGCGAGGGATTTGAATTACCGAGTTTTTGAACCAGGAGCCTCTATCGCCATGGCCTACTCACTTCCAGCACTACCGTACGCGTATGACGCCCTCGAACCGAGCATCGACGCTCGCACGATGGAAATCCACCATACCAAGCATCACCAGGCCTACATCAACAACGTTAACAACGCGATCAAAGACACGCCGCTAGAAAGCTTGGCTGTCGAAAAGTTGATCGCCGATTTGGCGTCCGTTCCCGACGACAAGCGGAACGCGGTTCGCAACAATGGTGGCGGACACGCTAACCATGCACTTTTCTGGACCATCATGGGGCCTGGAAAAGGGGGGACACCGAGCGGCGATCTGGCCGCGGCGATCGACAAGGCATTCGGATCGCTCGATACGATGAAGACGAAGTTTGGCGAAGCAGCAACGACGCGGTTCGGCAGCGGCTGGGCTTGGTTGTACGTCGATGGCGGTGAACTGAAAATCGGCAGCACCGCGAACCAGGATTCGCCGCTAATGGGCGCCGCGATCGCAGGTATCAGCGGCACACCCATTCTCGGTTTGGACGTTTGGGAACACGCTTACTATTTGAACTACCAAAACCGTCGCCCGGATTACATCGGTGCGTTTTGGTCGGTCGTCAATTGGGACGCCGTTGCAGATCGCTTCGCTGCTGCGAAGTAGCCTTTGGTGAATGCGTTGTCATAAGCAAGCCTTCCGGTATGAGACGGTTAAATCGGAAGGCTCGCCGGCGGTGCGTTTTGGCCGCGGGTCGTTTTTGTAGCGCCATTAGGCGGCGGTTTGATTGTTGAGGTTGAAGATCCCAAGCCGCCTGAAGGCGGGACTACAAACGTGGTTCTGACGCGATGATTTCAACCAACCGTTTGCTCGTCCTCTTGGTTACTCTGATCGTGGTTGCTGCTGCGGGACGACTTTGGTCGCTGGCCCGATACCAGCGGACCACGGACCTCCGATTCGACGGCTCAGGCTCACCAGGCGATCTTCGCCAACTTCTGTTTCTCGATCCAGATCATCGCGTCGATCACTTCGTCGCCGTCCCAGACCCCACGCGACCGTCGGGCGAACTCCGTCCACTGTCGTACAAGCTGGCTTGGATCACAAGCCGCGACGCCGCCGGCAAACGCCCCGGATCATCCTTCCGCGGCACGGCGATTTTGCGAAACGCGTCCGACGATCCTTTCGCCGTCGACATCACCAGCTTACTGCCCGATTCGTTGGACGAAGCGATCGCGACTTTGACGCCAAACTGGCTTGAGAATCTGCATTTTTCGAGCATGGCCAAGTTGCCGGCCCATTCGCTGGGCCAGACTGAGATCCGCCTCGGCATTTGGGATGACGACGCATGGGTCTATATCACCGCCGGACCCGATGGGGCGCCTGGAATCGCAGGCCATGACGACAACGGTAATGGCGCGATCGATGATCCTAGCGAGCTTGGGGCGACGGGGTCGGACGACTTCGCCGTCGCGCCGGGCCAGCCGGGCTACGAAGCGGCAAAACAAGGCCAAACGATATCGCGACCGATAAGCCGCGGTGCGGTCGTGCCCCCAGCAATGGGCCAACCGGTCGTGTTAACGGGGCCCAGCGAAGCTTGGCTCGATTTTGACCCTGACGATTCGTCCCGGCATCGCCAGATCATGTTGCGATTGCGATGATCGAGCTACAATAACGGTTCGCTGACCAAACAACCGGCATCGCACCCACCGTGGCCTCTTTGGGCCGCTGAAATCTCCAACCCCACTTTTCGATGGCAGTTTCCCCGATGAAATCACTCCGCGTACTCCTTTCGATTTCGGCACTGATCGCCGCCACTTCTGCGGGGGCCGTTGCACAGGCCCAGGACGATGCTTGGCAAAAACAGAAAGCCGAACGCTTCAAGCCGTTTACCGCCGCCCAGACCGATCCGATCGACGCCGCGGTTCCTAAGGTGGCGACCGCTAAACCGAAACAGCAACGTCGCGCATTGGTCTTCTATCGATGCGAAGGCTTTATTCACGGATCGATTCCGTATGCCAACTACGCGCTGCAGAAAATGGGCGAGCAGACTGGCGCTTTCAAGGTCGACCTGGCGGATACTTATGACGTCTTCAACCGTGAAAACCTAGAAAAGTACGACTGCATTATTTTGAACAACACGACCGGGATGACCTTCCCCGAAGCGTCCCAGCAGATCGCTTTTTTGGACTTTATCAATGGCGGTAAAGGCTTGATGGGAATTCATGCGGCAAGCGATAATTTCGGACGTCATCCCGAGTGTCGCGCGATCGTTGGTGGCGAGTTCGGCGGGCACCCTTGGAATGCCGGTGGCAATTGGGCGTTCAAGTTGGATGATCCGGATCACATTTTAAATGCGGCATTTGAGGGGAAAGGTTTTTGGCACACTGACGAAATTTATCAATACAAGAATGAGACTTACGTCGGCCCCAAGGTGTTGCGTTTGTTGGTCAGTTTGGACATGGGGCAAGAAGAAGTGTCAAAGATGATCAAGGACGGGCCTCGCGAAGTGCCGGTTTCGTGGTTGCGCAAGGCGGGTGATGGCCGCGTTTTCTACACCAACTTTGGGCACCGCGAAGATACGTTCCAAAATCCGGTGATCTTGCGTCACATGCTGGACGGCATTCAATACGCGATCGGTGACTTGGAAGCCGACGCGACACCGACGGCCGAGATTCCGAAGGTTGATCCGGCACTGTCGCCCGCGAAGTCGTAATTATTTTTTTCGCTGGTGACCTAACGTGTCACTGGGGCTGCGATAACTCTTCTAGCCAAACGATGGCCGCCAGAAAATTGGCGACAGAAAAGCAACATCAAAACCTAGAAGAGCGATCCACCATGGCCAAGTATTACGTTCAATCCGGCACTCTGCGATGCGTCGTTTCAGCCGAAAACCCCCGCCGTGCCGCACTGTGGGCCGTTCACCGTGCGATGCAGCAAATCATGCCGATCGACGAAACGACGCCATCGGAGCCTGAAGACAAGACGCAGCGGGCCAAGGAAGAAGGCGTGATGGTGTTGTCGGGAACGATTTCGACCAGCGAGCGTGGATATGGCAGCAGCGACGCTGAAACGATGCCGACTTTCCAAGTGGTGACCGAGTGGAATCAATTGGTCAACGCCTTGGATCGGCTCGAAACGATGCTCGGCGGGGAGTGACGTTTGTAGTCCCGCCTTCAGGCGGCATTGGGATTTGAGTTTGGGCTCGGCCGCCTTAAGGCGGTACTACCAACGGGTCACGTGTAAAAAAAACGCGTCAAGTGATAGAAGACTGGCGCGGCAAAACAGACGTTGTCGATCTGGTCCAGCAGTCCCGCATGCCCTTGAACCAATGTGCCTGTGTCAGTAACCCCGCGGTCGCGTTTGATGGCACTCATCGTCAAAGTGCCCGCAATCGCCATCACGCTAACAACCGCTCCCATTACCCCCGCTTCCCACGGCATAAACGGCGTCGCCCAGTAGAGTGATGCGGCGATCAATCCGGTCGTGACCATTGAACCGAACAATCCTTCCCAAGTCCGGCTGGCATTGATTTTTTCGGCCAACAACCGTCTACCGGCTAACCGGCTCCAAAACCGCTCCAGTACCGATGCCATTTGGGCGATCAGCAACATAAATATCAACAACGACAAATTACTGTCGATCCACGGCTGGCCATCGGTTCGGATCAACCGCAAATCCAATAACGCCGGGGCATAGGACAACGAATAAACGCAGATCAACAGCCCGGCTTGAATGATCGCACTGCGTTCGAGGAACCGTTTCGAGTCGCCCGACAATGCGATTCGCGCGGGGATAAACAGGCTGGCATAGACCGGAATGAAGATGCTGTAGAGTCCGTAAAAATCGAAGTCGCGGTCGCCGAACAACCATCGCGGCGGACTGCTGCCAAACAGGACCAGCAGATACTGCAGCGGCAGAAAGATAAAGAACACCCAGAACAGCGTGCGGTGGTCGCCGCGCCGCGTCGGGGTCATCGTCACGAACTCGCGAAGTGCCCAAAACGATACTAGACCGAACAGCAGCACGGTGCCGACAAAGTGCAATAAAAAGCCGATAACCAGAATCGCGGTCATCATCCACCAGACACGCAACTTATGGTTGAACCGCTGCAGCATCGCCGCTTCGGTCGACAGGTTTTCGCGGCGCGACATCACCACCGCGACCAACGTCGCGATCGATAACGCAACCAGAATCACGGCCAGCAAAACAAACGTGCGAGTCGGCAACCAAACCGGATCGCCACCGCCCGCCGCAGCGACCGCCGCGGCACCAGCGACTTGTTCAGCCGCGGCGGGTATCGATTCGGAAACGGCTTGCAACAAGATCACTTCAATCGCGCCAACACGGCTTCTACCATCTGGTCAGTCGAAAGTGGTTTTACGCTGGCATCACCACGCGGGGCGATGTCGGCCGTTCGCAGCCCATCGGCCAAAACCTGGCGAACCGCCGATTCGATTTTAATTGCTGCGTCCTCGCGCCCCAAAGAATGTCGCATCAACATCGCGCCGGCCAGAATCGTCGCCAGCGGGTTGGCAATCCCTTTGCCGGCGATATCGGGTGCTGAGCCGTGAATCGGCTCGTACAATCCCGGGCCGCCGTCGCCCAGCGATGCGCTGGGCAACATCCCCAGCGATCCCGGCAGCATCGACGCTTCGTCGGTCAAAATGTCGCCAAACAAGTTCGCGGTAACGATCACGTCATAATCACGTGGCCGATTGATCAAGTGCATCGCCATCGCGTCGACCAACACGACGTCGTACCGCACATCGGGAAACTCGTCGGTCATCACGCGCTGAGCCACCTGGCGCCACAGACGGCTCGGTTCCAACACGTTCGCCTTGTCGACGCTGGTCAAATGGTTGCGACGTTTGCGAGCGGCAGCGGCAGCCAAGCGAACAATCCGCTCCACTTCATGCACGCTGTAAACCATCTGCTGGAACGCCGTTTCATCCTTGCCCGAACCGGTCCGACCCGACTCGCCAAAGTAAACGTCGCCGGTCAATTCACGAAAAAACAGAATATCGGTCCCTTCGATGATCTCTCGCTTCAGCGGCGAAGCGTCCAGCAATTCATCAAACGGCACGATGGGACGCAAATTGGCGAACAGCGACAGGGCTTTGCGAATCCCCAGCAAGCCGACTTCGGGCCGTGTCTTGGCGGTCGGATCGTCCCACTTCGGGCCGCCGACTGCTCCCAACAGGATCCCGTCGCTCGCCTTGCACGCATCAATCGTCGCTTGCGGCAACGGATTGCCGGTTTCGTCAATCGCGATTCCGCCGATCAGATGCTCGGTGTAAGCGATCGAAAATCCGCAGATCGACGCGACCTTGTCGAGCACGCGGGCAGCACCGGCGACGATTTCGGGACCGATCCCGTCACCTGGCAGGAGGGTGATTTTGAATTGCATGAATGTTAAGCGGGTGGATTCAAGAAGTTGTGATCGTTTCGGCCAAGATCATCGCCATCAGCGGCCGATTCGTCCAGATACCAACCCCGTGCGAAGCGCTCAAACCGGCATCAACCGCTTCAGCGTCGCGATACTCTCGCTGGCCAGGCGTTCCGCCCCCGGTTCGTAATCGAACACTTCCACGCTGACCCAACCCTTGTACTGCACTTCCTGCAGCGCAGCCAAAATCGGTGCAAAGTCGACATCGCCCATGCCCGGGCCACGACGATTCGGGTCATTGGCGTGAAAGTGGACCAACCAATCGGCATGCTTGCGAATGATCGTCGGAATATCTTCCGGCTCGCTCGACATCGCCTTGACGTCCAAATGNNGGCGAAGGCAGCAGCGCCTTCAACCGTCGTGTCTCATCAGCGGTGTTCAAAAAATTGCCTTCCTGCGGCCCAAGCGGCTCCAGTGCAATGCGCACATCGTGGCGATCAAGCAACGGCCCTAGCCCGCCGAGCACCTCGGCGGCGTTTTGCATCGCCATTTCGGTCGTCACTCCGTCAGCCCGGTTTCGCTGCATCGGGCTGCCCAAGACCATCACGCCCGACGTATCGCCCACCGAATTGTCCTGACACAAATCGCCACACAATTCGATCAACGCCTCGAAATAAGTCGCCGTTCGCTTTCGTGTTTCGGCATCTTCGGTCGTCAGGTGATAACCCTCGGTCTTGGCCAACAGCCAATGCAACCCGATCACCTGCATGCCTGCGGCACGAACGACACGTCGGTACTCTTTCCGCTGGGCTGGCGAAATCGACATCGCGTCGGCACCCAGCATGAACGGGGCGACTTCCCATCCGGTGTAACCGAGCGAAGCGGCTAGGTCGACCGCTTGTTGGAGCGGCATTTCGCCGAAAGTTTCATTGCAGATTGCAAGCCGCATCATTTGCCTCGGGGTCCGCGTGATTGATAACGTTTCACACGCAGACCTTAAAACAATCGCTTGCTGGTGCCAAGCGGATGACACCTCGGGCAGAATTAGGCGACCTGTTTGGCGTCGCCGCCGCAAACACTTTGGTAAAACCGATTTTTGCCCAGCAGATCTTCGTGTCGGCCGACGTCCGCGATTTGCCCTTCGTCCATCACCACGATCCGATCGGCCATCACCAGCGAAGTGTGACGGTGAGTGATCATGATGCCGGTGCGATTGACCAAGAACTTGGCCAATGCTTGGTGGATCAAGTGTTCGCTTTCCAAATCGATTTGGCTGGTCGCTTCGTCCAAAATCAAGATATCGGGATCTCGCAAAAACGCCCGCGCTAGGGCGATTCGTTGCATCTGGCCACCAGACAACCGCACTCCGGCGGCGCCGCCCAAAACGGTGTCGTAGCCGTCGGGCGTTTTGTTGCAGATGAAATCGTCGGCATAAGCCATTTTCGCGGCGCGAACGATATCAGACCGACTGGCCCGTGGGCATCCGTATCCGATGTTGTTGGCGATCGAGTCGTCGAATAACGTGGTTCGCTGGGTGACCAGGCCGATGCGGCGCCGAACGTCACGCACCCGCATGTCTTTCAGCGAAGTATCGTCGAATAAGACCGCTCCCTGCTGCGGATCATCAAACCGACACAGCAGGCTGATCAGCGTGCTTTTGCCGCAACCGTTCGGACCAACAACAGCGATCGTTTCGCCGTGAGTAATATCCAAACTGACGCCGGACAAAACTTTCGGCCCGCTGGGGTATTGAAAATGGACATCGCGGAAACGAATCACGCCGTGAGGCCGCGCCGGAGTGATCGCGTTGTCGGGGTTGCGAACGCGAACCGGACGATTGATCACTTCGAAAACCCGTTGCGCCGCAGCGATACCGCGTTGCAGGTCGGCCCAGACTTCCGCTAGCTTCCTTGCCGGGTCCGAAGCACCGATCAAGAATCCGAAAAACAGCAAAATTTGGCCAACTTCCAACGGATGCAGGCTCATCCGAATCCCCAGCAGGTGGGTCTTCTGGTTGACCACCAGATAGCCACCAGCGACGATTCCCAAGCAGACGAAGACGGTGCCCAGAAACTCCGAAGAACTGCGTGACAGCGTGTTGTAGAACGCCATCTTCATCGAACGCTGGTAATAAGTTTGCAGGCCAGCGGCAAACTTCGCCCGTTCAACCGCTTGGGTATTGCTGATCTTGACCAAGCGGATACCGGCAAACGAATCGCTCAACATCCCATACATCTGGCTCATTTCGCTCATCACCCGTCGTGACGCCCTGCGAATCGCTCGCGATAACGAGTGGGTCACCAGGGCAACCAGCGGTGACACAATCATGACCAGCAACAGCAGACGCCAGCATACCATTGCTGCGCCGGCGAAACAGACAATCAACTTCAGCGGTTCACGAACAAGACGTCCGAGCAACGTGTTGACTCCGCCGCAAAGATGACCGACATCGTTGGTCAAGCGGCTGGTAAGTTGTGCTGAACCGGTGTCGCCGAAATCGTCAAGATCCAGCTGCAAGGCGTGGCGATAGAACAGCAACCGAACGGCGATCGCGGTTCGTTCGGTGACAACCTGCACAAGCATCAGGTTGGCCATCAAGGCCCCCAGTTTGATGACTGTGCCAACCAGCAAAAATCCCATTAAAAACAGCAGTGTTGGGTACGCCGTCGTTGGCGTGTAAGCAACCACCGTAGGCTCGACCCACCGCATCCAAGAGATCGTTTTTTCGAGTGAAGCGATCCCCAATTTTTCGACCTGAATCTTGTTCGCCAGCTTTGCCTTTCGCTCGCCGGGGTCGGTTTCCAGTTCCGCCTGCAAGGCGGCGATTCGAGCGCGATGCTTGGTAATCTGTTCTTCGGAAGCGACGATCCGATTTTTAACATATCCGGGCAGGCTTTCACCTTTGAAAACCACCTCAACCAGCGGATAAACCGCCCCGATGTTGATGCCCCAGAATCCGGCAATGATGATCGAGGAGATGACGACACCAGCGATTGCGGTGCGTTGGCGGAACGCCATTCGCATCACGCGTATAAAATCCTTCATGTGGTCCGACTTGCCTCCGTGAATGTCGATCTCCGATGAAACGATTCCTATAGCCGACGAACTGCTATCACGGCTAGGGCGTTTTTGTCGAAACAGCAAGGCGACCAACCGCCACCCCCGAAACCACGTGTTTCCGCCCAACCGTTCTGCGCAAGACCGGTTTTCAAGAGCAACCCAATCGGCGTATCCTATCGCGTGACGATGGTGGCACCAGCCACGATTTCGCTAGCAAAGTTTGTCGATTCGTTCGCCTCCAACCCTTGATCGATGAGTGCCTACTAAAAGAATCGTTTCCACCGACATCCGCGGACGAATGATTCTGATGGGCACCGGCACCAGCGTCGGCGTGCCGGCGATCGGATGCGGTTGTGATGTTTGCCAAAGCGACGATCCGCGAAACAAGCGGACCCGTTGCTCGGCGATTTTCGGGTTGGAAAACGGAAACTTGTTAGTCGACACCCCGCCCGACTTGCGCAGCCAGTTGATCCGCGAGCGGATCGGGTTAGTGCACGCGGTTATGTTCACGCACGATCACGCAGACCACATTTTCGGTTTGGACGATCTGCGTCTCTTTCCGTTTTACATTGGCGGGCCAGTGCCGCTGTATT
Source organism: Planctomycetaceae bacterium UBA6163 (assembly GCA_002428205.1). Taxonomy (GTDB): domain Bacteria; phylum Planctomycetota; class Planctomycetia; order Pirellulales; family Pirellulaceae; genus UBA6163. The sequence goes on from DIUH01000450.1 coordinate 12,108, forward strand.
GCCAACCGCAAGTGGAACGGCGAATCCGTCACTCCTTCGATTACGCGTTCACTCAGAGACCAGAAACGCACAGCGGGTCAAGGCCGCAGCTGGAGTTCGCGACGATCGACGATTCGCCGTTCGAAGTGCTCGGCACAACCGTGATCCCGATTCCGATGCGTCACGGCCCCAACTGCAACGTCCTGGGGTTTCGGATCGGTGACATCGCTTATTGCACCGACACCAACGGCATTTCGGCGGAAAGTCTCGATCGCTTGCGTGGCCTTGACACACTTGTGATCGACGCCCTTCGCTACACAGAACACCCAACCCATTTCTGCATCGACGAAGCGATCGCGGTCGCACGGGAAGTAAAGCCACGTCGCACCCTGCTGACCCACATGGCGCACGAAATCGACTATGCGACCGCGTTGCGAGAATTGCCGCCAGGGATCGAACCGGCTTACGACGGTTTACAGATCGAATTGGTCGGTTAACCGCGATAATTTTTTTAGATTACGGTTCTGCGTTGTATTCGCCCAACGCATTCGCGGGCGGCAAATGAGCCTTCAAGCTGAACTTCGGACGCGGGTGCGAATTTATATACGCGGCGATGTCAAGCGATTCTGCTTCAGTCAAATCTTCTTCGTCCGGTGGCATCGAAACTTTTAACCACGACGCTAACTTGACATCACCGGCCAACCCCGCGCCATCATTATAAGACATATCACCCCATACAGGCGGCGAATCGCCATCGCCCTGGCCGTCGTCGCCGTGACAACTGGCACAACGATCGGTATATGATCTTTTCCCGCGATCGACATTACGCTTGTTCACATCGATATCCAGTCCTTTAACCGCATACGGGCCAAGTGGTCGCATAGGATTCATCGCGATCGGCTGATTGCTAGAAAGCCAAGTGATATACGTGGTGATCGCAACCGATGGGCGACTGCCCAATGGCGGACGAACCCCGTTACAACTGCGCATAAAACAATTCAACACGCGATCTTCCAGTGTAATGATTCGCTTTTCACGCGGCGAGTAAGCCGGATACGCAGTCGCAATTCCTATAAATGTCGCTGCTCTGGGATGCGTGCCATTTTCTAGATGACAAGAAGTGCAATTCAGCGAGTTGCCGACATACGGCTTAGTCAGCGGATGGTTTACGGTATCTTCAACCAATTCGCGTCCCAGTCGGATCGCATCACCCATCGGGCCATCAGGAATCACTAAGGATTCAATGCCCGGTACGCGGAGCGGATCTTCAACCGAATCGCGTTTCACTTCGTCTGCGTTGGATTCTGAATAACGTGCTTGGCCGAGTAAACCACCGGCAAAGATTGCGACTGCTGTTAGGACAAGTGGTCGCGACATCATGGATGACCCGTTCGGCATGCAAGTGTGAATAAGGATCGTGCGGGAAATAAGTGTCCGGTACCTTTTGCGAGGAACTCGCCCTTCGGGTGCTTCGCACAAAAGGTACCGGACACTTATTTCCCGCTCATTGCTAAGGCGACAGTCGGCTTGGCGTGGCAGTTGGCCATTCAGGCACTAAAAAACTAGGCTCGTAGGGTGCCTTGCCATTTCTGGAAAACAGCAGGCCGGAACAGGCGGCCACGTGATCGCGTTGACCGCCTGTTTTGCCCGCTCGCATCGCTTCAATGCATTGGGATGTAAGCATGGCCATCCGCTTGCTTATTCATCAACACGGTCAGCGCAGAAGCGGCAACGGGGATCCCTGCGGCGACCTCTGCGTCAGGGAATCCCTTATAGTTGAGCGCTTGCCCACAGACCATCACTTCGACTCCTGCCTCTTGCAACTTGCGTATCAGCGTAAGGTTCGGATTCGTTTTCTGACCAAAACGTCGCTCATAAGCCTCGTCCGAAAGGATCGACTTGGTCGCTTCACCATGGAAAACGATGACTGCCTTGACATCCGAAGCGGACAAGTTGTTGGCCCCATACAGGTTCAATAAACGGGCTGCCCGATCGAGTCCTTTATTGATCGCGTCGGGCTTCCCATCGGCCGTTGTGTCAAAAACGACCTTTCCACCAACGCGTGGCTGCTCGATCGCAGCGGGCCGTGGCAAAATTCCACCGAACCCGGCGATCGTCGGGGTCACCAGTTTCGAAGCGGGCTTTTCAAAAATTACAAAGTAATTTTCTTTTAATAAGTCTGGGATCTCTTTTACTTTCACAAACCCAGACTTCGTGATTTCCGATTCGAAAACTTCCTGTCCCGCACGAACGTGCCCCATCGTCCAATCACTGCTGACGCCCTCGATCCGCCGGAAATCGATTAAGATCAGGCGCCCACCCGGTTTCAGCGCCGCAAACAGCGATGCCATCGTCTTTTCTGGGTATTCGAAATGATGGTAAGTGTCGCAAATGAATGCGGTGTCGATCGTGCCGGATTGCAGTTCGGTCGAATCGTCTTTGCACAATAACGTGTCAATGTTCTTCAGGCCAAGCTCGCGAGAGGTTGTGCGAATATGGTCAAGGAAGTTTTCACTTATATCAACCGCGATAACTCTCCCTTGGTCGCCGACCACTTTTGAAAACAATCTCGTGAACAATCCGGTTCCCGCGCCGACGTCTGCGACGGTTGATCCCGGCTTAATCTCACATTCCTTGATGATCTGGTCACGTAACGCGAAAACTTCACGGCTTTCAATCTCAAACCTTTCGGTAAACTCCGAAACGTTCGGATCGCGGAACGAATCATTGATCCCCGGCTTAACACTCTTGTCTTGTGCGAAAGTGGTCGCCAAAAAGCTAAGTTGCAAAGTGGCGACAAGAATGACGGCTAGCGGTCGAAACATAGGTGGGACTCCGGGCGTGGTGGGATCAAGACGATGATGCGGTCGAACTTTATTAGGCGATCGTTAATTGGAATGAACGCAAGTTGGCCCATTTGCGGACGGATCGTTTTTAACCCGATTCCACGGCATGCGTGCCAACATCATGCCCATACCGCAGGTATCGGTGACGCCGGCGAAAATGAGCCCCGCGCCGACAAAAGCAGCCAATGCGACAAATCGGATGTCAATGATCGCGAGTGCGGAACCGGTGAAAACCAACGCACCAGCAGCGATTCGAACCTGACGTTCCAGCGAAATGGTCTTTTTACCGCGATTGACCGGCAAACCCGCTTGGTCCCAAGCCTGGGTTCCGCCTTCGACGTTGATCACATCCGTTACGCCGGACGCAACTAATTTTTCACAAGCCTGATTGCCGCGGCCACCCGAACGGCAAATCACATAAAGCGGTTCACCGGCCGACTTGCGGGACGCGGCAACTTTTTCGGCCGTCAACTCATGCAGCGGTATATTCTGTGCAAACCGCACGTGTACCTCACGAAACTCCACGGGTGTTCGCACGTCGATTAGATCGACTTGGTTACCCGCGCTGACAAGGTCCTGCAACTGCTTTGGCGAAATTGTGCGAACGGTCATTTCTCTGAACCTCTCATTTTAAAACAGCCTGCGACACCGGAAGGGTCGATTGTTCGGAAGGTTACGATATGTTGTTGTCGAAGAAAGTCATTTAATCAAATAAACTCTCGCGCCCACTTCCAGCTAATACTGGTCGGACTTGTCGAGTCGCACAGGTGACTCGGGCGACTCGGACGCTGGCAGGGTGGTGTCGCACACCCCAAACCGGCTTTCCACGCACTGTAAAATGTTTGCCAAGTGGTCGTCGGCAACTCGATAGAAGACATTGCGACCGCTCTTCTCGCTGATCAAAAAGCCGCAACGCTGCATTAATCGCAGATGTTCCGAAGCCATGGCGCTGGGAATCTCGCATGCTTGCGCCAGCTCGCCGACCGGGAAATCACGCTGTAACAACATTTGAAGCATCCGCAAGCGATGCGGGTGTGCGAGCGTACGCAAGCACTCGGCCGCTTGGTTAAGCGCCTGCAGGTCGGTCAATCGTATGTTCGGTGAACTCATGCGGTTACTCCTCTTTAAGTACAATATATCGGAATATTCCGATGTGTCAACCAGTGGAACTTGAAAGTTCTGCCATAGTCTTGCGTTTCGAACGAGAAAAATGCGTCTTCAACCAGACAATCGCCTCAGGCTCCGCACGTTCAATCGGCCGTGTTGCTGCCGGGGGCTCGGGCGAATCTCCGGAATCTGCCTTGGTTGGCGCCCGGTCGTGTTGAGAAAGCAGGTGGCTCGGCCGGGGCGTTGTTGGCCACACGCCACAGAGCGGGCGGAGGCGGAAAAATCCTAACAATTGGGCTTAGGCGACACAGGTTGTAAAGGTTGTAAGCTTTCGCCAAACAAACCGCACTAATGCGTTAAAGCGCAAGGGATTTTTCAAACTTTGGTGGCGTGCATGTTAGGTTTCGGTGACAAGCATCAAGTTACAGTCTAAATCGTGGCAGTAAAAAGTTTGAAGCGATTTTGCACAAGGATGCAAATCGACAACGGATTCACTAGCCCCATCAGCGGTCTATAAGACCCTCAACCGCAACAGGTTGTCTAGGCCGGTAACTAGCTATCGTCGCACTTGACGTTCACCTTTTCGCTTCCCGTTTGGATTGCATCATGAGAATACGCGGACAACTGGTCATCGCGTTCCTGCTATGTGGAATTGCGCCACTTGTGGCCATCACTTTGGTAAACCTTTGGAACCTGCAGTCAGGTTTTTCGTCAGTACGCGAAACGTCGTCGGATGCGCTCGTTACAGAAATTCAAAAGAGCCTTGTTGCGTCGCGTGACGATCGTAAACAGTCGGTTGAAGATTACTTTAATTCGATTCGCGACCAGGTGATCTCGATGAGCGAGGATCGTATGGTCATTTCGTACATGGATGCATTTGCTGGTGCGTTGAACGATCGAATCGGCGAGAAGGAGTGCAGTGAAGATCGGATTGCCGAAATGCGACGCGAATTGGTCGCGTATTATGAAAGCACATTTGGTGCTGAATATCGCAAGCAAAACGGTGTTGATTTTCGGGTTGGTGATAAAGTTGCCCGGCTCAGCCCCAAAGCGGTTGAGGCACAGTATTCGTATATTATTAAAAGTCCCAACGGGCTTGGCCAAAAGCAGTTGCTGGACTCCGCTGGCGAGACTCGATACGACAAACTGCACGCCGAAGTGCATCCGGTTTTCAGAAAGTTTATCGAACGATTCGGATACTATGACTTGTTCCTGATTGAACCCGAAAACGGCGAGATCGTTTACAGCGTGTTTAAGGAACTTGATTTCGCTACCAGTTTGCTGAACGAACATTGTCGCGACACCAATATCACAGAGGCATTCAAGCAAGCGCGCGAATTGGAGAACGAGGAAGCGACGCTGGTTGATTTTGCGAGATATTGGCCCAGTTATCAGGCCCCCGCCAGCTTTATCGCTTCGCCGATCCACAGCGAGGGCAAGTTGATTGGCGTGTTGGTATTCCAAATGCCAATCGATCGTATCAATCAATTGATGGCACGAAAGCTGCCCGTCGGTGAATCAGCCGAGACTTACCTGGTCGGCCCAGGCAATCAGTTGCGTAGCGACACCCGTCAGGGAGGCGAGTTTTCGCTGGTCGAGTCGTTCCGTTCGACCGACAAGACCGGGAAGATCACAACCGAACCTGCGATCGCCGCCCTCGCGGGCGAATCGGGCGTGACCGATACGACGGATTATCGCGATCAGCGTGTATTGAGTGCTTATGCACCAATCGACGTGCTGGGGTTGAAGTGGGCTGTGCTTGCCGAAGTCGATCATGATGAAGCGCTTGCCGCTGTGGTCGCAATGGAGGACGTCACCACCAATGTCCGCAAGTCGATCATCTTCTGGTCCGCGGTCACTAGTTTAGCGGCAGTTTTGTGTGTCGGCATCATCGCGTTTGTTGTCATCCGCCAACTAATGAAGCCGATTGACGCGACCGTTGCGGCGCTGCAAGACATTTCTGAAGGTGAAGGTGACTTGACCCGTCGTTTGAACGAGCACCAGATCGGTGAACTTGGCGATTTGGCCAAACACTTCAATCACTTCGCAAGTCGTATTTGTGATGTGGTCAAGTCGATCGCAGGCAACGCCACCACATTGACCCAAGCGAGCGTCGATTTGGCCGCTTCGTCGAGCCAGCTGAGTCAGGGGGCGTCGGAATCCAAGAGTCAATCGGCGATGGTCAGCAGCGCTGCGGAAGAATTGTCGATCAATATGGCCGGCATGGCACGCAGCACTGACGAATTGAGCGAAACGATCGTTTCGGTTTCCGTAGCGATGGAAGAGATGAAGACGACCATCGTTGAGATCGCGAACAACGCGGAAAGGTCAGCTTCGATCGCTGGCCGTGCATCGGCCGCCGCAGAACAATCCGATAAGTGTGTCGGCGGCATGGGGCAGGCAGCGGAAGAAATTGGAAAAGTGATTCAGGTGATTCAAGACATCGCCGAACAGACCAATTTGCTCGCCTTGAACGCGACGATCGAAGCGGCACGGGCCGGTGAAGCGGGCAAAGGGTTCGCAGTCGTCGCAACCGAAGTCAAGGCGCTAGCTAAGCAGACCGCAGCGGCGACCGAGGATATTCGTTCGCGGATCGAAGCGATGCAATCAAGCACGGGTGATGCAGTCTCGAGCATCAAGGAGATCACCGAAGTGGTTGGTAAGGTTGATGAGTTGAATCGAGTGATCGCGGCTGCTGTAGAAGAGCAAAGTATCACCAGTCAACAAATCGCTCAACACGTCGCCATTGCGGCCGACAGGGCGCAGGTGGTTGCTCGCGGAGTTGCCGAATCGGCTGTTGCAAGCCGCGAAATTACGGAAAACATCAGTCGAGTCGATATCAACTTGCAGTCGACCGCCGCCGGTGCTGATCAAAGCCGTAGTGCGGGTGACGAACTGAGCCGATTGGCTGCCGAAATGGAGGAATTGGTTAGCCAGTTCCGAACCGATTCGGCACTGTCGGACCGGCATTCGGAACCACAACGGGCGACCGCCCGGCGGTCATAACGCTCCGGAACGAATCCCTAAGTTTGCGTCGGTACCCATATGCAACGCCTTGCCGGCCCGCAATCACCGCGACCGTATTGGCAAACATTGGTTACGATAACGACTGAAGGTCAAACGTCAGGCTCGATGAGCCGAACGAACGCAAAAAGGTCAGCGTTCGCTCAGGCTCATCGGGCTTTTTTATAGAGTGATTGCCAGTATACGCGTTACAACCGATTTGAATGTTGTGATCGACTTGATCACCAAACCAAACACGATTCGAAGTGGTGTTGCGTCGCCGCGAACCGCTTGGCCAGCACCGGTGTTCTAAGCTTTTGCATGCCCAACGAGCACGTTTCTGCATCGCCGGTTATCCATCCCATCCCCTTCCGCACAGCCATCATTTATCGACTGAGTTTCATGACACATTTGCGTTGTATGGTTGTTGACGACTCCTTGGTTTTTCGCAAAGTGTTGCGGGATTGCCTCGCTGAAGTTCCGAATGTGGAAGTGGTTGCCGTCGCCGGTGATGGTGTTGTGGCGTTGGAAAAAATACGCCAATTCAAACCTGATTTCATTACGCTCGATCTCAACATGCCTGTCATGGATGGTTTGATGGTTCTCGATCGGCTTCGCAACGAAGGGCTCGACGTCGAGGTGTTGGTGGTCAGCAGTTTGACGGTAGATGGGGCCGAATCGTCAGTGCGTGCGCTGTCGATGGGGGCCTTGGATGTGTTGCTAAAACCGTCGGACCCTGACATGCGAAAGTGCGTTGAACAGCTATCGTTGCAACTGAACGATCGCGTCGCCGTGATCATGAATCGGCGCAATCGTCGCGGTTCCGTTCGTCCGACCGCTGTTCCGACGAACTCACCACAGGCATCTCTGGCGAGTCCTCGTAGTGGCGCGTTGGGTGTCAATGCTCCGCCAAGTCCAGTGTCACCAGTTTCCGCGTCGGTGCGTCGGCCCAATCAGTTGATCAACCGAGCATCAGCGGATATCGCCGTGATCGGCATCTCGACCGGCGGTCCTGCGGCGTTACAGAAATTGTTGCCCGCTCTGCCATCGTCGTTGTCGGTGCCAGTGGTAATTGTTCAGCACATGCCCAAGACGTTTACCGCATCACTTGCCCGTGACCTGGATGCCAAGTGTGCACTAAGGGTAAAGGAAGCGGTGCATGGCGATCTGCTGGTTCCGGGTATCGTCTACATTGCCCCGGCCGGCAGTCAATCAAAGATTATCCGCAAGCATGGTGCCTCGCTCATTGAGGTCAATGATGACCCACCGGTTCGATCCTGCAAGCCGAGTGTGGATTACTTGTTTCGAAGTGCTGCTAGTGAGTATGGCAGTCGCACCTTGGGGGTAATCATGACGGGCATGGGTAACGACGGGACCGAAGGTGCGGCACTGATCCGTGCCGCAGGTGGCCAAATCATCGCTCAGGACGAGGCGTCCTGTACGATCTATGGCATGCCGAAGGCCGCCGTCGAATCTGGCGCCGTGAATTATATTTTAAGCCTAGAAGAAATATCCATCGCGATCTCACGCGCAAGCGGCGCAGCATCGGTTCTCGCGGAAATGGTGAGGGCATAAATAGGATGTCAAAAGAATATCAATCCGCAGTTCGTTTATGCGAAGTTTTATATGATTTGTGCGGCGTCTTGTTGGACGACACTAAGTTGTATTTGATCGAAAACCGGGTCGGCGGTTTAATGCGTGAAATGGGTTTCAAGACCTATGACCAACTAGCCGACGCGGCAAAACGTTCCGATGCGGCGTCGATTCGCGACAGCTTAGTTGATGCTTTAACGACGAACGAAACCTACTTCTTTCGTGACCAACAGATCTTTGCCGGATTATCAAATCATTTGGTTCGACAAATCGAACAGGATGCACGAAAATCTGGTGTGCGGCCGAAGTTGCGGATTTGGTCGGCGGCATCGAGTACCGGACAAGAAATTTACAGTGTCTTGTTTACCCTCGCCAACGCCATCGACAGCCTTGACGCTTGGGACATCACGCTGCTTGCGACCGATGTTTCACCGGCCGCGGTCGCTCAGGCGCGGGCTGGTACTTACGCTGATCACGAGGTCACCCGTGGCTTGCCTGTGGCTCTGCGCGACAAGTTTATGACGCAAACAAAATCCGGCTGGCAGGTGCTGCCACAATGGCGAAACCGGATCACGTTCGCTCAACACAACTTGATCAATGATCTGTCCGGCGGAACACGGTTCGATGTCATTTTATGTCGAAATGTGACAATCTACTTTGACGCAAAAACCCGGAAACGGGTTTTCGAGAAACTGACGCAACGAATGTTACCCGACGGGTATTTGTTCGTCGGTGGCAGCGAAACTTTGCTCGACCTAGGCGACGCATACAAGCCTTATCGCCTCGGTTCCGCAGTTTGTTACCGACCACAACTGCATGAACCGGTAAGTCCGCCTGCGGTTGCCCCGACCGCAGGCTTGGGGCTCAGCGGTTCAAAACTGTTTAGTCAGTTCAAAGGGTGATCCAACGGACGGCCATCCGCTACCAGTGTCAACCAAAGTTTACAGTGTCTACCATTGCAGTGTCCGCGGCTGTAAACCCAGGTAGTCATCCGGAAGAGTGTCACCGCGACGAAGTCTTTTGTTGTCCTGAGCAAGAAAAGTTTTTCGGGGATTTTCCCTCGGCAAAACGCTTGTATTTTCGTTTTTCTCATCTGTCGATCGGTTTGGGAATCATCAATTGGCACCGGGATCGCTATAGCAATTCCGCAGACCGATTCCTTCCTTAAACCTTTTAGGATTTCAGCAATGAGATTACAACAAAAAATGAACTTGGCGAAGTGGGTGCTTGGCGTTGTGTGTGTATCAACATTCGGAATTGCAAGCTTGGCCGAAGCTGGTCCGCGCCACCCGACAGTACGACGTAATCATGCCGGTGCTGGCGGCGTCTACCAACGAAGTGTGCCGATCGCCAATTATCAGAATCAGCGCACCTACCAGGTCCAGCAACCTGTGGTTTGGTCGCAGAACGTTTCGGCACCGCGATGGGTGGTTGCCCAGCCTGCGGTCTCGAACCAGGTCGCGATTCCGGTCCAGGTCGGAAACTGCTGCGAGTAATCGCTTCTGCGCCGACGCGGCCGATGAACATCGGCCGCGTTTGGTTTTTTGCACAATTCATCGATCGCCCCCATATCGCGGGTGTATCTTGTGGGGCATCGCGCTACAATGGTAAGAGGGCGTTGCAGTCTGCCGGAACGTGATAGGAACTGCCTCGCAATCCCAGTCCAGTTCTGACTGACTCTGCCATGGCTGCTGAAGTGCCCTATTCACACCTTCGAGATCGCGCGTTAAACGATGTTTTCTTTCGTCACGTCGCGGACTTCACTTACGATTGGGAGAGTTGGCACGATCCCAATGGCCAACTCGTTTGGGTGAATCGATCGGTTCAACGGATGACCGGCTTCAGCGTAGAACAATGCCGGAAAATGCCGGACTATCCATTGCCAATCGTCGCTGAACACGATCGCCCACGCATCGAAAAGATGTTGCGAGACGCGATCGCCAAGGAATCTTTTAATGATCTGGAGTTTGAGATCATTACCCGTGACGGCCATCAGCGGGCGATGGCCGTATCTTGGCAGCCGATATTTGATGACGGCGGCACGCATCTTGGGTTTCGTACCAGTGTACGCGATGTTACCGATCGGCAAGTTCTCAAGCAGCAGTTGTATTTGTACACCGAACATTTAGAACAGGTGGTCCAACAACGCACCGCGCAAATAGCGCAACTTGAAAGCACCCGCCGTCAGATGGAGAAGATGGCCGCCTTGGGCGAATTGGCCGCTGGGGTTGCGCATGAAGTCAATAATCCGCTTGCAGGTATCCGTAACGCGTTTGCGCTCTTTCGTAGCGACTTGCCAGAGAATCACGAACATTACGGGTTGTTGGAACTGGTTGATAAGGAAATCGAACGGATCAGTCGCATCATCCATCAGATGTACCAACTCTATCGCGTCAGCCCTCAGGTGGCTGGCGAGATAAAATTGCGGAAAATCATCAGCGATGTGATCTGTTTGCTCCAACCGGTGGCAGATCGTTATGGTATAAACATGAAAATTGCCAGCAACGACCCCGATGCTATGGTAAGGTTACCAGAGAGCGAACTGAAGCAGGTGCTGTTGAACATCGTCCGCAACGCGATTCAAGCATCTGTGCCGGGCACCAACGTGACGGTCGATTGCCAATCTGATGCGACATCGGTGGTGATTCGTGTGATCGACCATGGCACGGGTATTTCCGATGACGTATTACCACATATTTTTGACCCGTTCTTTAGCACCAAGAGCCAGTTGAAGGAGGGTATGGGGCTGGGCCTTTCAGTGACGCGAAGCTTGATCGATTCGCTCAGCGGAACCATCAATGTGCAGACCGAAGTGGGGTGTGGAACAACGTTTACGGTTCGATTGCCGAGGTACATCACATGACGGCGAAACGAATTCTGATTGCTGACGACGAACCGCTATATCGCCAAACCACAGGTGAATTGCTTCGCAAGGTGGGATTCGAGTGCGTTTGTGTTTCTAGTGGTGACGATGCAATTGCTGCTCTCAATTCTCAATGTTTTGACTTAGTGCTTTCGGATCTCAGTATGCCCGGCAACTTCAAGATGGAGTTGTTGAAAGAGCACAGCAAACGGCATTCGGCGACGCCGATTATTGTAATCACGGGTGTGCCGAGTTTACCGACGGCGATTGAAAGTATCCGTTTGGGGATTACCGATTATTTGCTCAAGCCTGTGAAGTTCGATGACTTGTTGGTCAGCGTGCGCGCCGCGCTCGACAAGGCGAAGCGGCAACGATCCGGCACGAGTGACGATTCAAACGGGCATTCGCCTCCGCAATCGGCGTTTCTGTCGACTAGCATGTTGGGGGAAAGCCAGCCGGTGCTGGACTTGTTTGAGATTATTGAGCGTCTGGCACAAAGCGATAGTAATGTCTTGATCACCGGCGAAAGCGGTACGGGGAAGGAAGAGGTCGCACAGACGATTCATCGAACCAGCGCTCGGCGTAACGGTTTGTGTCAAGTGATCGATTGCACGGCAATCCCGGAAACACTGTTTGAGTCAACGTTGTTCGGGCATAAGAAAGGCGCCTTTACCGGCGCAACGCACGATCAGGCGGGTCTGTTGAACAGGTGCCACGGCGGGACCGCATTCTTGGATGAATTGGGCGAATTGCCGCTGACGATGCAGTCAAAGTTGTTGCGCGCGGTGCAACAACAGACATTCACTCCACTGGGCAGTAATTTGGTCGAATCGGTTGATACCCGGTTTATCTGTGCGACCAATCGTGACTTGCAATTAGAGGTGCGAGAAGGACGTTTTCGCCAGGATCTGTTTTATCGTTTAGCGGTGATTCATATCCATGTTCCAGCGCTGCGAGAGCGTGGGAATGATATTTTGTTGCTGGCGAATCACTTTTTGAAGCGTTTGCAGCAGGATCGTATTCGGGTGCATGGTTTTGATGATGATGCAAAAGAATTATTGCTGAAATATTCTTGGCCGGGCAACATTCGTGAATTGCAGAATGTGATCGAAAGGTCGTTGGTGCTTGCCAAAGGCGACGAGATTACAACAATTGAATTGCCGGGCATTCGTGATTCCGCCACCGTGTACCAGGCCGCTTCGCCGATCCAACGGTGTGTCGGAAATGCGACTCCAGCGGTGATCGATTCGGCCGCCGGTGACGCTGTACTGTCACGCGATGATGCGGTGCGGATCGCCGAACGCGATTATCTTTTGGAGTTATTAGAATCGTTGCGCGGGAATGTCAGCGAAGCTGCTAAGCAAGCCGGTTTGTCTCGCCAAGGGATGCATAAGTTGTTGCGGTCGCATCAGATTGATGCTGGCAGTTTCCGCCGACAACGTTTGGTTGGCGGTTGAGATGTGCGGTTTGTGATGCCAGGAGATACGTCGGGTTTAGGCCAAGCGTCACGGGCCATCGAGCCTTTTTATACCCCACAAGTCATCATGCATTGCTCCCCCTGCCAGCTCGTCTGGCAGGAAGCCGAGGTTTGGGATGCTAAACATACTCCGCAATTTGCGGAAGATCGGTAGACTGGGAGGGATTCGGTGTCCAGCTTACGAACCTTATTCACCCACGAGACGAGCTCGTGGGGCGTGGACT
>DIUH01000292.1 GCA_002428205.1 Planctomycetaceae bacterium UBA6163
AGGGACGTCGACAAGGCAATTTTCGCAGCGGCATGATAAGGCTCCTTCAGGTAATCGTCGGCTGGCCGGACACCCGCACCACGTGGGGTAAATCAATGACCAGCCTATTTCGAGTATCAGACGAAAAAAGACGCCGTTAAAGCTCTAGTTGGAATCAAACAATTGTAAAAGGAATCTTCGGCCAAAAATCACCCCGCATGTGAACGTTTGTGCGTATCGCAAGAGTGTTCGCGTGATCACTTCCGTGCGGCTAATGTACGCCCTGCTTCCTTAGTAGGCGGGCTAAGGGATTGCATGAGTCGCAGTTTTTGTATACCGTGCACAAGGATTGACGAATAGCGTTTGCCACTTTTCTCTGGTCTCAGCTCCCATGAGCTCGTCTTTTGCAGCGACTCGAACTACGAAATCGCATCACGTTGGTGGTGTTGAGGGCGTTCCCGCTGATGTCAAGTCGACCACACCGCGGCGGAGTTGGATTCGGGCATTAGGTTGGGTGTTTGCGATCGGAGCGGTGGTTTTTGCCGTATCAACGATTTATCGTGGGATGCGAGTGATCGAACTGCGTACGTTGGCCCTCGAAGCATCTGAAGCGCTGCATACCGGGCAATGGCAACGTCTGGAAAACGTTTCGAGACGTTGGCAGGAAAAAGATCCGAATGCCGGAATGGCCTGGTTGTTGGCGGCGCAGGCGGCGGAAAAGTTGGAATCGCCAGGACGGATGGTGGCCTATATCGAGCGGATGCCCGACGATGATTCCGGCAAGGCTAACGCACTGATGGATGTTGCGACGGCCTACTTCGGCCCGCTTAACCAGCCATCACTTGGTGAGGCGGCTTGTCTGAAAAGTCTTGAACTTCAGCCCAACAATGTCGAAGCGCGTCGACGGCTAGTTTTTTATTACTGCATGACGCTGCAGCGGGAAAAATTAATTCGCTTCGCCCGCGACGCTATCGCGGTTGGGAATGAAACACCAGAAACCTACGTCTACTTGATCGGGGCCGACTGGATCACGCTTTCAAACGCGGCCGATTACAACGGAAAATGGCTTCAATCTTCTGACTCACCCGAAAACTTCCTGGTGGCTTATCTGGTCCATTGGGCCGGTGCCGCTGGAATCAGTTCGGTACAGGATGGCGACGTATCGTCGGTTGCTTCCTGGTCTGCCGACCCAGCGCTTCAGGCGAGAATCGAAAAGTTGATTGGACCCGGGACCGATCAAAAGCAGGTGACTGATCACAGGCAACAATTGCTGCTTTGTATGGAGCGTTATCCTCAGAACAGCGAATTGATCGCTTTTCAATTGCGTGAAGCGGCGGCCGAGGGTGATGTAGACCGAGTCGCGAAATTGCTTTCACGCGTTCCCGAATCGGCCGCCGGCGATAACCGTTTTTATCATTACAAAGGTTGGTTGCATGAAACGCTGGGCGAGAACGATGATGCGATCGTCGCATACCGCGATGCATTGCGATTCAATCCGTTCGATTGGCGAACGCAATTGAAATTGGCAGGTGTTTTACGTCTGGCCGGGAAAACTGATGAAGCGGATCGGTTAGCGGCGCTGGGCGTCGATGGCAAAAACTTGCGAGAAACGATCATGCGATTGGCGGATGTTCAATCGCTGCCGATGCCAGTACTGGAGTCAATGCTCGATTATTGCCAACGGTGTGGAGACAAAATAGTCGCTGATGGGTTGGCAAATCGGGTTGAGATGATTCGACGTGAATCAGCGGGAAAGTCATAATCAATGTTGGTGGTGTCGACTTTTGATTTAGCCTAAACCGTTTTTGTGTTTGTAATACTTTGTCCTTATACGTTGTCGGGAAAAATGATGTTCAGAAGTTTGTCGCTGGTCTCCGTCGCTGTCGTTTTGATTGCTGCTGTGGGGTGCGATAAGGGCCCAAATGTCTATTCAGTAACAGGGAAAGTTACGATCAAGGGAAACCCTGCACCCGAAAACACGCGGGTTAACTTTGAACCGGTAGGCGATGGTCAGTTAGCAGCGGGTATGGTCGATGCCAGCGGGAATTACAAGCTCTATTACGGCAATGAAGGCCGCGAAGGGGCAATGCCCGGAAAATACAAAGTCTACTTGGCTCCGGATGCATCGAGTGAAGCTTACATGTCAGGTCCACCGTCGGGCGTTCCTGGCATGCCGAGTGCAGGGCCGATTCCGAAAGAGTACCTTAGTGGGCCAAGTTCACCGCTGACTGTCGAAGTTCCCGAAAGTGACACGACGATTGACGTGATCATTGAGTAAATCGGTTTAGGTCGACTCGGGCATCAGTGATGTTCGCTGGTAAAAGTAGGCTTGTTGTTCAACAATATTTTTCAAGACTGTTGATGTGGTTTGTTATTTCTTCTTTCGCGGTCGCTTGGGAAGAATGTCCGGATGTCATTGAGTACTTGTGGGTATCAGAAGTTGGCAAGTTAATTGCCGGTTTTTGGCGATAGGTGGTTTTTTCTTTTCTTCTCAGTTAAGAGGTATGTCTATGTTCAATCGTTCTCCTAGAGCGAAACACGCGTTTACGCTCGTCGAACTATTGGTGGTCATTGCGATCATCGGTGTTATGGTCGGATTGTTGTTGCCTGCTGTTCAGGCCGCTCGTGAAGCCGCTCGGCGGATGAGTTGCAGTAACAACATGAAGCAGTTGGGTTTAGCGCTACATAATTATCACGATACTTTCGGCACGATGGGCTGGAATAACGTCAAGGGCAATGGCCAACTTGCCGAGAAGCGGTCGCCCGTTGATCGATGGATGACTTTTTCATGGGTCGTCAGTGTGTTGCCGTTCATGGAGCAGCAAGCGATGTATGATTCGATCAATTTCAATACACAAGATTCGATGTTGCATCCATCGAATAATTTGCTTGCCCGAACCCCGTTATCTACGGTGATGTGTCCATCCAACGCGCAAGAGCCCGTTAATGGCGGTCAAGTTCCTGACTACCGTTGGGGAGCAACCGGACAGGGTGCAAGAATAGACTACGTAGGAAATCTTGGTCACATCTGGGGTGGTTGGAAAGACTGTGGTGCAGTTCCTGATTTCCCCGGTCCAGGCGGTTCAAATATTTTCGTTAGAGGCGCCAACCCCGGTACCCCGTGGGTTAATGGTGAGGCGATTAACGAGCAGGTTAACTGTAATGGAACGCATCGTTATTTGGGCGGCGTTAAAATGGCCCAGATCAACGATGGGACATCCAATACAGTGATGGTCTTCGAAGACATGCACTGGCAAGGTGGTAACAACCCAGCGGCCCAGCATATCAAGTTGCCAACTGATGATGCATCTTGGATGAGCTCACTGGCGGCTGTCAACTCGATTCGCAACCCGATGAACAATCGAAATAAGGCTTGGTTACAGGGTGCTGGCGACCGTCGGTGCCACGGTTGGAGCAGCTATCACCCTGGTGGTGCTCATGCGACTTTGGCCGACGCAAGCGTTCGTTTCTTCACGGAATCGATCGACCATGTTGTTCGCTATAGCATAGGCGTCCGTAACGACGGCTTGCCAGTTACATTCGAGTAACGCGACTGGGCAACTTTCATCGATTTAATCTCGAACCGGGGCAACGCATGCGTTGCTCCGGTTTTTTTATCGCCGACCGCGCTCGTTGGTTACCGGCTTTAGCCGGCGTCGTATGCGAACCGCCTCAACCGAGCCGACTAAAGTCGGTACNNGTCGGTACACCAGCGCATGCCGAGCTGACTAAAGTCGGTACACCAGCGCATGCCGAGCCGACTAAAATCGGTACATTAGCGGTTATTTCTAAGTTCAAACCATAGACGACTTTCATGTTTACCGATCGTCCTTCCTCGATAAACATTATCCGGCAATCAATCGTAAAGACGCTTGTCGTTTTTTCACTGTCTCTGGTTGCTTTCTCTGGATGCGATCGTTCGCCGTCATCGGATGTTGCCTCAGACAAAGGAACGACTACTACCAACGGAAAAAGCGATAAACCGCTGTTCGGCACGCTTGTTCGCCCGTCAACCACAACGACAACTGACTCGCCAGATTCCGATACCAAGTGTCTAAACTTAGTCGACGTTGCCACAGCGTGCGGATTGGACTTTACGTACCTAACCGGCGCGAAAGGTAAGTCGCTGATGGTCGAAACGATGGGGGGCGGTTGTGGGGTGCTGGACTTTGATAACGACGGATTGTGGGACCTGTTCTTATGCCAAGGTGGTGATCCGACGATCGCCGACCAGAGCCAAACACCTCCTCCGGCACTCTATCGAAACCTTGGCGAAACCGGCTATCTCGATCGATCCGCTCAGGCCTTAGGGTTCAGTCTTGGCTATTCGCAAGGCGTCGTCATCGGCGACTACAACGGCGACGGTTTCGATGATGTCTATGTCACCAACGTCGGCAAAAACAGATTGCTGAGAAATCAAGGTGACGGCACCTTTGTTGATATAACCGACGAATCCGGCGTAGGCGATTTACGATGGAGCGCTTCGGCGGCATTCGCAGATCTGTCCGGCGACGGGTTGCTCGATCTTTACGTTTGCAATTACCTGGTTTACGACCCGCTGGATCCGCTGGAATGCCGCAACCGCGAAGGTGAGTACCGGATTTGCCACCCACGCGAAATGCCTTTCTACCCTAACGAGTGTTACATCAATCAAGGCGACGGAACGTTTTTGGCAGAGGCGGCCAAGCGCGGGCTCGATGGCCCGGGCAGCAAAAGCCTTGGCGTCGCCATCGCCGATTTTACGGGCGACGACCTGCCTGATGTCTACGTCGCCAACGATACGACGGCAAACTTTTTGTTCATCAATCAGGGCGATGGCACCTATCGCGAACAAGCCTTGGCTTTTGGCTGTGGGGTAAACCAAGAGGGGATGTACGAAGCCGGCATGGGGATCGCAATCGCTGACTACGACGGCGACGGATTCTTGGACATTTATACGACGCACTTTTATGACGAATCGAATACCCTTTATCGCAATCAAAATGGCAAAGGGTTCCGCGATGTAACGGCGCTGGTTGGGCTGCACAAACCGACACTGCCGCGACTCGGTTTCGGCACCGTGATCCAAGATTTAAATGCCGATGGTGTGATCGACCTGTTTGTCACCAATGGCCACATCGAAAACTATCCCGGAAATCCGCTCCACCAAATGCAGCCTCAAGCCTTCACATTTCTAGGGCGTCAGTGGAAAGATTGCAGCTCCGAAGCAGGCGACTTCTTTGACCAGAAACTGGTCGGTCGTGGCGTGGCGATGGTCGATTCACTTGGCCGTGGCGTGCCCGATGTGGTGGTAATTCACCAAGACTCACCGCTGGCTCTGTTGCGGTCCAGTGCGATCGAAGGCAGTTGGTTAAATGTTCAATTTCAAGGAAGCGGCGGCAATCGTCGCGGGATCGGCTGTAAGGTCACGGTAATGGCTGGCGACAAAAAATGGTTTCATCAACTGGTCGGCGGTGGCAGTTATCTGTCCTCGCATCAACCCACACTCTTCTTTGGATTGGGCGAAACCAAGGGGCCCTGCGAAGTCGAAGTGCGGTGGCCTAGTGGAAAAACGCAAAGGCAGTCCGGTGTGAGCGTCAATCAATTGCTGACATTTCATGAGGCGGACGCTGGTTGAGTGCTTTATTTGTTCGCTGCTTGTTGCAGTCGATGGAGTGTTTGTTGGTGAATATCGGCCTGATCTGATTTCCCTTTTTCGCGATAAGAGTCTGCTAACCACTGGCGAAGTTCAACCAACGTCGGGTCGGCTCGCAGCAGTTTTTCGGCGGTTTCGAACGCTTCGTCGAACTGTTCCTGTTCCCACAACAGTTTCGTTTTTTGCGTCAACCATTGCGGTGATTCAGGGGTGATGCTTAAGACTTGATCGACATAACGATTCGCTTCTTTGGCGTCGCCGAATCGCCGCGATGCCATTGCCATGCCAGACAATGCGGTTTCGTCTTTAGGGGCAAGTTCAAGGATGTGTGTCCAGCACTTTGCCGCCGCTTCCGGGTTATCAGTCAACCAGAGATACGAGGCGACTTCATTAAGTGCCGGAATGTCGGGGGTTAGCGATGCGATCATTGCACCTGGCCCAGCTTGTATGGTTGTCGCCGGAATCAGTTTCGTGATCGCCTGGCGCGCCAAGTTCAAGTCCTCGGTTCGCCATGCCTGGGTCATCATCGCGATGCCGATGGCGCGTGATTGTTCCCAGGTCGGGATCTGTTTTGCGTCACCAAAAACTTGCAATTCTTCGATTGCCAGCGATTTCGATTTTGGCTTTGCACCACGCGTCCGTTTTTCTAGTGGTTGACGCAAGATCCGGTGGTCTGTTTGAGCGGTATGGGGAACATTAGTTTGGGTATCCGCAGGCATGTGGCAGTGGATGCATGATCCGCTGGCCGGGGCGGCTTGCCGATCCGCCGGTGGTAACGAACACCCTCGATCGTTGTGGCACGCATTGCATCGATCGGCATAATACTGATCCCGATTTTCGCTCGGCGCGGGCGCGTGTGGGTCGTGGCAAGATGTGCAACCGAGTTGCGACTGTGATTGGATATAACATTGACTCGTTCGCATCTGTTCCACCTGGCTGACCACTCGCGAAGTTTCGCCATCGCGTGTTGAAGGAGGATTGACGAGGCAAACAAAGATGTCTTCCATCTCGTCGCCGGGGCGAAAATCGTTGAACGATCGGCCGTAGCGTGGGATTGTAAAATTGCCCTGCAAATGGCATTGGTTGCAGACGCTCTCGCGTGCCGATACCGACAACTTGTCTGGGTTTATGATCGGATCGAGCGATTGGTCTTTGCCGGGCCCAGAGCGGTGAAAAGCGATATGGTCTTCACCTGGGCCGTGGCATCGCTCACAACTGATCGATGCTTCGATGAACGGTTGTTCGGCGTATCGATCGTGACCGATCGAGTCGACTTGGCCGGCGTGGCAATACAAACAACCATCACCAACGCGTCGTTGAAAACGTTGGTGTTTATCGGGCGTGTAGCCTGGCGAAAGGTCCCACCGGTCGTCTGTTGAATACCAGCCGATCGGTGATTGACGGAAGGTGCCGTCTTTGAAAATCAAATAGGCTCGCCCCCGTTGACCTGAACCGACCGCAAAGCTGATCGGTTCGGCCTGATCGAACGCGACTTCCCCTGCGGGCGTCAGCGCATACTCGTGATGCATAACAATGCCATCGTGATCTTCCACCCGATAGAGTCGTTGGCCAGCAACCTCGATGGGACCCGATGGGTAGGTTTCGATCGTTTCGACTTGATCAGGTGTCCCGATCGATTTTCCCATCGGGTGCTTTGCGAACGAGTCGTTGATCGCCGCATGGCATTCGCGACAAGCCTCGCTGCCGACGAAATTGCTTGGCCTGGATTTGGGTAAATCACCACGGAGCGAGAACCGGGCCATCGACGTTTCAACCGGTTTGGCCGGTTTGGCCGGTTCGGTTGGTTTGCCGCAACCGGTCGAAATCGCAACCGCCAGAAGCACAAGTCCAGCGATCGTGTGTCTCGACAATGCCGCGTTTATGGCTGATTCAGTGGTCATGGTGGAAAAGCGAAAAGCCAAAGTGGCGTCTACTTCGAGCGACAGAGACACGAAACGATTTACGACATGATTTTACCATCCGCATCAACCCAGGTAATCACACTTGCGGCCGCAGCGGAACGAAACTGGAAAATGCCAATGGGCGATGTATCGTGCCGGTTTCAGTAATGGTTAAAATCGAGGACGATACCAACCCACTGACATGATTGAACCCGATGACGATTCTGCGAGTCCTATTTCACCATTCTACCAGGTCATGTTGGCTAGTTCTCATTCTGGCATTGATCGCAGGGTGTGGCGGATCAACGGATTCGAGGCTTGAACACTCCGCTGCCGATGCCTCCGGGACGCAGTCGCCGAGCCATCAAGCGATGCTCGCGATGTTGAACGAGATTCATGCGTCGGGTTTGCAAGTCGATCCGTTTCTGGGGACTCAGCAACTTGATGCGGCACGTCGCCGTTTATCTGAACTCGGTTTGGCAAAGAACGCCGCCCACCGTCAAAGAGTCGACGCGGTCATTCAAGTGGCTGATCATGAATTACGTTTAGGGATGATTGATGAAGCCATCGAGCATTATGCCGAAGCGCGACAAACGTTGCCCAAGATCGCTGGAAAACTTTCCGACGAAGATCACCAGCGTTACTTGTTTCGCATCGCAGTCGGATACCTGCGATTGGCCGAATCGGAAAATTGTGTTCATTGCCAGACCGGCGAAAGTTGTATTCTGCCGATCAGTGGCGGGGGTCAGCATGGACAAAAGATCGGCTCCGAGGAATCGATTAAGGTATTAGAAGACTTGCTGGAATTAAATCCCGATCATCTAGCCGCCAAATGGATATTGAACATCGCGGCGATGACGTTGGGTCGGTATCCGCATGGCGTTCCCGATGCGTATCGGATCGACCCGGCGAAGTTCTCCGGCGAACCCTTTCCGCGGTTCACCAACGTTGCCAAAACGTTAGAACTGGCAACCCTATCGCTCAGCGGTGGTGTGATCGCGGACGACTTTACTGGCGACGGTGCGATCGATCTGGTTGTAAGTGACTGGAGCACCAAGGGGCAGATACGTTTGTTCGTCAATGATGGAAACGGCGCTTTCAAAGATCAAACGCAAGCTGCCGGTTTGACGGGGATCTATGGCGGTTTGAATCTGGTGCAAGCCGATTATGACAATGACGGTCATTTGGATATTTTGGTGCTTCGTGGTGCATGGCGAGGATCGCAAGGGCGGCACCCAAATTCGTTGCTTCGCAATGACGGCAACGGCAGGTTTACCGATGTGACTTTCGAGGTGGGATTGGGCGACGTTCACTATCCGACTCAAACTGCGGCTTGGTACGACATCAACAACGATGGACACTTGGATCTTTATATTGGCAATGAAGATTTTCCGTCACAGTTATTCGTCAATGATGGGAAGGGGCATTTTAAAGACATCGCCAAGCGGGCTGGCGTGACCAACGATCGATACGCTAAGGCCGTTTCCTGGGGAGATTTCAATCGTGATGGGTATGTTGATTTATATGTGTCTAATTATGCGGCGGCGAATCGGTTGTATCGCAACAATGGTGATGAGACGTTTACCGATGTGGCCGGCGATTTGGGTGTTCAGGGGCCGTTGAATGGGTTCGCGGCATGGTTTTGGGACTTTGACAATGATGGGTTTTTGGACATCTTTGCATCAAGTTACAACATGTCGGTCGAAGACGTTGCGGCACCCTATTTCGATTTGCCGGTCAGCGGCGAAACGGCTTGTCTGTATAAGGGTACGGCTGATGGTACGTTCAAGAATGTCGCCACCGAAATGGGATTGGTTGCGGCAATCGATCCGATGGGAGCTAACTTTGGTGACTTGGATAACGATGGATTTCTCGATTTCTATCTCGGAACGGGGTATCCGGCATATGAATCGTTGATGCCCAATGTGATGTATCACAACCGGGCGGGTGCGCGGTTCGCCGACGTGACCTTTTCCGGCGGGTTTGGCCACTTGCAAAAAGGACACGGGATCGCCTTTGCCGACTTTCGTGGTGCTGGGGAAAATGACATATTTATCGAGTTGGGCGGAGCCTATCCTGGTGATGCTTTCACCAACGGTTATTTTTTAAACCCTGGTTTTGGGAATCAATCGATTCGGATCAAGCTGCGTGGCAGCAAGTCAAACCGCGATGGGATTGGTGCAAAGATTCAAGTCGAATTTACCACCGATGGCAAAGAACAGACGGTTTATCGTTGGATCAACAGCGGTGGCAGTTTTGGCGCGAATCCTTTGATCGCACATGTCGGTGTTGGTAAAGCAGAGAGGATTCGTCAGATCAAGATCACTTGGCCAGCGACGGGCGAGGATACGATTCTTAAAGATGTTAAAGTGGATGGTAAATTGATTGTGGTAACTGAATAGGCATTCAGAAATGAAGCAAGCTGATAGCGGTGAACAGCGCGAAGCGAGTGGTCGACCTAAAAGGTTGCTGTTTTTGGTTTGTATTTTTGCCGTTGCGAGCGTTGGATCGCTCGCTGCGGTTGACTTGTTTTATTCGCGTCCGGTTGGCAGTGGCCCGGCGGGACCGCAAGTTGATCGCGCGGCATTCGAAAAGATTTGGACAGATCGTCCCGTGCGGGTTGTGGGAATAGGCGACAGTATTACAGCTGGTTTAGGGGCCGACTCACCAAGCCATGCGTTTTTCAACCGTGTGATCGTCAACCCTGAAGACGAGTTCGACGATATGCAAGGGATCTGCCTGTCAGCGGTGTTGAGCGACCTCCGGTATGACAACTTTGCCATTTCCGGTTCCGAATCTTGCTGGCACCGCGATATGATTCGTGATCGTTTGGAATCGACAGAAGATGCGTTTGGTATCGTATTGATGACGTCCGGTGGAAATGACCTGATCCACAATTATGGCCGCAGTCCGCCGAGGGAATGCGCTATGTATGGCGCCACTGCCGAACAGGCCACGCCATGGATTGATAATTACCGCGAGCGTTTGAGGGAGATGTTTTCGCTGATTACCGAGCGATTTCCGCTGGGATGCGAGATTTACATCGGCGATATCTATGACCCGACCGATGGCGTAGGTGACGCGCCGAGTATTTTCTTGCCTGATTGGCCTGATGGGCTAGCGATTCATGCGCGTTACAACGCGGTGATTCGTGAAGTCGCCAATGAGTTTGGTCACGTTCATGTTGCCCCGCTTTACGAGACATTTCTTGGTCATGGATCGCATTGTCGGCAATTTTGGCGAGCGACGTATGACAAAGACGATCCTCATTATTGGTTTTACGCCAATATCGAAGATCCGAACGATCGCGGATACGATGCCATTCGCCGAGTTTTCTTGAACACGATCGTCGAAAAAACGCAGCTTATTCCACGCGATCAGGCGCGATGAAGCGGGTGAAGGGATTCGAACCCTCGACATACAGCTTGGGAAGCTGTCACTCTGCCAACTGAGTTACACCCGCGATTGTGACTCCGATATGCTACTTCCAGCCCCTTGTGTTGGAAAGTGGCGGTGACGGATTGTGGTCGGTCGCTGGAAAAACGAAAAAACGTGGCTCGCTTTGAAAGCGAACCACGTTTCGATTGGTCGTAAGTGAACGGCGGTGATGATTCCCGGCACCAGTCGCCGCGAACGGACAGTCAACGGACCGACTAGAACTCGATCGTAGCGCCCAGGTCGATACCTTGGACAAAGTAGCCACCTGTCCTAGGTTCGACATGGCGTGGTGTGGTGTTCAAGTTAAAGTTTGCCGTATCGATGAAGACGTTGCGATTGATCTGATCGCCAGCCAGGGCAACATCGTTCCAATAGACGAACGTGTAGCCGACATGGAAGTTGACGTTTTCACGGAACTGGTAACCAAGCTTGAGGTTCATTTCAGGTGCAAACGCAAACACGTCTCGCCGGAAGCCGTTCAAGGCTGCGACTTCACCGCGTGCGAACAGCCCTTGGTCGGGTGCGACAACGGTGGGAGCGGCAGGTACTAGGCCCTGAGCGGTGCTGCCGTTGACATGGATACGCTGGGCCATATTACCGAGGTGAACCTTGGTCAACGAACTGGCTGTCCAGCGGCCACGGGTGAGCGAAATTTCGCTACCGATCTGTCCACCATGGAACTCGTTTCGGGTTCGGAATGAATCGTTGAAAACGGTCAATTCGGCGACAGGCAATTCGATCGACCGGATGTTGATGTCAAGATTGTCTGCGATATTAAAGTGTGAGTAGCCGCCCAGCATTTCAAAGCGGTGATTCTTGCTCTTGCTAACCAGTGCACGGCCATAGATTTCTGCCGCAACGATGCTGAGCGAACTGCGAACCGAGACACTCCCCTCGTTGCGCGGCACACCGTCATTGAAGCCGATGAAGACGGCGTTTTCGCCGAAAAACGCTGGGTCTGGATTGGTGTTGAAAAACGGTACCCCGAGCGATTCGCCCAGACCGTTTCCGCCGAAGTTCAGGTTGTCGTCATCGTCGCCGAGAACCCAAACGCGACCGCCGATGCCGAATGCCCCGTCAGCAAAATACCGGCCAATGTCGCCACGGAAACCGGGGACCAGGCCGCCACCAAAGCTATCGCCGAAAGGGGTCGCCGTTGGCGACAGTGTCAGCGCAGGAACTTGCCCGGGAACGGTGTTTCGCACGCCCAGAGGCGCTGTTGTGCGTTCTTGCGGGAACCACAACAAGAGCTCGGCTTTCATCCATACCGTTGGATCGTCCGTACGGATCGCTGATCCGATCTTGCCGAATCCCGTGTCGCAACCGCTGTCGCACATGCTGCCGCAGGGCGAAGAGCTGTAGGTGCTAGTGTGGCGATGCGGAGCAGCCGGAGCCGGCGACTCATGTTGCGAGCTTGTGACGGCATGATCGCTGGGCGAACTTGTCTCAGAAACCGGCTGGACGTCATCACCAATGTACATCGATGCGGCAACTTGGCGAACTCCGGTTGCCTCTGATGCTTCATCGATTATGGCTTCTTGATCTTCAACAGCCGCTTTTCTGACAGGTGTTTCATTGTTCGCAGCGTCTTGAACGAAGCCGCCAACTGCGCCGTAATAGTCAGCGTCGGTGTCTCCGACGAAGTTTTGTGCAGACACAAAGGCGCTATAAGTGGCGGAGGTTGACAGCACGAGTGCCGCCAAGGTCAACCTGCGCAAATCGATTTTCATGGTAAGGTTCTCGAAGGTCCGGGAATACTACTACGACCCGGATATGAAGATCGACAGATTCGACCGTTGCATCCAAAACCTTAGGAACAGCGAGAAAACTTAGCCTAAACTACGCAGCTTGATGAAATAAGCCGCGATTTTGGAGGCTTCCCCGGCTGAGAATTGCGTTAAAATGAGTCGAAACTTGTCGAAACTCCTAAAAAACTAGACCCGCATGTCGTCATCCACTGATCGTACGCTGCCCCACCCGGATCCTGATCCGCCGTTGCCCGCGGGAGCGCCGCAATTGACTGGTGATGCGCTTATCGACGCCGTTGCAGCAGGTTCCGATCCTGCTGGCGTTGGTTCTTCGGCGGTTAGCACGCAAGGCAATCAGGTCACTCATGATCCTTTGGCGCCTGAACCGGCCGAGTCGCATCGACACTCAATCGACCCACAAGGGGCGCTGAAGAAGCTCGGTTTCGGCCGCTTTTCATTGCGGATGCGGCGCTGGCGACGATTGCTGGTCCTGATTAACGAACTGGAACCGACGTTATTGAAGGAGCCTGATGCGGCGCTGAAGAAACGAAGTTTGGCGTTGCGGTACCGAGCGATGGCCGGTGAACCGCTGGTCGAACTGCTGCCGGAAGCTTATGCGCTNNCGGGCTAATTCGATGCGGCATTACGACGTCCAGATGATCGGCGGGATCGCGTTGTACGAAGGCTGTATCGCGGAGATGCAAACGGGGGAAGGAAAGACGTTGACGGCAACACTGCCGCTGTTCTTGCACTCATTGTCCGGCAAAGGGGCTCACCTGGNNTCACCTGGCGACCGTGAACGATTACTTGGCTAAGCGTGACGCCGAGTGGATGCGTCCGCTGTTCGACATGCTGGGCGTTTCGGTCGGCGTGATCCAAACGCCCGACGACCAAACGTCGAGGCGAAAATCGTATGCCGCGGCGATCACTTACGGCACGGCCAAAGAGTTCGGGTTCGACTTCTTGCGCGACCGTTTGTTGATGCGTGCCCAAAACCGTTTAGAAACAGAAATGCTGGGCGAGGGTGGCGGATTCAACCAAGCCGGCGATTCGGTCGTGATGCGAGGGATGCATTATTGTTTGGTCGACGAAGCGGACAGCATTCTTATCGACGAAGCGCGAACGCCGCTGATTATCGGCTCGATCGAAGATAACGTCCGCGACCAGATCGTGCAAACGTATCGCTGGGCGGCGGAGCATGCGCC
>DIUH01000388.1:0-5913 GCA_002428205.1 Planctomycetaceae bacterium UBA6163
TGAATCCGCATCTTCACGCTGCGGAATTTGTGTGGATACCAATGACGTTGAGGTGAGGAATTCAGGCGAATCCCACTACGTTGAGGTGAGGGATTCTGGCGAATCCCACTACGTTGATGAAGAGCGTCGTCCCTTATTCTTTAAACCGACAAAGCCCTAGGTGCCTATTCTATAGAGGATTGATCGTGCGAGTTCTGGTGGTCGAAGACGAGCCTGACCTTCGTGCAGCGCTATCGCAGGCGCTCAGCGAAAGCGGCTATGCCGTTGATACAGCGTCCGAAGGATGCGATGCCGTGTACAAAGCGACCACGTGGACCTATGACGCGATCGTCCTCGATATCATGTTGCCCAAGCTCAATGGCTGGGACGTCCTCAAATCGATCCGCGCCAAGCACTCTGTCCCTGTGCTGATCCTGACCGCGCGCGATGCGGTCAGCGATCGAGTGCGCGGTCTGGACGGTGGTGCGGATGATTACCTTGTCAAACCGTTCTCGGTTCAAGAACTTCTGGCGCGCGTGCGGGCGCTGATCCGACGAGCGGCCGGTGTGTCGGATTCGACGATTGTGATCGGTGACGTCGAGATCAATCTGGTGAATCGAACCGTGACTAAGGGAGGTGAGGAAGTGGTGCTGACGGCAAGGGAGTTCGCGCTTGTGGAGATGATGAGCCTGCATCGCGGACGCCTGATAACGCGCACTCAAATTTACGACCATATCTTTGGCGAAGACGACGACAGTCTGTCGAATTTGATCGACGTGCACATTTCACACATTCGCAAGAAACTTGGCGCGGATTTCATCTCCACGCGTCGCGGACAGGGCTATATCGTCGATGCTTAAATCGTTGCGATGGCGTCTCCAAATCTGGCACGCAATCATACTGACTTGCGTCATCGCTGGCTTCGGCGCGGCCCTGTATCTTCAAATCCGACGCGCGACACTGGGTGACATTGATGAAGAGTTGCTGAGCGGCGCGCGGGTGCTGGAGGCAACGCTTGCCATGCCACCGCCACCGGGTTTTCGGCCGCGACCGCCTCGCGATACGCAAGACCGCGGTCGCTCGCGCGAAAGCGACCCGTTGGCACAAGATTTTAATCCTCCTGCTGAACCAATCGATGCGCCCGAGCGAGAGCGAGAACGTGATCGCATGCCTGGGCCAGGTGGGCCAGGACATGACGGACGTGGCTTCGGTGGGCCAGGCTTCGCTGGGCCGGGATTTGGACCGAGTCGAAGAGAGCTGAACTTGTCGTTACCCGAGTCGATGCGATTCCCTCGCAGGCCTGGAGAGCCGGTCGCTTACTTCGCGATATTCGGCGCTCGCGGCGAGCAATTGGCCGGCAGCTTTGAAAAGGTGCTGTTTCCGCCGGCGTTGCCATCAGGCGATTACGCCTTTCGCAATGTTGGTCCTCGGCGCGAAGTGGTGCTGCGTGGTCCCGGCCGTCGAATGATATTGGTCGGTCGTGATGTCAGCCCCGTGCTGGATGGGTTGCAGAGGTTGATGCTGCCGATCGCTTTGTCGGGAGTCGGTGTTTTGTCGATCGGCTTGATCGGTGGTTGGTGGTTAGCGGGCCGCGCCATTGAACCGCTGCAAAGAATCAGCTCCACCGCTGAAAAGGTCACGGCCCAGAGTTTAGGCAGCCGGATTGATGTAAACGAAATGGATGCCGAACTGGAGCAACTTGGCTCGATCCTCAACTCGATGCTGTCGCGGCTCGAAGGTTCGTTCGAACAGCAAACGCGCTTCGTCGCGGACGCTTCTCACGAACTTCGCACGCCGATCTCAGTGCTGTCGATGCACTGCGAGCTTGCGCTATCCAGGACGCGAACGCCGGCGGAGTACTCGCAAACGTTGACAACATGCCTGCGAGCCTCCAACCGAATGAAGTCGCTTGTCGAAGATTTGCTGACGCTCGCCCGTGCTGACTCGGGGCAACTCAACATGCGTCAGGAGTCGATTGATTTGAGCTTGATCGTTGATGAGTCGGTTCAGTTGCTCAGTCCGCTTGCTCAGCAGCAAGGTCTCACAATCACATGCCATGCCACGACTTGTCCGGTGATAGGCGACTCGAATCATCTGTTGCGGTTGACGAACAACTTGATCAGCAATGCGATTCTCTACAACAAACCTCAGGGCGAGATCATCGTGACGGTCGGCACCGAAGGCGAAGCGGCGGTGATGACGGTCCAAGACACGGGCGTCGGCATGCACGAGGCGGATGTGAACAGAGCTTTCGAGCGCTTTTATCGCATCGACGAAGCGCGTTCGCGTGAGACCGGAGGCAGTGGGCTGGGGCTATCGATCTGCAAGAGCATTGTCGATGCCCACCGTGGCAGCATCACGATCGCGAGCACATTCGGAGTCGGCACAAAAGTTGAAGTCCGACTGAACGGTTCAGCGGATGCTTAACCGATAATTATTGTTGGCGAACCTATGGGAACATAAAGTTAGCCGGTTGTCCAACCCCGTTGGGGTTGAATTGCCGTGTAAGAAATCTTTATCCAGGGGCGCGTATCACCACTTCCAAATCCAATGCAGTACCAATTTTTTGACAGACCAACGTTAGCCTCGGTTCCTGCCAACCGTCGCTAACGGGCTGTTGATTTATTAACCCGACGCGTGAGTTTTGAAGTTGCACTTTTCGTTGGTCAATCGTGCTCGTGCTCAATGAAATGGTGCTCGTAATCGTACTCGCGGCGCGTGCGTCGAGTACGATTACCGCTGTCGCTGTGTTTTGCCCTAGCTGAAAAACAGCACAAGCCACGATAATCGATTGCAGAGGTGATGGTGTGACGCTTGCCAAGAAACCCTATCTGCTGGCGCTGGCGGTCTGGCCGCTGTTTCTGGTGACCGCTGTGACGCTGGGCATGGTGCGCGAGGGAATGATAGTGCCGGCGCTTGGTGAGCAGACCGCGCACGTTATCGGAACGCTCCTTTTCATCGCCGCGATGCTGGCGATCCTGTGGTTGTTCGTCAGCCGCATCAAAGATTCGGCTCAGTCACGAGACCTCTGGTTCATCGGCGTCATGTGGACGTTGATGACGATCTGTTTTGAGTTTGGCTTCTTTCATTTCGTGGCGGGAGTGCCCTGGGAAAAGTTGCTGGCCGACTACAACCTTTTCGCTGGTCGGCTTTGGTCACTCGTGCTGCTGACAACGCTGTGCGGGCCGGCCCTGATGGGGCATTGGTTGCGACGCCCTTTTTCAGCCGCTGTGCATTAGCACCCGGTTCGCATCAACCGCAGAGCACGCAGGGGTTCGCGGCGCGTTATCTTGGGAACCGTGAACCAAGAATGCGACAGTGAAGTCTATGTCGGTGCGATCGGTCGATGTGAGTTCCGGCGGCGCAGTGGCTTCGCAGTTTGCGATCAGCTTTCTGTGTTCCGCGACAACCTCCGTGAAAAGGGGCGGGTTCTGCATAGCATCGACCGGAGTAGCTCAGTGGATAGAGCATCAGACTGCAAATCTGACGGTCACGGGTTCGACTCCCGTCACGCAACAACGCCAACGTGTTTGGTAACAAACCGATGGCTCCAACTGGGCGTTCATGCCGAAGTGCATGAACGTCAACCAAGTAGCTGGCGGGCATTCGGTTGCCTCGTCGGATCAGCCGACAGATTCAACTGGCTTCGGTCACGTGCTTCTGCGCGGCAACATGATGGTTTCGCCTTGTAAGCTTGCAGACGAATCATCCAGCAGCATCGAAAGAAACTGAAAACGAACGTTCCCTGATGCGTTTGATCGTGGTGGGGCTCGCCCCAATCACATCAAACCTTAAAACGTTCCGATTCAGCGGACGCCGATCACGCTTGATGATTTCGAGCAGACTTCCGCGAATCTTTATGGGATTCAGCGAACAATCGTTTGCCCAAAAGCCTCCTTCACCGGTGCCAGACTGTCGGTCTTGCTCCGCAGAATTGGTTTCCGACCTGGCAATCAATCATCCTTCTTCATGTCCTTTCAGGCTGGAGGCCTAAGCCAACTATCATGTTTAAGAAGCTTCACATTCGCGGCTACGAAGTCGGCTTAAAGTTCCGCAACGGCGAATTCGTTGGCTTACTCGCACCTGGCAAGCGATATGTTTGCACTTGGTTCGGCAAGACCACGGTCCGAATCGTCAGCAAGCGAGACCCATGGTTGTTCGACGAGCAGCTAGATGTGATCGTCAAGTCAGGTGCACTGGCTGGTAAGGCCGAAGTCATCGACTTGAAGGATCACCAGCGAGCGCTCGTTTGGATCGATGGTCGTTTTAACCGCGTGCTTGGCCCAGGTCTGTACGCATACTGGAACGACGTTCGTAACGTTCGCGTCGAAATTGTGACGATCGACAACGCGCGTTTGGTGCACAACCAACTGGCGTCGATCGTTCGTGGTGCCGAAGCGACGCGATTGCTGACTGCTTGCAAGGTCGAGCGTGACCATGTGGGCATCTGGTTTCTGGACGGTCGATATGTTGAACAGCTACAGCCAGGCTTGTACGCATTTTGGAAGGACGCCGGCGACGCACGCGTTGTCGAGGTCGACATGCGGGAAACGCAAGTCGATGTGTCAGGCCAGGAAATGCTGACGGCCGACAAGGTGACGCTGCGCATCAACGCGATGGTGACGTACCTTGTCAAGGACGCGCGTCGCGCGGTCAGTGCATCGGATGACGTACGGCAGTCGATCTACCGTGAGACGCAGCTCGCGCTGCGAGCAACGGTCGGTAGCCGTGAACTGGACGTCTTCCTGTCAGGGCAAGCGGTCAGCGACAAGGACAACTTGATCGAAGAACTCGAAACCGGTGTCCGCAATCGTGCCAGTGAGCTTGGACTAGAAGTTGTCTCGATCGGTATTCGCGACGTGATCCTTCCTGGCGACATGAAGGATTTGATGAACAAGGTGACGGAAGCCAAGAAGGCCGCCGAAGCCAACCTGATCGCTCGTCGTGAAGAAACGGCCGCGATGCGCAGCCAAGCCAACACGGCAAAGCTGCTCGCCGACAACCCAACCTTGATGCGGCTTCGTGAACTCGAAGTGCTCGAGAAGATTGCAGGAAACGGAAAGCTAAACATCGTCCTTGGACCACGCGCTCAAGACGGCGGTGGCTTGACCGACCGAGTCGTCAATTTGCTGTAACCACCGACGCCCGCGAAGGAGCCATTCTTTGCGGGCGTTTTCGTTGGTGTCCAGCCTTCTGAGGTCGAATCGGGTCCGAGTCTCGTTTCATTGAATACGAGTACAGTGCAGGAGCATGTGCAGGCGCATGTTCAGAACCGGGCGGCTGAAGCCTGGACACCAGCGCCATTACCTGTCGCAACAACGTTCAAATACAAATCAAGCAGTGAAAACAGACAACACGCTCGTAACGACAAGCAAGTTTCTGAGCCTGGTCCTTCGGCACCAGCCGGAAGTCGTTGGGATGCAGTTAGATGACGCTGGTTGGCGACGAGGGCGTGACTCGTGCCCGGAGGGTGCGGCGATCTAAGCCCAGCCGCTCGGCCGCGTGTTTGTAGCTTCCCGTTTTCGCATAGGCGATTCGGGCATACTGGGTCAGCAGTTCGTCGGCCGTCAGTTCGAGTTGGTGGATCTGTCGGGCTAGGTGCTCGGCAGCGTCAACTGGCGTGCTTTCGGTTTCGGGTAATGCGGGTTGGTAATGATTGCGGATCATAATGTTCCGCGCGCACTGTTCCAGTTCGCGGATGTTGCCAGGCCAGTGGTAGCCCGGCGGCAAGTTCTGGTCGATCCACTGCAGAATTTCTTGTGTCAACTGCACGTGCTCGTCAGGGGCGATACGTTTGGTTATGAACCGGACCAGGTCGCCCAGCGTCGCGGGATCTTCGCGCAGGTGTTCGGCCAGTGCTGGTGTGGTGACTACGTCGGCGCAAAGACGATAATAAAGATCTTCGCGAAATGTGCCCTTACGGATTTCTTGTCC
>DIUH01000388.1:6013-9360 GCA_002428205.1 Planctomycetaceae bacterium UBA6163
CGATTTCCCTCGGCGCCGGTAAAAGCCCCTTTGATATAACCGAACAGTTCGGACTCGATCAGATTAGCTGAAAAGGCGGACACGTTCAGCGCGATGTAGGTTTCGACTGCCGAAGCTTCAAACCGCCGCTCCTTGACCGAGTAGGGGATATAACGCGAGCGTCCGATCGCCTGAGCGACCAACTCTTTTCCGCTGCCACTGGGGCCGGTGACCAGCGTCGTGACTTCATGCAAGCTGCGATAGAGACTGCGCCGATAACGTCGCAGGTCATGCGTGAAGATCGATTGCCAAATCTGTGAGCGGAGCCGCGCGGCGGCTCGGGAATGGCCAGCGACGCAATCGAAGATATTGAAGAACGCCCGAAAGACCTGATAGAACATTGCAAACAGGTGTGCCTTATCATCGCGACTGGGTAATCGTATGTCAGGCAGCAGCAGCCAATGGTCGAATTGGCGACTGAACATGTCCCAGTGCTTGCTGGCATCGCGGGCGTCGCCGCCGGTATACAGTTCACGCCAATTATCAAACAGTTGATAGAACAACAGGTATAAGACGAGATCATCGTACAGGGCTTGCTCGCCGTCGTCGGACGGCCTGCCCTCTACGATCCTTTGACGCACGGCTCCGACTAGCCGCTCGGTTCGCGCGGTTAGCTGTCGCACATTCCCGCGGGTGCTGTCGCCAGCGCCACGGACCATCGCCCAGTACGGATGCGGCTCGGTCTCAAACGCGTCGCCAAGCGCCCGCCGCTCCAGTTCTAAGCGTTCCGCGGTGAAGGGATTGGCATAGTTCAGCTCCGCTACATCGCGGGCGAAGCTCGATTCGGACTTGCTGAACAGAACCATCGGGTTGCTCCTTCAGGCAATGCGATTGGGTTGGCGGGGCAGGACAACAACGCGAGGCGCGGCACCGATGGTCGTTTCTGAGCGTGACTCGATGCCGTCGTTGTGGGCAGCGAGAAAGGTTTCATAGTGTGGTGACCAAAGCGCATTGATTGTACACGACGAATACATTCGTTGCACACCCGCCGGTTCTTTCGGCGCGGGATCAGAGGCCGTGTTTAATCGCTAAGTGATTGCTGGAAAACGACTTGCGAGATCAGTTTGGCGGCGTGGCACATCGTCTGCTTAAGAGGCCTGGCAGTTTCGGTCCTTTCCCTTGTACGTGAGAAAAGTCATGTTATCCAGCGGCTACCTTCGGCGAATCTTAACCGGCATCGTCGCCACCAGTTGCCTCGCACTCGCAGTCACCTCACCGACCGCATCTGCGGCGGGGCTGCTGGTCGCCGACGGCGGGTTTGGCGGCAAGCTCGAGATCAAAGAGCAGAATGTGCATGTGACAATCAATAACGGCATCGCCGTTACACAGGTCGACCAGGTGTTTCTCAATACTGAAAACAGGATTGTTGAAGCGCTTTACACGTTTCCGGTTCCCAACGGAGCCAGCGTCAGCAATTTCAGCATGATCATCGGCGGCAAGGAGATGATCGGCGAAGTGGTCGAGAAGAAGCGGGCTCGGCAGATTTATGAGAGCTACAAAACAACCCGCAAGGATCCCGGTCTGTTGGAGCAGGTCGATTTCAAAACTTTCGAGTTGAGGGTGTTTCCGATTGCTGCGGGAGCCGAACAGCATTTGAGTATTACGTACTCTCAGCAATTAGACTTCGACCATAACTCTGCGACGTACGTCTATCCACTGGCGACGTCGACAAAGGGTCAGATCGACACCACCACTCAAGGCAAGTTCTCGCTGACTGTTGATGTTAAGAGCGTCATTCCGATTGTGAAGCTAGACAGCCCGTCACACGTCGATGACTTTGCAATCACCAAACATACCGAGAATTATACCCGGGCGAGCCTTGAATTGCCGTCCGGGGACCTCAGCCGGGACGTGGTGATTTACTATGAAACACAGCGTCCTCATACCGGTATCGATGTGGTTACGTCGAAGCAGGCTGGTGAGGACGGCTACTTCATGTTGTCATTGACTGCGGGCAAGGAGCTTGAGGAAACCGCCGCCGGCATGGATTACGTATTCGTGGTCGACATCTCCGGCAGCATGGCAAACGAGGGCAAGCTTTCGCTTTCCCGCGCGGCGATCGGCAGCTTCATCGAGTCGCTCGGTCGTGAGGATCGGTTTGAGGTGATGGCTTTCAATACTCAGCCAACCTTGCAGTTTCAATCGCTAAGCGATGTTACTCAAGCTTCCAAGAAAGCTGCTAATGATTTTCTTTTGGACCAACGAGCACGTGGCGGAACCGTTCTGCGCCCGGCGGTTATGACGGCTTATAAGTACAAGTCGGATGATCGTCCTTTGAATGTTGTGATCCTTTCCGACGGAATGACGAACGTTCAAGAGCAAGCCGAGTTGCTGTCGGCGATCAATGACGCTCCGGCCGGGACGCGTGTCTTTTGCATCGGTGTCGGTAATGACATCAATCGGCCGCTGCTGAAGCAATTGGCCGAGGGTGCCGGCGGGTTGGCGGCCTTCATTTCGCACCAGGATAACTTTGAACGGCAGGCGGAGGCGTTCCGCCGGAAGCTGATGCGCCCGGTTGCCACCAACGTCAGCATCCAGATCGACGGTGTCGGTGCTCATGAAATGGCGAACGAAAAACTGCCGGACCTGTATTACGGAGCGCCGATTTGGGCGATCGGTCGTTATCAGAAAGCGGGGACGGCCAAGGTAACAGTTACCGCCGAAGTGCTCGGCCAGCCATTCCGCCAGGAATTGGAGATTGATTTTCCACAGACCAACGACGGTAATCCTGAGATCGAGCGGATGTGGGCATTTGAAAAGGTTCAGACGCTGATGAACCGGATGCGGGCATCACAAGAAGATCCGCAGACGGTGGATGAGATCGTGCGGCTGTGCGAAGGCTATTCGATCGTCAGCGAGTATGCGTCGTTTATCGTTTTGGAGAATGACAGCGAGTATGCCCGTTGGGCGATTCAGCGTCGCAATGCCACGCGTGTTGAGCGGGACCGGACGGCGGCTGAGCGGTTGCGACAGGAGTTGGGGCGTCTGCGAGATGAATCGTTGTCGCGACTGGGGCCTTCGCAAACTGACCTGGTATCGACACCGGTGCAGTCGGGCAACGGCGTACCCAACGATGGTTCGGCGAACAATCAGCCGCAAGGTCAGCCGACGGGGCAGCAGCCTGGCGACCTCCAATTCACACCCACCCCATCACATAGCAACTGGGACGGAGGGGGCGGCGGAGGCGGAGCGATCGACCCGCTCAGCGGCTTGATTGCTGGCGGCTTAGCCGTAGCGGCGGCACTGGCTGCACGCCGCCGCAGGTTGCAATCCGACGTCGTAAAGTAGCAGGCACACTCCGTGTGCCG
>DIUH01000399.1:0-2545 GCA_002428205.1 Planctomycetaceae bacterium UBA6163
CGTTTCGGTAAATGGTTGGCCGAAATCACGGGCAAACCGGTTCGCTTATTCGACGAACGATTCACAACCTCCGCCGCGCAAGCCCGCATGCGTTCGGCCACGGCATCGGGAAAGCGAACACGGCATCGCTTGGTCGATGCGATCGCCGCACAGGTCTTATTGGAATCGTTTCTCGAAGCGCTGCGTTATCGTGACGAGCTACCCGGCCAATCGGTTTCCGCCAAACCCGCTGGCGACGAAACGATTGAGTGACGACTAAGCATTCGGTGATCAATAAGTGGGATAGGCTTCCAACCTTTTTATACCCCACAAGTCATCGTGGATTGCTCCCCTGCCAGCTCGTCTGGCAGGAAGCCGAGGTTGGCAGGCTAGACACCAGCCGCAATTAGCCCGGCCTTCCGGTTTTAACTTTTGCTCGCCGCTTCAAGCGGCGAGCAAAAGTTGAAACCGGTGGACTGGGAGGGCTTCGGTGTCTAGCTTGCGAACCTTCTTCACCCACGAGACGAGCTCGTGGGGGTACATACCAGATGTGGGGTATACATCAAGTGCCGCTAACCAATCAAATCCTTAACAACATGACCATGAATGTCGGTCAAACGGAAGTCTCGCCCCGCCCACCGATACGTAAACTTTTCATGATCGAATCCCATCAAGTGCAACAACGTCGCGTGCAAATCGTGAACATGCACTCGGTTCTCGATCGCCTTGAACCCAAACTCGTCAGTCGCACCATGCACATGACCGCCTTTCGTTCCACCACCGGCTAACCACATCGAAAATCCCCAGTGGTTATGGTCTCGGCCATTGATCTTTCCGGCATTACTCCCTTCTTTGGGCAACTCGACCGTCGGAGTGCGTCCGAACTCGCCGCCCCAAATCACCAGCGTATCTTCAAACAGGCCGCGTTCCTTCAAATCAGTCAACAAAGCCGCGATCGCTTGGTCAGTTTCCTTGGCCAATCGACGGTGGTTGACTTCGATATCGTCATGGTTATCCCAGGGTTGGCCCGCGCCGTGCCAAACTTGAACGAACCTTACGCCACGTTCCAATAATCGCCTGGCGATTAACAATTGCCTCGCCTGGGTACCGGGACCATAGGCATCGAGCGTGTGTTGCGGTTCTCGCGAAACATCAAACGCCTCGGCCGCTTCGGATTGCATGCGATACGCCAGTTCAAACGACTGGATGCGAGATTCCAATTGCGGATCTTCATCACGAGCGTCTTGATGCATCCGGTTCAGCGATTGAATCAAATCGAGTTGGCGGCGTTGGTCAGGCCCTGACACTCGTCGATTCTCAATGAACTCGATCAATTTGTCGACCGATTGATGCTGGGTATCGATATAAGTTCCCTGATAGATTCCCGGCAAGAAACCGGCTTGCCAGTTTTGTGATTCCTGAATCGGATAGCCGCCTGGACACATCGCAACAAACGCTGGCAGGTTCTGGTTCTCCGTCCCTAATCCATAAGTCATCCACGATCCGAAACTTGGCCGCACCAGCCGCGCTTCGCCCGTGTTCATTAACAACAACGATGGCTCGTGGTTCGGAACGTTCGCATGCATCGACCGGATCACACACAAATCGTCTGCGTGGCGACCGACGTTCTCAAACAGTTCGCTGATCTCAATGCCACTTTCACCATACTTCTTAAACTTAAACGGCGACGGATAAACCGCGCCCGTCTGACGCTCCGTTCGTGGCGTTTCACCCGGCAATGGCTTTCCAGCGTAAGTATCCAAAGCCGGTTTGGGATCAAACGTATCGACATGGCTCGGCCCGCCGTTGCAGAAGATATGGATTACCCGCTTGGCCTTTGGCGCAAAATGTGGCGACTTGGGCAATAGCGGATTCACGCCCGTGGTCCCCGCGCCGGCCAATTCGCTGATCAACGGCTGCAACGCTAACGCGCCCATACCCATGCCGCAGCGGCTGAGCACTTCACGACGCGAAATTTTTGGAAACATGAAACAATCCTAATCTATGAATGCAAACTCGTTGGACGCCAATATCGCCTGTGCTAACAATTGCCACCCGTCTAAAGGTTCAGGACGCGGCGTCGGCAATTGCTTTTCAGACTCATAACTTTCTTTCGACCCATCCTCATAACGAATCCGCACCGTCCAGTTGAACGAATCGTGATTCGGGTTTCCGACGCTGTCGGTTACAAAATCGATCGTCTGCCCTTGACGTACATCCAGCGTCTCAACCGGCGTTTTCGTTTCTCCGCTCAGGACCGTCCATTGCCCAAGCGATTGTTGTGAATCATGCACAATCGTACCGCGGACGCCGTCGCCTTCTTTCGAGGGATGGTTCAAGGTCCCGCGGATTCGGATGACGCCATCGCGCGGTGCAACCCAGCGGCGCACGACCGCGAAATCCAATCCGGTGCCGGGATGCCCACCTTGGGCATGAATCAAACACCAACCAAGAATCGCATCGGGCGCTCCGTCGTTTCCAGACCATCGACCGTCTTGGAACTTTGGTAAGCGTTCAAACTTGGTCAGTTTTCCGGCTTCTAGATCGAGCGTCCCATAACCTGCGA
>DIUH01000399.1:2633-4162 GCA_002428205.1 Planctomycetaceae bacterium UBA6163
CACGCTGGTATAAGCACGCGATGGGCTGTGAGCGTCTGGGCTGGCCATGTCAAAGTTGCGAAGGAATCCTGCTAAGTCTTGCCGATCAATATAAGCGTACACGGTGCGACGCTTGGGGAACGGCGCCTTATCGACTTTTACAGAAGGTCCCAACAATTGCCGGTCGAGTTGACCACTTGCCGCCAACAAACCATCCCGCAGCGATTCAATGTCGCGACGCCGACGATTCATTCGCCAGTAGAGCGTATTAGCGGGATCGGCTTCGATCGCCAGATCGGCATGCGGACCCCGCGCGACGCTTTGTTGTTGGTAAGCCGCCGATGTCATGATTCGGTGGATCATCCGTTTGATACTCCAACCGTCCGTTTGAAAATCGACCGCCATTTGGTCTAACAAATCTTGCTGCAGCGGCGGCGGACATCGTGTGCCGATATCGCTAGGACTTTCCACTAACGAAGTCCCCATCAAGTACATCCAAATACGATTGACCATCACGCGGGCAGTCAACGGATTATTGGGTGCGGTGATATGATCGGCCAATTCGCGTCGACCACTGCCCGGGCCGAACGGTTGTTCCTGGGGTGCAAAGAACGTCACGAATCGTCGCGGCACTTTGTCACCAGGACTGCTGGGATTACCGCGCTTTAAGATCCGTGATTCCCGTTGATCGGGTGAATCAGCCAAACGGTGCGCGAACGGCTCGCCGCCAGGTTCATCCGTGTTCAAAAAGACGCCTGACAAAGCATAATAATCGGCTTGCGAAACCGGGTCGTATTTGTGATCGTGACAACGTGCACAAGCCAGCGTCATTCCCATCAATCCCCGTGTGATCACATCCAAGCGGTCGTCGATGATGTCGTGACGATTGTTCAAGAATCGGCGTCCCAGCGTCAGGAATCCGAGCGCTGGTAAATGTTCGTTTCCTTTGCCATCGGCATCGACATCTAAATCGGCCGCGATCTGTTTGCGAACGAATTCGTTGTAAGGCAAGTCGCGATTGAATGATTCGATTAACCAGTCGCGATAACGGTACGCCTGGGCATATTGGCGGTCTTCTTGAAACACATAACCTTTGGTGTCGGAATAACGTGACAGGTCCATCCAGTGGCGTGCCCAACGTTCGCCGAAATGTGGCGATGCCAACAGGGCGTCGATCGCTTCGGCGATCACCAGGTCATCAGCCCGCGGATCGCTCGCAAACTTTTCCAGTTCATCGAACGAAGGTGTAAGACCGGTCAAGTCATAAGACATTCGGCGCAGCAGCGTCCTGCGATCGGCTTTCGGCGAAAACGTCAGACCTTTCTCGCTCAATCGTTTGCCCAGCAAAATATCAATCGCCCCAGAGGCGTCTTCACCGGTAACTGTTGCCATCGGCATTTGATACGACCAATGATCTTTTGCATTGACCTCTGCGGCCGATTTGCCGACCGGATCATGATCCGTCTTGGGGGCAACGGCGCCGGCGAGGATCCATTTCTTGACAACCTCGATTTGTTCGTCGGACAACTTCCGATCCGGCGGCATCTGCA
>DIUH01000243.1:0-20626 GCA_002428205.1 Planctomycetaceae bacterium UBA6163
GAGCTGGCAGGGGAGCAATACATGATGACTTGAGGGTAAAAAAAAGGCTTCCAGCCTGTCATTTGCACCTCGACAGGCTGGAAGCCTACCCCACTTATTTCCCGCATGATCCTAAGCGATCGGATCACTGCCCTGCCGCCGTCACCGTGATGATTACGTTCTTGAACGCAGGCGTTTTGCTTTGCGGATCGGCGTGTCGCGAAACCAACACGTTTGATTCAGGATAATAAGTCAGCGCGTTGCCGGCTCGCATTTTCTCATAACCTCGTGCCAGCAGGCCTTTCATCTCGCCGGTGTCGCTGCGAACATCGACTCGCTGGTCATGCTTCAACCCCAGGCGTTTCAAATCGTCTGGATGCATCAAGATAATGTCACGCCGTTCTTGGTTTCTATAAAGATCTTCTTCCTCATAAACCACCGTATTGAATTGCCCTTCGCTGCGGACGGTCATCATTCGCAATTGGTTCGCCCCGGTACCCAGCAATTCCGGGATCGTGTGCACATGCATCACCGCGCGGCCATCGCTGGTCGGGAACTTCGGTTGATGGATCACTCGGCCATCGATTACGAACTCTTCTTTGGTTTTGTCGATCTGGTCGATCTTGTCAAAACCGGGCACGACTTGTGAAATCCAGTGCCGAATCGTCGCGGTTCGCCGCATCGCCGTCCAGTCGATCCCGCTGGCATCAGGGCACGTGCGCGCACCGATCTCCGCGATCACCTCGACCTCACTGCGAGGGCCCGGAACACGCTTAGGACCACCATCGCTCAGCCGCACATAGTTGAACATCGATTCCTGAGTCGTCGGCTCGGGTTCTTCGTCACGAGCCAAGACCGGCAAAATGATGAACGACTTTGCCAGACCATGTGCATGCCCGGTGTTGAGCGTCGTGTTCATCGTCACACACAACCTCAGCTTGCTCATCGCCGAATCGGCATACGTCGCATCGGGATTTGAACCATAAAGATTGCCACCCAAACAGATCGCCACCTTCACACCGCCCGCTTCGGCCGATTCGATGCACGCCAGTGTGTCGAGCCCAGGTGTCGTCGGCAATTGGACGCCGAACTTAGTTTGCAAGTTTTGAAAGATCGCATCTTTCAACTTAGGCGTCACACCGACCGACCCGATCCCTTGAACATTGCTGTGACCGCGGATCGGCATCAAGCCACATCCGGGCCGGCCGACCATACCACGACACATCGCCAAGTTGGCGATCGCTTGGACATTATCGACACCGTTGGCATGGTGTGTGATCCCCATCGTCCAAGAAAACACAGTACGCTTGGCTTGCGCGTAGGCTTGGGCGATCTCAAAGATCTCAGATCGCTCGACGCCTGACTTGCGNNGCCTTGTCGTCGGCCCCGATTTCGCAAACCGCCTTGGCGATTCCCCACAACAGCGCCAGGTCGCCGCCGATGTGCGGCTGGATGTAATGGCTGGCGATCTTGGTCGGCACGAGCAAAGAAATCGGATCGCTGGGTACACGGAATTTTTCTAAACCCGTTTCGCGCATCGGATTGATCACGATCACCTTACCGCCACGACGACGCACCTGCATCAGGGTCGTCATCAACCGCGGGTGATTGCTGGCCGGATTGCCGCCGATCAAAAACACACAATCGCTGTGTTCGAGATCCTCCAACGTGATGGTTGCCGTGCCGCTGCCGACGCTGGTTTGCAAGCCGACACCGCTGGCCTGGTGGCAATAGAAGCTGCAGTTATTGACGTTGTTCGTGCCGTAAACGCGGGCCAGCAATTGCATCAAGAAGCCAGCTTCGTTGCTGCTGCGGCCGCTGAAATACCAAAACGTTTCGTCGGGTGTAACGCTGCGAAGTTCATCGGCGATCCGTGTGAAGGCTTCGGTCCACGTGATCGGGCGATAATGCGTTTGCCCTTGTTCGTACAGGACCGGTTGGACCAACCGTCCACAGTGCTCGAGCTCTCGCGGTGACATCTTGGCTAGGTCGGCGACACTGTTTTGCGACCAAAACGTCGGCATGATGCCCGGTTGCATATCACCGACCATCGCCTGCAAGCTCTTCTTGCACAGTTCGGGGAACGCCCCCTGTTCGTTGGTCATGCCGCCTTTTTGGCCGCCCATCCCTAGCGCACAGGTCTTGCAGGCGTTCTTGGAACGCATCGCCCGATACAGTTTCCAGATACCTCCGGCCTGGCGACCCTTTTTCCAGGTGTACCAAATGGCGCGAAAGCCGCCACCGCTGTTGACTGTCATG
Organism: Planctomycetaceae bacterium UBA6163; assembly: GCA_002428205.1. Classification (GTDB taxonomy): domain Bacteria; phylum Planctomycetota; class Planctomycetia; order Pirellulales; family Pirellulaceae; genus UBA6163. Next base: position 2,239 of record DIUH01000243.1, read on the forward strand.
TTTTTTACGCTCCGCTACGTTTGTCGCTGTCTTTATCTTAAGCGTAATCAGTCTGCTGCCTTTCCTGCCACTGGGCAAGTTGTCGCCGGAAGGTTTAAGGTTGCAGGACCCGCGACGCCTGATGTCAACCGAGACCAACGGATCGCTGACCGGCGATGTTTCGATCCTGTCGCGGATTACGAACAAACGGCTGGCGTTACTCCGTTTTCGACACGGGTGACGATCGTCACGCTGGCCGCCGCTTTTGCGCCCACACCGATTCCCGTCGCACAATCCGACAGTCCGGCAACGGCCGGGGGAAATGACGAATGCCAAGAAGGCTAAATCGCCCGATCAATCGCTGCCACACCACGCCACTGGGCGTTCTGGCGAGGCACGCTTAGTCGCCCCAATCGCAGCGGATGTTTAATGCGAATCGGTCAAAGCTGATTCGCTGTGGCAGATGGCAACGAAAGGCTTGGCCGGGGTTGAGTGTTACAAACAGGAGTTCCGTCGGTACATTTTTAGAAATGTTTATAATTTCGATTTCTTCTAATCGCACTCGGCGAACACTGAGTTGCGTTCGTGATAATTGACGAACATCGACGCCCGCCACAATCGCTCGACGGTCTTTCGCATTCCAGGCCGGTGCATCCGGTTCATCGCGAGTGCCACGACCGATCACAAACTGATTCGGCGCCGGACAGGAAAGAACCAGTGAGTGGCCTTCATGAAACGTCATTTGCATCGGTGCGACAGTGTCAAGCAAGCCGGCTAACTCGTCTGGCCACGTTTTATTCTCAGGCATCTGGCGGGCAAAATCGTCGACATCAGGACGATCGCCGAATTGGCTGCGGGCCAGCCACTCAGTTTCTAACAGACGTTTGCGACAGTCCGGCAAGTCCCACAATGGGCCAAGCAAAGATCGATAGTCTGTGGCCAAGGGAACAGCAGCCGAAGTATGCCCCACCTTTGCGACAGCGAACCCGAGCGGCGCACTGCGAGTTCGCCAACGCCACTCGATGTCAGCGGCACAAAGATCAATCCGCACATCAGCCGATTCTTGTCGTGATTCTGCCGCCTGATAAATCGCACGAATGTCATCGCCGCCGCGAGTCTTCCAGTACGCATCCAGACGATCGAAATGGTCCAGTGGCGAGTTCAATTCATTTATCCCTGACAACTTTACACATGGTCGGTGGCCCGCTGTTCGGCGGTAATACGGCACGATGCAGCAGGCCGGCTTAGGTAAACAGTTCACCCTGCCATTCTTCTTCGATCTGCTTCAACAAACGGTGTACAGTCCTGGTGCTCGTTTCAAGACACTCAGCAATCGTTGCCACAGGCGCGCCCTGGAGTTTCAACAAGATGACATCGCGATGTCGATCATCAGGCAACTTCGCCATCAACGAATTGAATAGATCGGAAACCTCGGCATCCAACGACGGTGAATCGATCGAAGCGGCCGCTGCGTCAACACCGGTAAGCCGCTGGTCGTCCTGAGCCAAATCCGATTGGCCATAAATCGCTTGATTACCGCCACGCTTGAGCGCCCGCAATCGTTTTCGAGTATCGTTCGCCTTACGAATAGCGATCGTTTTTAGAAGCCGCCATAGCGCATCGTGATCAGCCAAGTCGGGAAACTGTCCCGCTTGTGCACGCTGCACAAAACTGTGGAACGCGCTGAGCGCAATCTCGCTTTCACTGGCAACCGGGCGTCGAATCCCGTTGACTCGTCCGGCAACCGCTGATTTCAGCTTCGCGTAATACTGAGCCCACAATTCTTCGACGAACGCTTGGTCGTCGACGGGAAACGCATTTTGCCGATTTGCGACGTTAAATTGATCGCTTGCCGGGACTTCTGTCACGTCAGTTTTTTCCTGCAAATAAGCCGATGGGAACACCAAACTGGGGCCACGAGAGAAAAATCGTCAAGATTCTTTCCTACCCCGTGTCACGGATACGACCAGTATGCCATGGAGTGGACATGGCCGAATAGAGTCGGCCGCCAAAATCAACTCGAAATCCTCGCGGAAACCATCTGATGACCAAGCGATTCTGCCTCGTTCTGCTGACCACGACCGTCTTCACTTTCTTCTCAACCCAACTCGTCGGTGCTGAGGATCGCGTGACAGCGGCCGACGCCTTTCGGGCTGCGATGCGATTAGAATACCAAGCACTGAAGGCGGCCAAAGAAGAACAAAATCGCCAACAGATCAGCGCCTATCGTGACCAATTGGAAGTGCGAAAAGAGGCCCAGATCCAGCAGGTGGAATCTCTCTATGCCCAGGCCTATGCCGCTCGCCAACAAATGTCACTCCACCAAACTCAAATGGGTTACGCCGCCGCGATGCATGCCGCCGCCAATCGCCCCGTGACATCGACAGAAATCTTGAATCCACGCACGGAAATCATGCAGGGGCGATTCAACCAGAAAATCATGGCCAACCAAGACAACATGGTCGGCAACTTCATCAATCTTCGGGCTTACTGATCAACCGAGGATTACCAGCCCAATGGGCAATCTTGCGACAAACCTGCCAGGGTGACAGAACTGTCCATGCCGCCTTGCAATCGACGTCGCGATAACTGCCCCGGAGACGCGACAATCGGTCGACAGCTCGATAAAGCGAAGATCGGGCCAGAACGATATCGCCACGATTCGACAAGGCTGACGATCAAATCGCCCATGACACCAATCCGGGTGGATCACCTTAGGGATTTGGCCGCTGAGTCGATTGATAGCCGAACGCTCAAACACCCGTGACTTATCAAGATTCACAGGCCCTCACCGGCTGATCGTCGGTTACAATTCGGCCGAAGCAACCGTTTTACGTGTCTGCTCTGTTGATTTGTCCGGCGTCCAAAAACCTCCGAGCACCTGTTTCTATGAAGCCACTCGAACACTATCGCGGAACAGTTTGTACGACCGGAATGTTACTGGTGACAATCGCTTGGATGCCAATAACCGGCGCCGGAGATCAAAACACACAGGGCGACAATACGACAAAACGGACTGCTTGGACCATGTCGCGGATTGTCGGATCACCCGATGCGCCTTCGCCCTACACGACCGAGCGAGCTTATCCCGAACTGAAGTTTAATCAGTGCCTTGAGATCACTGCTGCACCGGGAAGCGATCGATTGTTCTTGGTCGAGCAATCCGGAAAAATCTTTTCTTTCCCCGATCGTGACGACGTCGCGACAGCGGATCTGGTAAGCGATCTCGCACAAGCGATTCCAGGCGTCAAGCAGGTGTACTCTCTAGCGTTTCATCCTAACTTCCAAAAGAATCGTTACTGTTATATTTGTTATATCAAAGCGCCAGACTTGCCCGATGGGACTCAGGTCTCGCGATTCACCATGTCGGACAGCGTCCCACCAACCATCGACGTCGCGACCGAACTTCCGCTGGTCTCCTGGTTGTCCGGTGGCCACAACGGTTGCTGCCTGCGGTTTGGGCCGGATGGGTACCTGTACATTTCCACGGGCGATGCTGGCCCAGCGAACCCGCCTGATAAATTACAAACCGGTCAAAACTTGGACGACTTACTGTCAGTGATTTTAAGGATCGATGTCGACCAGACACAGGCCGATCGAAATTACCGCATACCGGCCGACAACCCGTTTGTCGATCACGAGGGGGCACGCGGTGAAATCTGGGCTTATGGTTTGCGAAATCCTTGGCGAATCAGCTTTGATCGCAACACGAAAGACCTGTGGGTCGGTGATGTCGGTTGGGAAACCTGGGAAATGCTTTATCGTGTCGAAAAAGGCGGCAACTACGGTTGGGCCGTGATGGAAGGGCCGCAACCGGTTAATCCCCACTGGACGCGCGGGCCAACTCCGATCCTGCCACCTACAGTTCAGCACGAGCACTCTGAATCATCGTCCATCACTGAAGGTTTTACCTATTACGGATCACAACTACCGGGGCTGAGCGGAACCCATATCTATGGCGATTATGACACGGGCAAGATATGGGGATTTCGTTATAAAGACGGGAACGTCACCGACCAACAACAATTGGCCGGAACGACACATCGAATCGTCTCGTTTGGTGAAGACAACCGGGGTGAAGCCCTCATTCTCGATCACGTCGCAGGAACGATCCACCGTTTAATCCCGCAAGCCACGCCCGATCAATCCGATACGTTTCCACGCACACTCAGCGCCAGCGGGCTGTTCACTTCCGTGAAAGATTCACAACCGGCACCAGGGGTTATTCCTTATTCAATTAATGCACCGATGTGGTCCGATGGGGCAAGTTCAGATCGCTGGGTCGCGGTTCCGGGCCAACTGACAATCAAACCCCGTGACGATTGGGCGATGTGGTCGCTGCCCAAAGATTCGGTACTGGTAAAAACGCTGTCACTTGAAATGCGTCGCGGCGACCCACGAAGCCGCAGGCCGGTCGAAACCCAAATTTTGCATTTCGACGGCACGAATTGGATGCCATATACCTACCAGTGGAACGCCGATCAAACGGATGCACACCTGGTGGAAGCCGGCGGGTTGGATGTCGATCTGGAGATTCTAGACGACCGGTCGCCCGACGGAAAACGCCAACAAGCCTGGCGATTCGCGGGGCGTTCGGAGTGCCAGCGTTGCCATAATAAGTGGTCCGGCCCAGCACTGGCGTTTGGCACTTCTCATTTTGCAAGCAGCGGAAACCGAACCACGGATTCAAAAAACCAATTAGATGATTTTGTGCGAGTCGGTTTGATCGAAACACCGCCCAAGGCTGAGAATCGACCATCACTAGTCGGACCTTTCGATTCGTCTGCTTCGCTCAACGATCGGGCTCGATCATACCTGCATATCAATTGTGCCCATTGCCATCGAATGCATGCCGGAGGTTCCGTTTTGTCTTTCATGCATGCCGACTTGGACTTGGATAAGACAAATCTAATAAATACCCGCCCCACGCAAGGGACATTCGCAATTCATGGCGCCGAGGTGATTGCCCCAGGAGATCCGTTTCGATCGGTTTTGCTCTATCGAATGGCCAAACTCGGGAGCGGTCGCATGCCGCACATCGGATCGTCGGAGGTGGATATCGATGGTGTCGATCTGATATCAGAGTGGATCGCGCAGTTGCAGACAGAAGAATTGCCGGGTGAGGATTTTCCCAAAACAGTCGCACAGCAGCGTTTGAATGAGCAGTCTGCACTATCGCGTTTGCAGAATGCGGATCAAACCGATGCAACCGAGCAAACGCTTGATACGTTGCTCGCGTCACCGACCGGAGCGCTGCGATTGGTTCGTTCGCTCCAGCGCGGTGAGCTTTCTGTGGCGGTTCAAAAGAAGGCCGTCGAAAAAGCAACAGCGCAGGATGATGTCGGGATTCGCGATCTGTTCGAACAGTTTGTCCCACCTTCCCAGCGTGCGCGTCGACTGGGAACGGTGATTGACCCCGCCCAGATTCTCTCGCTCGCTGGCAATGTCGAACGAGGAGAAAAACTCTTTCACACAACCGCAAGACTCACCTGCCTGAACTGCCATCGGATTCAAGAGCAAGGAAAAAAAGTCGGCCCCGATCTGGACACAATTGGCAAGAAACTCAATCGAGTGCAACTGTTGGACAGCATCCTTGAACCGTCAAAAACGATCGACCCAGAATATGTAACCTGGATACTCGAGACCGACGATGGCAGGGTGTTTACCGGGATACTAGCCGAAAAGACCGACCAGCATGTATCCCTGCGTGACATTCAGGGTGAAGTTCGCAAGTTCGACGTAGCATCGATAGAGCAATTACTGCCCCAGCAAAAATCGATCATGCCAGACCTGCTTGTCCAAGATATGACTGCTCAACAACTCGCTGACCTGCTGGAGTATCTCCAGTCGCTGCGGTAGTCACAGTGTAAGTTGGCCCCCAGCCCACTTACGAACAATGCGATGGCAACGAACAATGCGATGTCAACTTGAGTTTTGGTTCTAGCCGAGGGGTACCCGGTTTGCAGAACAACCGTTAAACGTACGCCATTGCCACTGATTCAATCCAGATAGATTGATCGATTCTCGTGCGCGAGGGTACATCTCGCAATGATGCTTTGCCCAGCAAAAAGCCTAGCAAAACTCCAATCACTTAGAAATCGGATATTGATCACCACAGTCACTTGACGCGTATCACGTGTGATCACATCGGGTGAAACCGAAATGCCATCCACCTGCAGCATGTGGATTTCAGCGATTCGGTTTGCCGCAGCCAGGGCATCTTCAACTCTTCCCCCTGGAACAACCAACTGCCGAGCGGCGGCATACGCCGCTTGATTAGCGGTGTGCCGAGCCTTGAAAAAATACATCAGTTCAAAACCGCTGAACGTCACCAGAAAGATCACTGGCAGGGCCAGTGCCATTTCAACAACATAGGTGCCTCGCCGATGAACGCCACGGCCCTTCGAAGGTCGTTGCCGTCGCGGCAAGATTCCGGTTCGCGTCAAGAACGAACTGTGCGGTTTGACGATTCCCAAGATACTCACTTTACCCTTCCGGAACGATTTATCACTGGATCAACGTGCCCGGCAAATTGAAGGCAATGTCTCGGAAAGCTTGCAACAGCGCACCCTTATTCGGGGCGTGATAATGATTACCCGAGCCAATTTCCGCCAACTGGCGCATCAAGTCCTGGTCAGCTTGCCTACTGAACGAGATCGTGTGAATTGTCCAACCTTGATTCGCCAAAGCCCTCGCCCGATCTACCGGCGATCCGCCTTCGGTGTACAGCCCATCTGTTAACAGCACTAAGATCGGCTGGCCGGTTAGCCTCCGCACCGACCCTCGATTGCGACAACGGCTTACCAAATTAAGACCGGCATTTATATTGGTGTCGCCGATGATTGGCTGACTTCCAATAACCTCAAGGGCATTCGTGATCGCAGCGCCATCGCGCGTCAGGTTCATGTCGATGCTTGCTCGAGTCGACTGGAAAATACCGAATTGATACTGACTGGCAAACGTGACAAGCCCAATGTTAACTTCCCCGGGAACCCGTCCGGTGCTGACCGCCTCCACCAGCGTACCCACGGACTCAGAAACGGCGCCCCACCGACTGCCTTCCATGGGTGGACGAAAGTAATTGTCCAACCCTTTGGTACCGTTCGGATAACGGAAAGGAACATTGGACAGATCCCATGCCATCGAAGCACTGCGATCTAGGCAGAGCACTAGGTCAACATCCGTCCTTCCAGCAATCGAATCGGTTTCAATCACATATCGGCGTCCGTCAAAGACAGGAAACGGAATCGTGGAATCGCCAAACAGCCTCGGATATCGGCCACGAACTTGCAAAGCATTCGTGAAGGCACCGCGAGGCCTTGTCGGATCAAATTGAATCCGGCCCGATATCGGATCCTCGTTCATCCCACCATGAGACGCCCTGACGAATTGAATCGGTTGATTTTGGCCGAAACGGTGAAGCTGTAGATGGCGACGCAATGCGTTCATCGAGCGGCCATAGTTTTGGGTGCGACCTAATTCTTGTGCGCCTGCTTTTGCGGCCAGATCCGTCGCCGTCTGCAGATCCATCGTCGCCATCTCCATGTAGGCGGTGTTGATCGTAAACATGCAAAACGCAGTGACCGCTGTGATTACGAACAGCATCAAAACGGTGATTCCACCCGTTCGACGACTAGCCGACAATAACCTACGCGTATCGTTACTTAGATGTGTTGCCATGGATTGTTTCACTTTCTTGCTATTCGATCATACCGTATCGGGTAACGAAGATACGATCACCGAACAGGGAATAGGGAAGCTGAATTTGCTGTGCCGGTACGTCAACTTGAACTTCAAAGACCGCGCCTGCCTGGTCCCCGTTGGGAAAGCGAAAAACTACGTTTCCGCCTTGAATATTACGATCGCTCAGCATTGCCCTACAAATCCTATCTGACTCTGCGGTCGTAGAGTTCTTGATAGAACGCATTCGCGCACCTTCGAATGCGACAACAATTGCGTCCTGGCGGCGATGCAGTTGCTGGCAAATTTCGACGGTTCCGAAAATGATGATGAACAACGGAATGATGCAAATGGCAAGTTCCACCACTGCAAAACCTTGGCGTGATTCAGCGATTTTGCGCCGCTTTACAACCGCGTTTATTCGACGCGATTTGGCGGTTGCTTCGGAACCGTGTCGTGCACAACGCTCGGATGTACTATGTCGCTGAATCATTTAAGTCCTTAATGCGGAAGCCCGGAAGCATCAATCAGGATATCAACATTTTCTCTGCCGAGATCGACAACGATCAAAACGTCTTCGTAATCCTTATCGCCGCCCATCCACAAGTCTTCAAACCCGATTAGGATGTAGGGAGATTTCGGAATCGCGTATGAAATGACGTGCTGCGTTTTGTCAGGATTCAATGCATCATGATTGGTGAATACCCACTTCAGACCGCCCCTAGCGCCGTCGGCTATGATGAAGAAATCGAGCTGTACGCCGGCATGCAAAGTACCGATGTCTACAAAATCACCCGGCAACAATGGGGCACTGGCGGTCCTAGCACCGAACTTTTGTGTGCGGAAATTATTGCCCGAAACCGGCATCGAAGCATTCGGGAAAATCAACCGTAAATCACCACTAGAAGTCGAACCTGCTAGGTTCAGCGATAGACCAACCGAATTCCAGTGACCCGCACCTTCGCTAATAAAGTAAACCCTGACCGGATAGGGTGTTAACGAGGTCGTAAACAGCTTATCTTGGTCCAATCGATACTGATGACGATCGCCAAACTCTACTCCTGATGTCAAAAGCGACTCCGCGATCTGCTGGATCACAGGCATCATGTTTCGGTTGAATTCCAGTGATCGTTCATCGGTGCCCGTATGGCGAATCGTACCGAATTGGGGTACCAATCTCGTTTCAAGCCTATGAGGAAACCCTTGGCCTAATGACGAGGACGCCGTGAATGTTGCGGTTAGAGCCGTAAATAATACACAACGAAACATATTCAGCGACATAGATGTACACCGTTAGAAGAGGATAATGCTATCAAGGATGATCAGCTTGATTAATGGAAACTTATGTCAATTTTGGTAGGGTGCATCAAATCACCACCCAGTATGTTCGGTTTGCAAACTCCCCGGCCGCCGAATCGTTACGATCGGCAAATCAGGAACAAAATTTGGATTTTACAACTACATAACTCCGCAAAAACATGAACGCAGGGCTAACCTGAGCGAACGGCGGGCACTTCGCAGCACTCCGATCCACTCTGTTCATTTCAACAACGGCAGATAGATCTGCCCGGCGCGGATTCAAAACATCCTTACAGATCGATAACCAAGCAATCTGCCAGAATCATGGGACCGGCAACGAAAGGCTGAAGGCCTTCTGGCTAGGCGATTGCCAATCGCCCGACGGGCAAGTCCTTTGTCGGAACCGCGTTCCTTGGCGAAGGCCCCCACGACAGTAGCACGGCACACCACCAACGCGCCAGGAGATGACCTTTCGGCCTTGGTCTTCGGACCGAGCAGCCCGATGCGTATTGAGCGTTGCCCCGATCCGTTGACTCGACCGCCGGTATTACCGTTTCGCCGTCAAAATCCCACACTCCCGCCAGGCGACGGATAAGTGAACCCCAGAACACAGGACCACATTCATTCACGATTCTTAAAAAAATGCGAAACCTTAACCGACCTGCAGCGATTTAAAGGTTTACGAAAAGCGAACCGCGCGGAAGTTAGTGGCTCCCGCGCGGTTCTGTCCATACTCTCGGACGGGCCGGGAACTATGGCTACCCCTAGTGTACGCGGCATTACGACTCGACATCAACCGATTTTGTCCACGATTTGCGCCCTTACGCAATAGTCACTGATACGCCCAGTGCGCAGTCAAGCGGCTAGCCTGCGTTCGGCCAGGGGCCTTCGTGTCGCAAAGGATTGATCAGGCGATTCGTCGAGCGCCGTTAGCGAGCCACTTTTGCGACAAGCAGAGTGGCGAAGATGCTTCTAACGAGAAACGTTCAACTCTCCAGCGCAGCGACAATCCAGAAGACGGTTCCGCTGACCGGCGGCGATTTGCCAACGGTTCGATACGCCTGGGATAAGGTCGCGAAGATCTTACTAGCCACTGGCTTGTTGATGATGGGTGCGTCGATGGTCAATCTTCCTGTCGGACGAACCACTAATCCATTGACGTTGCCTCTAAGCCAATACGTTCGCTCAGTCGCAACCGGTGACGAACGATTTGAACTGGCTGACGCAACGACCCGAGTTTATCTGGGAATCGTGCATCAGGAACCTCGCTATATCGGCCCCGGCGAAAATTGGCTTCAAGCCGTCGCGGGCATCTTCTATCCGCCAATGAAGACGACTCAAGACACCGATCGACTGCTTGCAGGCGGGATCGCAAACTGCTCCGAGCGGTCACAGATTCTTAAAACGATCGCCGAATCAGCCGGCTACCAGTGTCGCTTTGTTGGCCTACAAGGGCACGTGGTGCTGGAGGTGCTGGATGGCGAGCATTGGCGTATGGCCGATCCCGACTACGGCGTTGTGTTCGATCTTGATGCCAATTCGCTAGCCTCAATGGACCGCCAACCTGTTATTGTTACCGCGCTTAGCAACCGTGGTCACCAAGCCCAGACGATTACACGGTATCTGGAAATCCTGCAAACGACCAACGACAACCAAACTCTACCGACCGGATCCCCCCTGAGCCCGCGACTGTATAAAGTCGAACAAGCTTGCAATTGGCTAATATGGATCCTGCCAACATCCGCGATTGCACTGGGGTTGTCACCCGTGCTGATTCGTGGTCGGCTCCACGGCCCACACCGAATTAAACAAAGCCAACGTTAGCTAGAAACAACAACCACGGCAATACAATGCTGAATTATCCCGGAACCCAACCTGTTTAAGGCATCGGACCCGTTTGACCACTCAGATGGCAACGGGCCTTGGTGAGCAATACCATTTAAACACCGATTATCTATTGTCAAACAATTATTGACGGTCTTAACCTACCTACCGCGAAACGCTTTTTTCGCTTCGGGGTGCTCGGCCAGTTGGGATCGCATGGCTTGCACGACCTGGGGATTGGTATCGGCTAGGTTTACCGTTTCCAGCGGATCGGCTTGGTAATCATAAAGTTCAACCTCAGCGGAATCGGCCGGCTGGCCCGGCACCTTCCACTCGACCATGCGGTAACGCGGGTCGCGAATCGCGCGGCCGATCCGTTGGCCGCGTGGATAGACATGCGTCACATAAGGCCGGGCGCTAGTCGATGGATCTGCAATGACGCTGGCAAAGCTGCGACCGTCGATCTCACCGGGAACCGGCAAGCCGGCGAGCTGGGCAACGGTGGGATAGATGTCGACCGTTTCGATAAGAGCACCGGTGGCTCGGTTTTTCTGGCCACCGGGTGCGGCGACAATAACAGGGATGCGGGCCGCTTGTTCATAGTTGGTGTGCTTGCACCACATGCCATGATCACCAAGGTGCCAACCATGATCGCCCCATAGGATGACGATCGTATTTTCAAGCAACCCTAGCGTTTCGACTTGATTAAGCACGCGGCCAAGTTGAGCATCCATATAACTGGTCGCGGCATAATAACCATGAATCAAGCGACGGGATGTCGCTTCGTCGATCGCCCCCATTTCAGGCATGTCGCTATAATTGCGAAGTTCGCCAAAACTTGTTGCCGCATAGGACGGAGCGCCTTTGGGCGGCGCATTCGTCTTGGGCATCGGCAGTGAGCTGGGATCGTACAGATCCCAATACTTCTGGGGCGCAACAAACGGCAGATGTGGCTTCATAAATCCGACCGCTAAGAAGAAGGGTTGGTCGGCGGATTGGCTAAGCTTCTTCAATCTATCAATCGCTTCATCAGCGATCGCGCCATCGGCATAATTGTTATCCGCGACGTCGGCCGATTCCGTGGCGGGACCACGTTTCTTACCCTTCTTATCCGTCACAATGTTTTCGAGACTCGTTTCCAAAACATAGCCGGGCTTGCGCGGCCGCCACGACGCAGCGCTCCATGATTGTTCGTCGTCGATGTTACCATGCCCGACGTGATAGATTTTCCCAAGCCCTTGGGCGACATAACCATTTTCGATGAAATGCTGGCTGAACGTTACTGCATCGGGCGCGGCTTTACGAAAGTGCGTCTCAAGATCGTAGATGCCGATGGTTTGCGGACGCAGTCCGGTCATCAGCGCATTTCGGCTTGGCGAACAGATCGCTTGGTTGCAATATGCCGACTCGAACCGAACGCCACGTTTGGCCAACGCATCGATGTTCGGCGTCTTCGCAAAGGTGTCGCCGAAACAGCCGATCGTCGGCTTTAAATCATCAACGCATATCAACAACACGTTCGGCTTGGACTGGGCCAGAGACATCGTCGGGCAGAATGCCGCCAAGATTAGCGGGAAACAAGCAAAACAGACGCGTCGCAGGAAGGTGCACATATCGATTCAGCTGATGAGAGGAATAATGAAGTACCCATCAGTTTACTCCCTTCGCAAGTTGGCCGAAACGCTGGGCCAGGATTGAAATGAAAATTGAAACCCAATTCATCACGCAGTCAAAACCGACGACTATTCGGGGGGAGACCGCTTTGCTAGCGCTCGCTGAGCCGGATTGAAGGAACCGCCGACGATAGGCGATCCAGCCTGGCGGATCGCTTGGTTGAGTGTATCGAGCAGCGATTGGACTGACAGATGAACTAGCGTCGGGGCGGAAATCACCAACAGGTATTGGTCGCCCATTTGATACGACTCAATCGTAGATGGCCCTCCAACCGTATCGGCCCAGCAGTCCGAATAGACCGATGTCTGAATACAATTGATCAACTGTCGGTTGCCCGAACGTGGGTAGTATTCGTTGGGATCAGCTTCGACACTTTCAAACCGATCAACCAGCGGAGTGATATCGTACACACGGCTTGATTGTCCGACTTGCGATTCCGCTGCTTCATTCGAAGTAATCTCAACCATCGCATTGCGAACATTGAAAGTTAAGTATTTATCACCTAGTAGTCGAACCAATATTGATGCTAGCGAAGTACCAGCATCCTCGGCAGTGATCGTAAACGCTTCGTCGTCTGAAAAGCCCGTATCTGTTATCGCCATCAGATCAATTCGGGTAGGAACCACCTGATTCATCGATTCAACAATCTGTGCTAATGTTCGCTCGCCGGGCTGAAGCACTGCATTAGGTGCTTTCAACGCATCAAAAATCTTCTTCTCCTGTTCAGCAGTCATAAACGGTGACGCGGGCCACGAGCGGATCGCCGTGTCGCGACCTTTGGGCGGCGATGCCTGTGCGTGAGCGAACGAAACTTGCATGCAGAGCAGAATCGCCCAGCAAAAGACAAGCTGGGCAAACCGCGTTGACCATGGAAACATCTCGCTATTCCTTTTCGAATCGATCAGTGGATTGGAAAGCGACGACCTGCGACGGCATGTGTTGCAATTTGCCTCAGCAAGAATGACCAACCTGCATCGTTCCGATGCGCCCACCTTAACGAGTCGTCGTTACAGCGTTGCAATGCAATCTGCATTCCATCAACAGAGAGAGGCATTCTGGCATTTCTGAACTCTGTTTTTCAGCGATGGCATAACGATTGCGAGGTGTCGGTGCAATGTTTTTCGACCACACATCTCTTGGAGGCGCATAGCATGATCGAGCGATTTGAGCGGAATATCCCGCATAACCATTTGCGATTGATAGCGACGATGATGGCACTCTTTCTTGCCGCCCCATCCTTCGCCCAACAGATAGACAATCCTGGCGTGATCGATAGCGTTACGCTTTATCGTGATTCGGCGAGAGTGACTCGGATTGTCGAAGTCCCGCCCCAAGATGGAAGCATTGAGGTCGTGGTTGACCAGTTGCCTGAATCGCTGATCCAAGGAAGCGTTGTTGTGGAGCCCGATTCAAACGCTTCGATCGGCCGTGTGCAGGTCAGTCGCAGTGAGGTTGACGGTTCGATGGAACGACAGGTCGCGACGATAGAAGAAGAACACGCGACTCTTTCACGCGCCTTGGTTGCTGCGAATCAGCAACTGAGCGTGATTACTGAGAACCTTACAACGATCCAATCGATGGTCGATTTTTCAGCGGCCCAGACCAAACAGAACCTTGATCGGGCAACGTTGGATGTTAAATCGGTTACCGAGCTAGCCGATTTTGCAATCACACGACGTCAAGATCTATCAAACCAACGATTCAAAGTCGAAGCAGAGATTGCGGAATTAACTGAGAAACAAGAAGCCAATGAGGTACGATTGCAATTCCTTGCCATGACGACCCAGCCGATCCTTTATAAGGCGAAAATGCTGGTGCGTGTCCAAGGCGACCAACCGGCCCGATTGCGCGTGCGCTATGATGTTCAGCGATGTGGATGGAGCCCGTCTTATGTGGTTTACGGAGACTCGAAAACGGAGCAGTATCGAATCGTCGCCAATGCGGAAATTTTGCAAGACAGCGGCGAAGCTTGGCCCGAAGCGACGCTGTCGCTTTCGACTTCCGTCGCAACCTTGCGCAGTGATGCGCCGCGATTGTCGCCGCTGAGAGTTTCAACCGGGCAAGAAACGAACCACAATGCTGTCACCAACACAGCTTCGCTGGTCGATCCGTTTGCCAGACCAGGAAAACGCCAATTGGCGAGCGATGTTTTGGTGAACCGCCAGACGGCACAAGAACAGATGCTCGAACTGAGTCGTCCTCGTGTGGTCCAACGGCGTTTGGCGGCGGACGCAGCACTTGAAATGATTGATGGAACATTCGAATTGCCCGACCGATTGGCGCTCATATCGAACGATGAACGCCAACGGGTAAAAATCTTTGAAGAACAACTTAGCGGCGAGATGAAACGGATTGTGATACCGTTGTTATCCAGTTATGCGTATCGTGAGGTAAAGCTGGACAAGTCGTTGACCCGCAACCTCATGTCCGGGCCTGCAGATGTTTTTCTGGACAATCAATTTGTTGGCGAAACCGAATTACCGGCGACGCTCGCCGGCCAATCGCTAGCGCTGGGATTTGGCCCCGATCATCAAATCCGCACGCGGCGCGAGCTGATCGACCGTACCGAAGAAACACGCGGCGGAAATCAACTGATATCGGTCCGCTATCGGATCGTCATCAACAATCTTCACGACCAACCGATCGCATGTAGTGTGAATGATCGAATCCCGGTAACAGACCAGTCCAGCGCCGTCACGATCCGCCTGGG
Organism: Planctomycetaceae bacterium UBA6163; assembly: GCA_002428205.1. Classification (GTDB taxonomy): domain Bacteria; phylum Planctomycetota; class Planctomycetia; order Pirellulales; family Pirellulaceae; genus UBA6163. Next base: position 17,405 of record DIUH01000243.1, read on the forward strand.
CGAAGCGGACACGGCGGCGATTTCAGCAGAGCCGTTGTATCAACGAATGCGCAGGCCGCTGGGTATTCTGCAATGGGATCTTGAAATACCTGCTAAACGCAGCGGCAGCGATGCGTTTGACTTGGAATACGGTTATCAGATTGAACATGAAAAGAACGTGCAATTGGCCGCCAACGATTTGATGCAACAGATCCAACAAGATCAAGATTTTATGAGAATCAAGGGCGGCGGAATGGGTGGCATGGGCGGGGGAATGGGTGGTGACCCTGGTCGCTAAGAACGTATCCGAAGACCGAACAGAACCATTAGCGCCAAAACGGCTGACTGGTTTCGGATCAGTTCTAAACTTTTGGCTCGGCGAATCGATAGCCAATGCCCCGGACGGTTTCGATCAACTCGGCGGCGTCGCCCATTTTCTTGCGAAGGCTGCGGATGTGGACGTCGATCGTTCGCTCGAGCACCATGGTGTCTTCGCCCAAAGCCGCATCGACCAATTCGCTGCGATCGAAGGCGCGGCCGGGTTGGCGGATCAGCGTATCGAGCAATCGGAACTCGCTCTTGGTGACCTTAATCGGTTTGTTATTAATTTCGACGCGGTATCGTCGCCGATCCACCGTGACACCAGCGGCGGTTACCGAATCGCCGACTTCGACGGTTTGCTCGCGACGACGAAGGTGTGCCTTCAATCGTTGCAGCAACACCGCGTAGCTTTCCACCGGCTTGACGACATAGTCATCCGCACCGACGGCGAACCCGATCACTTGGTCAGATTCTTCTCCTAAGGCGCTGAGCATCAGGATCAGTGTTTCGCGGGTCTCGGGAGCGGCCCGCAATTGTTTGCAGACGTCGACACCGCTGAGCACGGGCAGATCGACGTCTAAGAAAATGACGTCAGGTAGCTTCAGCTTGGCTTGATTGAGCGCATCAGCACCATCGGACGACCGAAACACGTCGTAACCGGCTCGGGAAAGCTGGTACTCCAACGTTTCGGCAAGCGGGCGGTAATCTTCGACGATTAGGACTTTGGTTTTTGCCATAACATTACGGTAACCCAGGTCGGCACACCTCGCCCCCGCGGGGCAGAGCAACGGAAACGCCTTACGGGAACATCTTGTTCTAATCCGGGCAAGTTTGCATCCCCGATAACGACCATCGTCTAGTTAAACCTGCGTGAAGAAAAGGTTAAGCAGGAAGTGTTCCTGCGTTCACATTACCTGCTGTGGTGCGGTCTCTCGTGTGGCGGCGGACAGCTCGGGCAGGTAAATCTCGAACGTGCTGCCTTTGCCAGGACGGCTTTTCAGTTTCACGCGTCCACCTTGAGCTTGGGTCAAGTTTTTGACGATCGCCAGACCGAGCCCTGTGCCGCTGCTGTGATGTTTGCGTGACTTGTCGGCTCGATAAAACCGCTCAAAAACGCGTTGCTGTTCGTGTTGCGGGATGCCGATCCCGTTGTCGCGAACCGACAACACCGCGAAGTCGCCGTCGAGTCGCGAACTGGCGACGACCTGGCCACCGTCGGGCGTGTAACGGATCGCATTGCCGATCACGTTGTTGGCGATCGTCAAAGTCGCTTCGCGATCGGCGTAGACATTGGCCGGTGGCCCCTGGCAAGGTTCGTGCGAGAGCGTAATGTCTTTGGCAGCCGCGACCGGCGCATAAGTTGCAATCGATTCGGCGATCACGGCGTCGAGGTCGACCGTTGCCAGTCGCAAGTGTTGCTTACCCGCTTGCGCCCGGGCGAGCGTCATCATGTCGGCGATCAGGCGTTCCAAGCGTCGACATTGGTCGTGAATTTGGGACACGAAGTGGATCGCCGCTTCGGGGTCGTCGCTGATCGCAAGTTCGACCGTTTCGGCATAGCCCTTGATCGCTGCGAGCGGCGTTTTCAGTTCGTGTGAGACGTTCGCGACGAACTCGCGTCGCATTTCTTCGACTTGATGATTTTCGGATTCGTCGCGAGCGGTCAGCAGCACGGCAGTGACGTCTTCGAAGCTGACGGCCGCACACAGCACCCGCAGCACTCGCCGCGTGCCGTCATCATCACGCAGGTCAGCGACCACGTCGCGCGGGGCTTTGTCTTTGACGACCAAACGCACCGCTTCGAGCAATTCGGGTTGGCGGATCGCTTCGACCAGCGGCTTGCCGACCGGTTCCCACGAGATCGAAAAGAACCGTTTCGCGGCCGCATTGGCCATGGTCACGCGGCCCTTTTGGTTGACCAGCAAGACACCGCTGTCGAGATTGGCCAGCACGGCGATCGTCTGGGCACGCTGGGCGCGCAGCCTGCTGAGCAACCCTCGGCCGGCTTCGCAAGCGGCGGACATTTCTGAAATCGTTCGCGGTGAAAAACGTGTGCTCGGTAAGACAAGCGAGGCATGATTGACGGGAGAGGTGTCTCGGGGGATGGCATCGAGCAATTGTTGCAGTTGCCCTTGCAGCGACTTCGTTTCCGCGTCCAAGCGATCATCAAAATCGTTTTGCAACGTAACCTGCTTCGCGACGTAGGCGGTTGCTAACAGCGTTGCGGCGATCAGCCCCAAGGTCGACAACACGACTAACGCACTGGCAACCGTAAAAACGATCGCGTACAAGGCCCAACCAGCCGCGATCGACAGGCCGAGAGTCCAGATATGGATCGGCGACAAGTGTGGAGTTGGGTGAAGTGACATCAGGGTTGTGATCCCGGATCAGAAACGATACCCGTTTTTTGACTCGCCTGGGCAAACGGCATTCGTTGGCCCGCGACAACCTCGCGCGATGCATCACGCTGGTCCAAGCTTGGCTTGCGATTAATCATTCGTTTGAACCAGTTCAGCATCGCCACCAACGGAACGCGGCGCAAATGGCCATGCTTTGATGCTTGTAAGATTTGATGCGAATCGATATCCAGTGCGGTCAACCAGCCGCCGCCAAAACAATAAGTATCGACACACACAATATGCCCCAGATTTAATATTTCACCGCTGGGTTGAGGTGTGTGACCGACATAAACCCGCTTGCCGCTGCAGTGTGGACCGGGCCACATCGTCGGATGATTCCAATATCGATGCGCGTCGTCAGTCAATTCGATCGGGCACGCTGGGTTGTAGCCGGCATGTATAAAGATTTCGTTTTCGGTTTCGTGATGGGATCGCAAAGAACGAAAGAAATCGAGGTGCGATTGTGGAACTCGTTCGAGCGATCCGCCATAGCTGGCGACGGTCGATTGCCCGCCGCTTTTCG
>DIUH01000243.1:20665-34317 GCA_002428205.1 Planctomycetaceae bacterium UBA6163
TCGGGGCCACGGTCGATATAGTCGCCTAAAAAGATCAGCGTATCGTCGCGCGTCGGTGCGATCTCATCAACAAGAGCTTGTAACGCCTTGCTGCAACCATGGATATCGCCAATCGCAAAGCGTCGCATCGCTCAATTCCACTGAGGGTCGCTGGATGGTGGCGTGCTGACGATATCGGCGATGATATCGCGCCCTAATTTCTTGACGGCCAATTCCCACATCGTATCGTGGCAAGAAAAAATCACTTGCCAATCGGGCGGACCGACCAACCATCCGCCCTGTTCCAATTCACTGTCCAACTGGCCAGGCCCCCAACCGCTGTACTTGACCACAAACCGGGCTTGAACATCGGTGCGATCGACCAGCGAGATCAAATGATCGTCATCGGCCGTCACCCACAACGGACTCGATGCGATGGCGTTATGAAAGTCAGGGTGGTCGGGTGTGATGCCGAAGTCCAACACACTGGGGCCGCACGGTTCGCCCAGCCCCGATACCGTGTGCAGCGCCATCAACGGCCCTTCGACCGGCCCACCGACATAGATCGGATCGTTGCGTTTGGGATTACGGCCGATCCGGTCGGCAAAGATTTCTTCCAGCGTATGATTGGTTGGGCGATTAAGCACTAGTCCGAACGCACCTTGTTCGTCGTGGCGGATCATATAGATCACGCTGCGAAAAAAATTACCGTCGTTCAGATACGGTGATGCGATCAGTAGTCGGCCCGAAATAAACTTCATCGCTGTAAATGCCCTGGCGTGAATTGCCGATCGGCCGATGTGGGCTCAACCGTGGCAACGGTTAAACTGCGACGTCGCGCCAAAGGCAACCCGCCCAAGAAAGTCCGACGCCAAACCCGACCAGCATATTAACCGAAGCGGACGACAATTCACCACGCCGTCTCATCCGATCGATCAAAATCGGCAAGGTGCACGATACGGTATTGCCGACGTCCTCCATGTCGATCGGAATCCGTCCGGGTGCCAAGCCCATCCGTTCGGACATTTGTTCCAGCATTTTTCGTGTCGCCTGGTGCATCACGAACCGATCGATTTGATCGTGAGTCATCGATTGCGCTTCCAGAATCTCGTCGATCAACCGCGGAATCGCCTCGACCGTAAAGTTGATCAAGCTGGCACCGTCCATATAAAGCCGGCTTTTCCAGCGTTTGCGGTGCCTAGGGCGAATCGCGTCGGCCGCACACCTTGCCCCGCCGTCGCCGACCAGCAACGTATCGGCACCGCTGCCATCGGTGCCGAACTGAAACCCCCACAAAGTTCGCTCCGGCGAAGCGGTGATCAGCGTCGCGGCCGCGGCGTCGCCGAAGATTGTCCGCAGACTGCGGTCGTCGGCGTCGATGTATTTGCTGTAGGTTTCCGCCGTGACCAGCAAAATATTCTTGGCCACGCCCGACCGGATCAGCCCCTCGGCTAGCGACAATCCGTAAACGTAACCGCTGCATCCGAGGTTAAAGTCGAGCGCCCCGCAACGTGTCGACAACCCCAGCCGGTCCTGCATCAAACAACTGGTCGTCGGCAACGGGTAATCGGGCGTTTGTGTACAAAAGAGCAAGAAATCGATCTGTTTGCGATCGATATTTTCTTGCGTGATCAGCTTCTCGACCGCATGGACCGCCAAATCGCTGGCCGTTTCATTCTCTGCCGCGATATGCCGCTGTTTGATCCCCGTCTTTTCCTCGATCTGGTCGATGTTCCATTCGGGGTGTTGCTGGCGCAGGTCGTCGTTCGTTTCCACCCGCTGAGGCAAATGGATCGCGATCGGTCCGATCGAAGCGAAGCATTCGGGATTCGACACGTCAGCGGCCTACTTATCGGTTAGAGGCGAAGTTTGCAAAATGTTTTGGATTAACAGTCGAGGCAAAAACGAGCGCGGCAGTGGCCGATTCTCCTACTCGCGTTTTCCCGGTCGACAGTATTTCTGGCTGCCGAAAATATCCTGCCCCAAGCCGATCCTGCCAAGGAGCCTACCAACGTCGACGCCTTTGGGGCAAGCGACACCAATAATTCAGCCGCCCGATCACGAAGCGATTGCCTTCAGACGCACCGCGACTTCGCTAAGTGCCTCCATCGGGATCGTGTGCGGCCCATGGAAAGGGAGGAACTTCGCCGATTTGCAAGCATTTTCGATCAGTACATGCAGCGTCTGGGCGCTCGAAAACGGCAGGATCGGATCTTGGCGACCGTGCGACTGGACGACATCAGTTTGCCGCAATCGCCCTGCTTCCAACTGCGCCAGCCACTTCGATTGGCAAACCAACGTGCCAGAAAATTGAACCAACATCTCCGGCGGCGGCACATCGGACACCAGCGTCGTGTTCATCGTCAGCATCGCACCTTGGGAAAACCCGCCCAGCACGTATCGGCCGCTGCCGCCCAAATCGTCCAGCGATTGTGTGATCGTCGAGACCAGCATTTCGGTCGCCGTTTCGATCCCTGGCGGCGTTTTGTCGTGCAATTGGCTGAAGGCGGAAGCTTGGCTGGCGGCCAGCAGCGCCGCCATGTTGATCTCCCACCAAGCCCGTCCGCCATAGACCGCGATCTCAGGTGGTTGCAGTGGTGCGGCGGGGAAAATGAAGCGAAAATCGGCCGCCTGGTCGCCCAGAAAATCGATGAACACTTCCGCTAGCGACACCAGATCTTCGCCCGGTGCGCCGTAACCGTGGCACAAAATCACCGCGACCTGCGCCTGGTCGCCATGCTCGATCACTCGACAATCGAGCTGTCCCACTTTTTCCGTTTTTGCCGCCCAACCGCTCATTGATCTCTCGCCAGTATGTCCTGTCCGTTGTCCAAAGAATCGGTGTTCATACCGAGTTGGCGCATTTTGCGATACAGGTTTGATCGGTGCAGCCCCAAAGTCTCTGCCGCCGCGGTCATGTTTCCCCGTTGAGCTTGAATCGACGCGCGAATCAATTCGACTTGGAAATCGCGCGTCGCGTCGGCCAACGTCCCATGCAATGCGGCGAAAAATCCGCTAGCTGGCTGGCCATCACGGGACGCATCAACACCGGCACCGGGATGCAACCGATTGGCGGGCGATGGTGACGCAGCGGCCACAAAGGCGTTGCCAGGCGAGTCGATCGGCCCCAGCCCCAAATCGCTCTCGGTCAAGACATTCGACTGAGCCAAATAGCTGGCCCGTTCCATCACGTTGCGAAGCTCGCGCACGTTGCCTGGCCAGCGATAATCGAGCATCGCTTGCTTGGCCGAAGCGGAAAACTCAGGCTGAGTGCGACCGATTTGTGCGGCAAATTGCTGCAGAAAATGATCGGCGAGCAACAAAATGTCTTCGCCGCGCTGGCGCAGCGGCGGCAAGCGAAACGAGACCACGTTGAGCCGAAAGAACAGGTCTTCGCGAAATCGTTTCTCCGCGACCAAGTCGGGCAACGACTGATTCGTCGCGGCAATGATTCGCACGTCGACGGGAATCGGGGTCGAACCGCCGACGCGAACGACGATCTTCTCTTCCAAAACCCGCAACAATTTCGCTTGGCCACCGGGGCTCATGTCGCCGATCTCGTCTAAAAACAGCGTCCCACCGCTGGCCAATTCGAACTTCCCGGGCCGCGCTTGGTGGGCATCGGTAAACGCCCCGCGTTCGTGCCCAAAGAGTTCGCTTTCCAGCAACGATTCGACCAACGCCGCACAATTGACCGCGACAAACGGCTGGTCCCGTCTCTGGCTTTGGAAATGCAAACTGCGTGCGATCACTTCCTTGCCGGTCCCGTTCTCACCCAAAGCCAACACGGCTAATTCGGTCGGTGCGACTCGCGCGATCGTGTCTCGCAGGCTGCGAATCGCTGGCGATTGACCGATCACCTGGTAAGTCGACGCGGCGTCGTTGAGCAACCGATCGCGGGTCTGGGTCAATCGTTGACGAGTCTGCACGCCCAACAGCGCCGCTGTTGCGTGGCGGGCCAAGTCGGTCAATCGGGCGATGTCGCGGGCTGTGAAACCGGCGACCGCACCGTCGGTGTTGGTTCCTCTTTTGCGATCGCCGATTTTGTTGATCACCTCAAAAACGCCGACGATCTGGCCCGTGGGCGACTTCATCGGCACAGCGACCAGCGACCGGGTCACGAACCGCAGTTTGCGATCGACGCTGCGGTTGACTTCCGATTCCGAATCGTCGCCCGCGGTCCAAGTTTGCGGCTGGCCGCTGCCGAGCACCGCGCCGACGATCCCCGCATCGTCGTCGACTTCCAATTTGCCACCTTCGACGCCAAGGGCCGGTCGACCGACCAGCTTTCCACGACGTTTCTCCCACAAAAAAATACTGGCCCGTTCGGCCGACAACATTTCGGCCGCCGCCGCAGCGATCGCTTGCAACAGTTCATCAGTCGCTTCGATCGAAGACCAGCGGATCGAACAATCGAGCAGCCGTCGCAGGTGGCCCGCATCGTTGGTCGCCGACTCGATCGTAAAACTGGTTCGCATCAACACGGCCAGAACCCCAGCGACGCTCGCCAAATCATCGCCGCTGGGCGACCGGGCCGCGTGGATCGGTCGGACCACCAGCACACAGGGCCCCGAAAAATCGCCCCCCAGTGCATCGCCGTCGCCACGAAAAACAGCGATCGAGAGCAGATTGCCGTTTGCGACTGGCCGTGCCGACCGCGCACCAGCCGCTTCGACCGCATCGCCAACCAGCGCCAGCGTCTGGCCATCGGTTGCGATCGCCGACGACGCGGTAGCCGGCAACCAACGTGGCCCCGACTGGAAAAACAACTCCGCCGCTTCGCACCGCAAGGCCCGTCCAACCGTTGGCAACAGCTCCGCAATCGATTCGACCATCGATTGGCCTGCGATTCCGCGACCCGCGAACGCGTTTTCGGCCAATTCGACCCACTTCGCCAAAATCACGGCGGTCACTTTCTCGGCGGCTGGGGACGGTTCAGGGCTCATCGGGTCAGATCTCAAAAGGCGTCACGATTTTCGTGGGGACGTAGGCGGCAAAAGCAAATCCAACGGAGCGGTAAATCATGTCGATTTGGCACCCCCTAAGCGGTACAGGAGGGAAATAGACGACTTGGCAACCGACACGCTATGCTGACCAGTCTACGCATTTCTCACACGGTATTTCTCGTTCGGGTGGTTTTGATGGATTTTAGCGGAAAAAAAGGGTTGATCCTTGGGGTGGCCAACGATCATTCGATCGCCTGGGCAATCGCCCAGCAGATTATGGACGCTGGCGGCACATGCGGATTCACGCACTTGCCCGATCGCCCCGATGATGAACGCCAACGTAACCGTCGCCGCGTGTCGCAATTGACCGACCATTATCCCAACGCAGCGTTCCTGATCCCGATGGACGCTCAAAGCGACGACGACATCAAAAGCGTCATGGCGACCACGGCCGAAAAGTTTGGCAAGATCGACTTCTTGCTGCACTCAATCGCTTTCGCCGACCGCGAGGACCTATCACGCGATACTGTCTTCACCAGTCGTGCCGGTTTCAAACTGGCGATGGACGTCAGCGTTTACACATTGATGGCCGTTACCGCCGCAGCCAAAGACTTGTTCAATCCTGGCGCAGCGATCGCGACGATGACCTACTTCGGCGGCGAGAAATGCGTTCCCGGATACAACGTGATGGGGATTTGCAAAGCGGCGCTGGAAGCGACCGTTCGATATCTAGCTTACGACATGGGACCGCAAGACGTTCGCGTCAATGCACTTTCGGCCGGACCGGTGCGAACGCTCGCAGGCCGCGCCGCAGGTGTCGAAGAAATGCTATCCATGTATGAACACATGGCTCCGCTGGGTCGCAACGTCAAGCACGAAGAAGTCGGCCGCACCGGCGCGTTCTTGCTCAGCCCGGCCAGCAACGGCATCACCGGCGAAATCCTGCACGTCGACTGTGGCTACAACATCATGGGCAGCCCCGGTCGCTTGTTGGACAAGTTCCGACCGTAGGCTTGCTAACGAATACTTACCGAGAATCTCATCATGCCGTCTTCGCTCGATCGAGTGAAGACGGCATTTCTGTTAAACTGGGAGCTCAAACTATTCGACACGGAACAAGCGTAAAACGAGCCTCCCGACAGAAGACTTTCCATGAAATCGATCTGGATGTTGACCGCCGGAATGACATGGCAGATTCGATGCATGGTCGCTGTGCTGGCGATCGTTGCGGTCTCTCCACCGGTCCGCGCCGACCAACCGCTCGATCAAGCCGCTGCGGAAGAATTGTTTGTCCGCCGAGTTTGGCCGCTGCTCAGCGAACGCTGTTTAGCATGTCACGGCGCGAAAGACGACATTCAAGGCGGCTTGGACCTGCGATCGATTACCGCGATCAACGCCGGCGGCGATAGCGGCCAACCGGCGATCGATCACGACGATCCGCTGGCCAGTCCGATGCTAGCGGCGATCACCGATGGCGGCGACGGTTGGTCGCTGATGCCGCCCAAGGAATCCGAGCGACTTAGCGACGACCAAGTCCGGTCGATTCGTGATTGGATCGTCGGCGGATCGCCCTGGCCCAGCGAAGCGAGAATCGCCGAGATCAAAGCCGCCAATGCCGATCGTTGGGCATCGGAAGATGGAATCCTAGTAAAAACATCCGGCGGCCAATCGTTATCATGGACCGATCGACGCTATCGCCCCGAATCGCTGTGGGCCTATCAACCCGTGGTGCGGCCCAGCATCACCGAAACCGGTTCCAAGGCGATCGATCGTTTGATTTCAGCTGCAATCCCCGAAGGCGTCGTCGTGGCAGCGCATGCCGATCGAGCGACGTTGATCCGCCGGGCGAGTTTTGATCTGACCGGCTTGCCGCCAACGCCCGCTGAAGTCGTCGCGTTTATTAACGACCCAGACGGCGATGACCAAGCGTTCGCAAACCTGGTCGACCGCCTGTTGCAGTCGCCTCACTACGGCGAACGGATGGCCCAGCACTGGTTGGATGTGGTCCGCTATGCCGATTCTTCGGGACTGGCAAATGATTACGAACGCGGCAACGCCTGGCGTTATCGTGATTATGTGGTCCGGTCATTCAACGAAGACAAATCTTATAACCAATTTGTCATCCAGCAGATCGCCGGTGATGAGCTCGATAGCGATGACCCCGAAGGAATCGTCGCGACCGGATTCTTACGCATGGGGCCATGGGAATTGACTTCGATGGAAGTCGCCAAAGTCGCTCGACAGCGGTTCCTCGATGATGTCACCAACAGCGTCGGTGAAACCTTTCTCGCCCATTCCTTACAATGTGCCAGGTGTCATGATCATAAGTTCGATCCGGTTCCGACCAGCGATTATTACGCGATCCAAGCGGTCTTTGCGACGACACAATTGGCCGAACGAAACGCTCCGTTCTCAAAACATGAAAACACGCAAGGGTTCGAACAACGCGCGTATCTGCTGAAACAACAGCAGCAACATCAAGACACACTCGCACGGTTAGATCAACAATTGATGTTGTCGGCCCAAGCGTGGTTTGAAGAACAGGGGATCGATCCGTCGGCTTGGAACGCGGCGACGAAAAAAATAAACGCTGGCGTCGGTTCAAGGTTCAATGCCGTGCGATCGGCAATGATGAAAGCGGGCATACCCGAAGATCAATTCCCACCAAAGGCTTATGGTTTCAGTCCTGAGGATTATGGCAACGAACGGGTCGCTCGCAAAGGTTTAGAACGATTGAGTTGGGAACTCGAACGATACGAACCTTATGCGCTGTCAGTCTATAACGGTCGCACACCGGAACTCAAATCGGTGAACCGCCCGCTGCGAGTCCCCGAGGACCGTTTGACAAACGGCGAACTTGAAACGAGCAGTATCTTGATCGGCGGCGATCCGTTTTCGCCGGGCGAACCGGTATCGCCAGACGTGTTAAGCATGCTCAACGATGGCGAACCCTACCCGATCCCAAATGCGATCGATGGTCGTCGCAGCGCGTTTGCACATTGGGTTGCCTCGGCCGAAAATCCTTTAACGACGCGCGCGATCGTCAATCGTGTTTGGATGTGGCACTTCGGCCAAGCGATCGCCGGCAACCCGAATAACTTCGGTTCCACCGGTGCCCCGCCGACGCATCCCGAATTGCTCGATTTTCTAGCTGCATCGCTAGTCGAAAACGGCTGGTCGATCAAGTCGCTGCACCGGGCGATCATGAACAGCGAAACCTATCGGCGCAGCAGCAAACATCCCGCGATCGACGCGCTGCGAAAGGCCGACCCGCTCGGCACCAGCTATGCGGTCTTTAAGCCGCGCCGCCTTTCGGCCGAAGAGATTCGCGACGCGATGTTAGTCGCCACCGGTGAACTCAATCGCACCCTAGGCGGGATTCCCAATCGGCCGGAAATCAATCTCGAAGCCGCCCTGCAACCTCGCCAGGTGATGGGGACCTTTGCATCGGCTTGGATACCCGATCCGTTGCCACAACAACGCCATCGCAGGTCGCTCTATTCATTGAAACTGCGTGGGCTAGCGGATCCGGCACTGGAAGTCTTCAACACGCCTTCGCCAGATTTTTCTTGTGAACGACGCGATTTGTCGACCGTCACACCGCAGGCGTTCACGCTGCTCAACGGCCAATCGACTCACAACCGCGCGTTAGCCTTGGCGGCCAAAGTCTTACAGGAGAACGATTCGAAAGAGGCTGCGATACGCATGATTTTTCAACAAACGATTTCGCGGTTACCCACGGCGGAGGAGACCGCGATTTGTATCAAGCACTGGCAGGACCTGCTGCCGATGGTTGACGCTGTCACGCCGACAAAAGCACCGCCGCGTGAAGTGCGACGCGACGCGGTAGAGGAGAACACGGGCGAAAAGTTTTCATTCGTCGAACGGTTGTATGCTTATGATGATTTTGTGCCCGACTTGCGGCCCGAAGATGCCAATGCCAATGTTCGAGCGTTAGCAGATGTGTGCCTGGTGTTGCTCAATACCAATGAGTTTATCTATGTCTACTAGAAACCCATTTCCGTGTGCCGGCGGACGCGCCTTGCATGCCCCGACACGACGCGAGTTTGTGTTCGGCTTGGGGACCAGTATCGGCAGCGTCGCGCTAACGTCGTTGCTGGCACAATCAACTTCGGCCAGCGAAAATACCAAGCCCGCACAACCGCCGTCGCCACTAACCCCCAAACCGCCACATGTTTTGGCCAAGGCCAAACAATGTATTTTTTTGATGATGGAAGGGGGCCCCAGTCATATCGACACGTTCGACCCCAAGCCAAAGCTCGACGCGATGCATTTGCAAGAGTTTACGCGGCAAGGGGAACAAAAGTCGGCAATGGAAAGCGGCAAACGATACTATGTCCGCAGCCCCTTTCGATTCCGCAAAGCTGGGCAATCGGGGGCTGACATGGCGGAAAATTGGCAGCACCTCGCCAGTGTCGCCGATGACCTCTGTTTCTTTCGCGGTTGTCAAGTCGATAGCGTCAATCACCCGACCGCGATGTATCAGATGAATTGCGGCAACCGATTCGGAGGCGATCCGGGGATCGGCGCGTGGGTGACGTATGGCTTGGGATCGGAGAACGAGAACTTGCCAGGTTTTGTCGTCTTGCCCGAAGTCAGTTATCCGCAGGGCGGAGCGGCGAACTGGAGCAATGGATATTTACCCGCATCTTTTCAAGGAACACCGCTGAGGGCAAAAGGGTCGCCGATCTTGGACTTGGCGCCGCCCGATGGCATGACAGTCGATCGCCAGCGAAAGAATCTCGACCTATTGGCCAAATTGAATCAGTCGCATTTGCAGCAGCATCCTGACCACGACGAATTGGCTGCGAGAATCGACAGTTATGAATTAGCGTTTCGGATGCAAATGCAAGTGCCCGAAGTTTTGGACCTGTCGCAGGAAGACGCTAAGACGCAAGCGATGTATGGGATCGGCAACGATGCCACGGACGCGTTTGGTCGCAAATGTTTGCTCGCTCGTAAGCTAGTAGAAAAAGGAGTACGTTTCATCCAGCTTTATAATGGCACATGGGACAGCCACGACTATATCGAGCGGGCGCATGGAAATTTGGTCCACGGCGTTGATCAACCGATCGCCGCGTTGATCGCTGATCTTAAACGTCGCGGGTTGCTCGAAAGCACCCTGGTCGTTTGGTGTGGTGAGTTTGGCCGCACGCCTGATAACGGTGTCCGAGGCGGAACGGCTTACGGTCGCGACCACAACCCGAACGCGATGACGATTTGGATGGCTGGCGGAGGCGTCAACGCGGGCCACACGATCGGCGCGACCGATGAATTGGGCATGACAGCGGTCGAAGGGGTTGCGCATGTGAGAGACTTTCACGTCACCCTGCTGCGGTTGCTCGGCTTAGATGACAACCGATTAACTTTTTATCACGCCGGACGCTTCAAGCAACTGAGCCAATTCGGTGGAAGGGTGATCGAAGATTTGATTGCTTGAGAAGCGTGCGGGAAATAATGTCTCAAACCTAATGTCAACAAATGGTGGATGGCACCAACTGAAGTATCGAGATCGGCACGGCTGTAGAGAGTAGCACGGCTGTCCCCAGCCGTGCTGAAAGCAATCCGTCTGTCCTCAGCCGTTTGCCCAGCCCTTTTTCCAAACCCAAGCGATTGAGGACAATCGCTCTACACTTGCCCTTGGCTCGTACCAGTGTTCGAACGACTACGGCTTTCGGGGTTGCCGTAGCGATTGAGTGTAGAACAATTGTCCTCAATTGTTCTGCACAGCGATGGAAGCGTCTAGCGAGACGCCGGAACGCCGGAACAATTGGGGACAATTGTTCTACATTGGTGGCCGAGCGGTGCCGCTTGCCCTACAATGGGGTCCATGACCGACCCGAAACACGAGGTGATTTTCCATGGCCTGGATCCCCAGGCGGAGGTCGAGATCACCAACCGCAATCTGCCTCATTGGTTTCAAATCGATGCCACGATTTTTGTGACATTTCGAACCGCTGATTCTATCCCCCGTGAAGTCCGTTTGCGCTGGCAACGCGAACTCGAAGATTGGCTTGTTATCCGTAAGCTGCCGATCGAGTTAGCCACTTCAACCGTCAATCAAAGACTCCCCAATCACGACTCTTTGATTAAAACACTGTCGGCCCGGGAGCAGTCAGAGTTTCGTAAAGGGAGCGACCGAATTTTTCATCGTTCACTCGATGATTGCCACGGTGCTTGCCCTTTCAAAAATCCTGATCTAGCCAGAATCGTTGGTGACGCAATCAGGCATGGCAACGAGGACCGATACGACCTGGACAGTTTTGTAGTGATGCCCAATCACGTGCATGCTCTCGTCCAATTTCGGCAGGAAGGTGGGCTGGAGATAATCAGTCAAAGCTGGATGCGGTATTCATCGCGGTTGATCAACAAAGCGATTGGGCGATCCGGCCCGCTATGGCAACCCGAGCCGTTTGATCATATCGTCAGAAGTGTCGATCAATTTACCTACTTGCGAAAATACATCGCCAACAATCCGAAAAAGGCCAAGCTCCCAGAAGGTGAGTATTTATTTTGGCAAAGGTAGAACAATTGTCCCCAATTGGTTCTTCGAACAGCGTAGAACAATTGTCCTCAATTGTTCAGTACCCGAGTTTGAAACTATCATCGATATGCCGGAACAATTGGGGACAATTGTTCTACATTCGCCAGCAGTTGAAATGGTTCGGTCACTCTGCTGCGGTTGCTCGGTTTAGATGACAACCGATTAACTTTCTATCAAGCCGGACACTTGTTTCCCGCACAGTGCTGAGCGGCCAGGGAGCGGTCAGTAAGCACGATGGTTAACGAAATTGCCGATCAGGTTGCTTTGGCTGGTGTTGATTTTTTGGTTGATGCCGCCCTGCATGATTTCGAGATGCGGATTGACGACGCGTGTGTTGACGTGAGCGCGATTGGCCATCGCCTGCATCGCGGCGACTTGTTGCATTTGGGAGTAATGCATCATCATTTGTTGCTGGGCCAGAATGTTGTGATGATACATCAACTGCATCTGCTGGACCTGAGCTTCCTTTTGGACCCGTTGACGCTCACGATACTGCTGAAGCCGCGCACTGCGATCGGCATCGCGTTCGGCTTTGCGAAGATAGTTGGCTCGTAAGCGCTCCAGTTCCAGCAGTTCGGCTTGGGANNCGAGCTTCTTGAACATGACTTTGATTTTGAATTTCCAGGTGGTTTTCGATCGATTACTGTCGATCACACCCAATCCATGGAATCGCAGTCGAGACAGTGACACGACAGCGAAATTTTTTGGGAATGATTTCCCGGCGCTCGACATGCCAGCCCGAATGCCAGCGCAACGGGCATGCGAATGACCAATCCCCAACGATTCACTACGGCCCGGCCAGTCGGGCGAACCGGCATTTACCGTCGGGAACATTTGCCGCCTCGGCCCAACACGCTACTTGCCTATGGATACAGGAACACTGGTGACATCACGGGATGATCGTCGGCAGCACAAGGTGCTGGCGTTTGGTGCACTGGCATAATTTAAAAACCGAAAAAATCTTTTTGTTTTGTCAATTCCGTGTGTGGACGGCCATTGGATCGGTACCTGGCTCTCAAATGTTTGCAGAGCCTAGACCCAGAAAATTGTTTCGGAGAAATGACGATGTCTCGCGCAACCCTGATTCGCTGTGCCGCTTCCGCCTGCTTGGCAATCGCTTCGTTGGCCCTTGTTTCAGACGCTCACGCCCAACGCCCTTGGCCCGGAAACGGAATGAATCAAGGCAGCAGTTTTCAATTCAGGCCGGGCGGTTATCACCAAGTCGGCGGCAACGTTCATGTCAACCCAGCCACCGGCAGCATGGCCATTCCTGGCGTCGGCGTGCAAAAGAGTTCGGGTTTTTACCACTCGATCGGCAACGGCTACGTTCAAAACCCAATGACTGGCAACATCTACAACCCAGACACCGGCAGCTACTCCTCAGGTCGACACCTGTCGTTCAAGCCCGGCGGATACAACCAAATCGGTCGTAACGTGCACCACAATCCGGTAACGAACAGCCTCCACATTCCCGGAGCAGCGGTAATCAAGGGCTCCGGTATCTACACCCCGATCGGCAACGGATACTATGAGAATCGGGCTACGGGGAACATCTACAACCCAAACACAAGTGCTTATAAGTCTTGGTGATCGCTGCCGATCTGCTTCGGCACAAGACACGTACTTGTTCGGCTTAGGCCNNGCAACCCGTCCCAACTGACGTATTGGGATAGGTAAACAAACAGCAAATAGGTGCCGACAACGAACGGCATCAGCAACCGGACGGTCCAGCGTGAAACGAATGCCCACCTGCCCGATGGCTCCGGTTTCGATCTTGCCCGGCGAAGTGCCAGTCCACATGCGATCCGTGCGGGCAGCATCAAAAAGATAAAGAACCAGGTTGGCAGCCAGACGAGTTCCGGAGGCGGTGGTTCGATCTTCAACAGGTAAAGCGGAATCGGCAAAACGACCAGCGATAAGACCATCGCCAATAGCCAAGCCCACGGTGCTCGGCGAAAATCGCTACGAATCCGTCGCCACTGAAACATCGCTTTGAAACGATTCTCGGCCGCGAAGTTTGCCTGCAGCATCGGCAGGTACATCAGCGAAAACCCCATCGCGATAAAGGCCAAACCGCCGACTAGGCCCGCCAATCCGGTTTCTCCTCGACGATTGGCGGCGATGATCACGGTCGCTGGCAACAGCCAAATCAGTGTTGCCAC
>DIUH01000264.1 GCA_002428205.1 Planctomycetaceae bacterium UBA6163
TTGCATGTTCGGTTTAATCACAAACAAATCGTTAAGGTGCGGTTCCTGGGACCATTGCGGATGCCGACCGAGGATCATTGGCAATGGATTTCACTGGCGGGACGTTCAGGCAGTTGGAAACAAGTAACCCAACGCGATTTGTGGTTGCTGCTTGTAGACCGCCGCCAGATCGCAAGCGTATCTCATTTGCAACGCAAGTGCAAGTGCTTATTGCGATATCGCGAGCAAGTTTGGTTAGGTCGCGGTATCGGTTGATCGCGTGTTACTAGGGCGAAGAGAGCAATTCCACGACGATCGGATCGGTACGATCGGCTTGATTGGAGATTCGCAGTTTGCTGGTGTAATAATCGGCGTAGTGCCGAGGTACGGTACGACCGTGTTGGTGCGCATCGATGGCCAGATCTTCGGTAAGGACAATCTGCACGACAACGACTTCATATTCACCTGGCGGAAATGATTGCTTTGCGTTTTGGTCTTGGAGTTCAAAACTGCCATCACTAGCAATCCTTCCGGCATACCGTTGTCCATTGTCGAGCGAACGAAACTCGACGCTGCCCGACTGAACCGGTTCGCCGTCGTCGAATCGGACAATCCCCCGGGGCGGCGGCCCTGATGCCGAACAGCCGATCGTTATGAGGATGATGACGAGGCTGATCCAACGACACTGAAAACTAACGTTCCGCACGATCATAAGACTGAGCTTGAAAAGGGAGCTGACCCTTTCCGCCAAGGTCAAAAGCGATACAAAAAACGGCGAACCAGCCAAGGCCTGGAAACCTTTTCCACGGGAGCCTAATTTTCAATTTCGACAACACGTGCGTCGTGGCGATTGGCCAGCGAGCCTAGGACCTTTGTGTCTGTATGAACAGTAAAGAGCCTTACACTGCCATCGACCAACGCGAAGTGAACGCCACCGGGATGCCAACTGCCAAAAGAAAACATATCGGCCAAGATATCGCGTGGGCTGTGGGCCAGCCTCAAACCTGGGCCAGCGAGTCGGCATGATGCCGGTAGGTGGTCGCCGTCATAAGCCGGCGAATCTTCTGGGAACGATGCCAAGCGATCAACAGGTATAAACTTTTCACCGAACAAGAATGTACTGGATGTCCCATCGCTGACCGAAGCCATACGGATCCGGTCGCGCGGCGAGATCGCTTTGCCGTCTTTACAATTTGGTCGTACACTGATGATAACGCCGGTCCCGTTTCCGCCGAAGTAAAAATCGGTGGGCTGGCCCGTTGCCCCTGGAGTCAGGTCGCCATGGTTGCCGGCATAGTCGCTGAGCGCACCCTCGATATCGAGCGAAACGTTCATGGGACGCGGTGGAATCGGGCATCCGCAGGGGAGTTTGCCGCCACCGCCGGTGACGGTTGTCCGTAGGTTTCGCGTCCCCAGTGGTCGCGTTCCGGCGCGACGCGAAGGGCATAAAAAAATGTCAGGTACCGTTGTACGGATTTCGGCAGGGTGTTCATGCCAGGGCCGCGACATGTCCCAACTGTGCCCCAGTGAAACCTGTTCGATGTAAGGCATGACGCGAGCCAGCCAGGTAGGCGTTTCTAACCCGCATTGCTCTGACGGATCGGCATCGGGACGCGATTCATAGCGAGCAGGGGGGAAAAACCCGAGCGCATCGTGGTGCAACTGAGCGGCGAGGGCCAACTGTCGCATCCGATTCTTACAGTCCGTCGCACGTGCGGCTTCACGGGCCGACTGAACCGCTGGCAACAGCAACGCGACCATCAGACCGATGATCGCGATTACAACCAGCAATTCGATCAACGTAAATCCTTGCGGCAACGTGTTTTTCTTCGTGAGCATGCAACGACCAGCCTTGCAAAGTGTTTCTGACCCTATCGACCGAGTCAGAAATTCTACTCGGGGATGACTCACCATGCCAGTCTGACCGGGGGGCAACGTATGATTTCCTGTCAATCCCCAACAAAGCCGCCCAATCAAGCCCCACGCCGCCAATGCAAAAACGCTCGGCCACCCCCCAGCGGCCGAGCGTTTATCGTTTCTTAGCACTGCAGCAACAGAGACCACGTCCATCATTAGTTGCCCGCGATCAGCCTCCGATTCCACACCGGCTCCCGCTTGGGAGGCTGACCGTCGTCGGGCATCAAGAGAACGATCACGTTGTTGATGCTAAGAAGCGTCGCTTTGATAAGGCTTGTAGAACGCCGATATCGTTACCCAAACTTTGTCCACCTGCGGCAAGGATGATAGGTCCGATCGTACTGTTGGGCAAACCAACCACCGCGCCACCACCTGGCCTCTCAAGTCCATCAAGGAANNGTTCGTGGTACGAACGCGGGATCCGACGATCGCAACGTAACCGTCAATCCGCTGCGGGGCACATCACTTCCGGCGTCGAAGATACCGTCATTGTTCTTATCATCGAATACACGACCAGCGATTCGCTCGGGGACAGGTGCGGGTAACGTAGAGGTCACTGGTAAAGTCGAACTATCGGCCAAGATTTGACCAGGTTGTCCTGATGTCGTGGTGACCAACGCTTGATTATTCAATATGCCAGCGACACCGGCATTAACCTCAGCGATAATGGTAAACACCTGATTTGCTGCTGCACCGGGGGCCAGTGCACCGATCGCAAAGTCAATTGTTTGACCGCTGGCGGCTAAGGGAACTCCCCCAGGCCCGGTTCCCCCGACGAATGACAGCCCATTTGGCAACACGTTTTGAAACGTCACACCCTGTGCAGTCGACGGTCCAGCGTTCGTCACCGTGACCGTGTATGTCAACTCATCGCCGGGTTGAACACTCGTGGCGGAAACCGTTTGAGAAACGCCAATATCAACCCGGGCATCTAATGTCGTTACTACGACGAGGCTGGTGTTGTTACTAGCGTCATCATCACCGGGCGCGGTAACGGTCGCTTGGTTAGTCAGATTGGTTGTGGCCGATGGGGCGAGCGTGGCGGTCAATTGATACTCAATCGCGTTGGCTTCGCCGACTGCGAGCGTTGGTATCGTGAATTCGACATTGTTGCCCGTTCCGGTATTCGTGACCGCTACACCGTTGCGGGTGATGACTGGCGATGAAAGGCCAGCAGGCAAAGGATCGGTCACGACAACGTTCGTCGCCACACTCGGACCGTCGTTCACCACACGCAGCGTGTAGGTGACGAGTGCTCCGCCGGGTATAGCGGTCGCAGGGCCGGTCTTGGTGATTCTAGCGTCGACCACCGGCAGTAGATTGGTCGTTACCTGGGCACTATTTCCATCGACGGGATCGCCGACTCCACCACCAGAAATCTGAACCTGGTTGGTGATCGGGCCTGTCACCGCAGACCCGATATTTGCATTAACAAGAACGGTAACGGCATTGCCCACGCCGGTGGGAACCGATGGCAATACGAACGACAGGATTCCGGCATCAGGATTGTTATCAAGGATTTGATTGCCACCAACGGTAATCGAGTTTCCAATAACCCCCGCTGGCAACGTGTCGACAACGTTCACATTGACCGCATCGCTGGTTCCGGTATTCGTGACAGTGATTGAATAGGTGATCGACTGACCCGGGGTTGCGAACTCACCTACAGCGACGCCATCATCTTTCGTTACAACCAAATTGACTTGACGAGTCGGGTTGATCGGTGCGGAGGCCGTGTTATTACCGGGGACCAAGTCGACGTCTGCAACGGTACCGTTATCGAATGGGGCAACGGTCGCCGTGTTGGAAAGGTTGGCAGGGGCATTTTGACCAATCGTCGCATCGAAACTGAATGTTACCGCATTCCCAATATTTAGCGGCACACCGGTAAACGTTAAGACTTGGCCGACGGCATTGAGCAACACACCGGTACCGTTGGCATCGAAGCTGCCCGGGACAAACGTCAAACCGGCCGGCAGAGTATCGGTAACCGTGAAACCACGAGCATCACCGGTGCTGGATGCCAGATTGGTAACGGTAATTTCATACGTAACTGTACCACCGAAAGCCGGGCTATCACCAGCAGCAACGGCTTTTGTAATCGCCAAATCAACGGCACGAGTGACACTAGTACTTACATCGCTCTGGTTATTGATAAGGTCCGGATCTGTGTTAGGTGAATTGGAGACGACGGCTTGGTTGGTCACCAGCGCGGCCGAATTACTGTTCACTGTCGCGGTAATCAAGACGATCGCCTGGGCATTGTTGGCCAAATTGCCGATCGTCGCAGTCACGGTCCCGGCATTGTGGACGATTCCGTCGTTGATCGCACCGCCATTGATCGTGGCACTGACAAACGTTACATCCGCTGGCAACGTATCGACTACCGTCACGCCGGTTGCATCATCGGGGCCTTCGTTGGCAGCGATCAGACGATAAATGATCGTCTGGCCAGCCTGAACCGTTGCCGGTGGAATCGGATTTCCTGCTGTCGTCTCGACCGTCTTCAGGATCGAAAGATCGGTTTCAATTAGCACAACCGCAGCGGTTGCTTCGTTGTTAGTCAGGTCATTATCCGGTTGAGCCCCGTTCACAGTAACGGTATTGACCAAAGTGCCAAATGTCGCAGGGGGGATATTGGCAATGACCAAGAAGGACCGTGTCGCCCCGTTAGCCAAGTCAGTCAAATTGAAAGTTGTGGTTTGGCCAACCGTGGAAGCAACTGTAACGCCTGCGGGAGGCAACCCGGGGTTACCCACGGTGCCAATCGACGAAAACGTCATGCCGGCTGGAAAGACATCTTCAACCGTAAGCCCAGTGGCGGGCAAAACGCCACCATTGGTTACCGTAACTTGGAAGGTTGCAGTGCGTGAGTTATCACCATTGAGCACGACGCCTTGTAACGTTTTTGAGACTTCAAGATCCGCCTCGTTGTCAATGTTTCTGAGGTCAGAGGTCAAATTACGAGGTGCAATCGCTTCAAATACCGAGACGCGAATGTTTTGGTCTGGATCGTTAGCAACCAACAACTCAATCGCACCAACATTGCTGAAGTCCGCAGGCCCTGTCGCGCCAACACCGGTCACGAAACTTCCAAACGGAATAAAATCTAAGTAGTTGGCATTAATAATTGCCGGATCAAACGGATGGCTGACCACTGAGAAATTATTGGCGTCCGTGTAGATCCGCAGCGTATAAGTCTGGCCTACGACAAGCGTGTTTCGGAACACCTGAAGAACCAAACCAGAATCGGCATCACCAGCGTTTAAGTTGATCCCCCCAAGCCCATCAGGGTCCAACGCCATCCCGGTTGAATCTCCATCATAGCGTAAAATCGCCGATCCAAAGCTTTCGTTATCCGAATTGAGTGCAAAACGATTATTGATCGTGTTGATTTCAACCGAAACCGAAGACGGTCCACCACCATAGGTGAGTTCTATCTTGCGTCGGCCGCCGATCGCATCGGGAGCGGGCAGGTTCGAGGTCGCTAGCGGCGTCCCCGCACTGACTAACAATGCATCGTCAGTTTGATTGAAACCATCAATCACCTCAGTTGTGTTGCGTGTGATCGTGATCGGGATAGGATCAGGAACCAGTACACCTACCGGATTGGTTAACTGCTGTAGAAAATACAGCCCCGGTTCAAGATCTTCAAACAGATAGGTGCCCGCCAGGCCAGTTGTCACCGTATCCACTATCGAGTCGTCGCCACCAAAAATCGCATCACCACCGTCCCGGTACAAACGTACGTCGATTCCCGATAAACGCGGGTCGTCAGCCGTTAGTCCGTCACCGGTCAAATCGTTGTAGACGGTGCCTGAGATGGAATTGATGTCACCGGCCAGCAGCTCGCGCTTGTCCAAACGCTCCATCCGGAGGCGCCGTTGACTCGATTTGCGAGTCCTTGGTGTCCGCGTTTTCGAAGTGAATCGTTGAATCAGCTTTGTGAACATCGCTTCCCAGCTCCAGTAATCCCACGGCCCCCGTCGAAGGGAGACCGTCCGTCAATCGCTTTTATCGGACGACCGCCACGATCGTCCCCACAGTTAATGGCGTTTTTTTCGTTACGCCGTTTGCATACCGACACCATCCCACTCGTCTGACGCTTGGCTTTACCCGCTGCGTATTATCCATTGCACATGGCCCAATCATCCCCATCCCCATTGCCCGCCATCCACCGGCTCCCGGCCCCAAGCTTTCCACCGGCNNCCGCGTTTCCACCGGCTCCCGGCCGCTTGCGGATCGGTAAAGCTTGCGACTGTCCGTCTCAAGCCGCTGATGCATCTACCACTGGAACTCGCCACCAAAGGTGATCCCTTGTACCCAGTAATCGGTGTCGCGAAAGACAAACGCGGGACTGGCTGGGTTGGTACCGATTGCGGGCGGCAACAGGTCTGGGTTGACGTCCAAGTCGATCTGGTCGCCCGGTCGAACCACGTTGGACCAGAAGATCAACGAGTAACCGAGTTTAAGCTTCAAGTTGTGCGTCAATTGATAGCCGATCCGGCCGCCAAGTTCTGGCATGATCGTGAATTGATCTCGGGTATACGAATTGATATTGCTGGTCTGAGCCAACAGACCGCCGACTTGCGCCGGTCCGCCATTGATCACAGTCGATCCGTTGATGTCGACCCGTTGCCGCGTATTGCCTAACGCCATTTTCGCTAACAGGTCGATCGACCACGGACCGCGGCATCGCTCGTACATAATCCCCATATCAAAACCGTTGAACTGGTTGAATGTGCGGAACCGATCATGGATCAGAAAGTCTCCGGTGCCAGCGTTCCCATTAACGGTTTCTTGAACCGTGATCGATTCATCCAATTGCACGTATCGGTATCCGAACAGCGCGTCGGTACGACTGTGGAACGTGCTGCAACCGTCGCACAGGATCCCATGGCCGCAACCCGAGTTGCAAGTGATTTGACGTCGGAAGTTGAACCCGCCGCCGACGAGCGAGCTGGTCGCAACCGCGGTTACACCGCCGGTCGAGACAAGCGGGTGAGCGATAATTTGAGAGTCGTTCAATCCGCTGTTGACAACATTAACGAAAGGGCGTGCCAGGATCGGGTTGCCGTTAGAAGTCGCAGAGAAAGCTTCCGAGCGACTTCCCAGTTCGAAGTACTCCGCCACTGCGGCCCAAGTGTGGCAACGATCGAGCCAAATGCCGAACTGTAGTCGACCGCCGGAAAATCCGTCTTCTAAGACGTTGTTACCACCAAACAGGGTGCGAGTCGGGTCTTGGCCGAGAACCCCCGCCTGATCACGCGGTGTCGAGGGAGCGTCACTGGTCGTCACCAACGGCGGTAACGCCATGCCACGCTGCCACCAGCCGAGATATTCAAATGAAACCCAGCCGTTCTCGGGCAAACAAAGGGTCAAGCAGGGTCGCCAAGCGTGCGCTGCCCCCGGTGCACAGCACCCTTGGCCACAATTGCCGACGATGCCACAACCTCCATCACACCCTCCATCACACCCGCCGATCGCGTCGCACCCCTGCCCGCCGCTAAGGTAATCGCCGCCGACGAAGTCGCCTTCATAGATGATTTCGCCATCCATGGGGCCGTGGTAAAGCATCGAACCAGGGTTTTGCAGCACCGATCGTTCGCCGGAGTTTGGGACCATCACGGATCCTTCGCTGGTCATCGGCACAGGTGTTGGGATCGGCGTCGGCACAGATTCCGATTTCGGTGTCGGCAATTCCCCAGTCGCTTGAACCGGTCGCACAGGCTGCCAAGTTGTGCGCTTAACCTGATCGCGACCGGCGACGGTGCGATTGTTGGGGGCACCGGCCGAACTCGAGACACTTCGCGAATTGCCCTGGTTTTGCTGCGCCATCGACTGGCTAGACGCCGTGACCGCAAGTGTGGCGATCAAACAAAAGGCTGCAATTTTTCTGAAAAACACGGTCGCACACCACAACAGGTGAAATGGTTTGGGACTAGACGGCAAACCAGCCGTCCGCTCGCTAATACGCCCCCCCCTGCCGGAAAACGCTTGACCAAAAACGGACAATTTCCCGACTAACACACTGATCGGTCCGCACGATCGTTAAAGTTTGACAAAACCGACGGAAATCCGGAAAAATCAGAAAACCTTGCGCAAGCGGCAAACTTTACCAGGTTTACAAAGTTGATCTTTTGCAAGCAAAGTCGCGGGATTTCGACGCCAGGCGCGCAGATTCCAGCAGCGATTGCTGGTGTGTGGGCCGCCCAATGACGGCTGACGCC
>DIUH01000147.1:0-139 GCA_002428205.1 Planctomycetaceae bacterium UBA6163
GGAATCGAAAGCAAGATTAGAACGTCATCAATGGACAAGCGACTTTGACCCCCACGAGCTCGTCTCGTGGGTGAGTAAGGTTCGCAAGCTAGAAGCCGACGCCCTCCCAGTCCACCGATTTTAACTTGCGTTCGCCGCT
>DIUH01000147.1:255-1586 GCA_002428205.1 Planctomycetaceae bacterium UBA6163
TCGTCCCAGGCATACTCTTGATAATAAGGCAGCATCGGCAATTGAATGCCATCGGGTTGGCCAGGTTTGATGATGTCGGCCATGAACTGGGCATGCGTCAGCGGCTTCGGGTCTTGAATGCTTTGCGCGTTTCGCAATTGAATCGCTTGCTGCACCGCCATACCGCCCAACTTTGCAACTTGCGTGCGATAGACATCGGCGGTTTGGGCTAGCGGGTTGGTCGATGAAACTTGGCCGCTATCACGAACGCCGCCCGAAGCGAGCGCGTCATCAAGCTTCAACACATTCTGCGTCTTCTTGTTCAGCGTTTCACGCGGCGTCGCTTCCTCTGCGGTCACTTCACCACCGGCGGATACGGTCGCATTCTCCGCCGGCGGTTTGGGTGAGAAACATCCACTGATCAAAACAACGATTCCTGCTGTGGCCAAGTACTGGCGTTTCCGATCAAGAGTAAACCGAAAATGGGACATGGGAATCGTTGTGAAAAATGGATAATAAAAAGACGTTACAACATGACGTTATGCGACCGGGAACTTGTAGGTTCCTGGCTTAGGCACATCAGCGGCCAGTGGTTGATCCCAATCGTAGGACGGTGGGCTGAGGTCCATCGGGCTGTTGGCGACTTGTTCATAAGTCAATTCCTTGCCCGAGTAACAAACCTCTCGACCGAGGATCGCCATCATCGTGCTGCTGCACATGTAGGCGCCATTATTGATCACTGGACGTTCGCCACGAACGGCCTGGAACAATTCAACGTGTTCCTGGTCATACATGTTGGTCTTCTTGTCGCTGAACTTCCACGCGTTATCACCCTCAATCTGGTGAGCGAGGATCATCGACTTGCCCTTGGTTCCGTAAACAAAGTCTTCTGTTTGTGAGAAGCTGTTGGGGAACTGGCGGGTGTAAGCGTGGGTGCGTGAACCATCGGCCCATTCATAGATTACGGCGAAGTGGTCATAGATGTTGCCTTGGGTCAGGTCGCTGCGAAGTTCGCGGCCACCCATTCCATAAGCTTTCACCGGTGGTTCGTCGTGACGCAACCACATCGCCTTGTCGAGGCTGTGGATAAATTGTTCCACATAATGGTCGCCCGACAACCAAGTGAAGTAATACCAGTTGCGACACTGGTAAGACATTTCGCTTTCGCCCGGTTTGCGTGGTCGCACCCAGATCGGCGAAGTCAGATAATTGGCTTGTGTCGAGACGATATTGCCGATCGCGCCGTCATGGATGCGGCCGATCGTGTCGCGAACGCCTTGGTCGTATCGCCAGCAAAGACCGCTGACCATATTCAAACCCTTCGTTGCGGCGACTTCGCAAGCGGCGGCGAC
>DIUH01000147.1:1603-3140 GCA_002428205.1 Planctomycetaceae bacterium UBA6163
GTGGTCGTCGTCGACAACGAATTGTTCTGGGTTTCGCTTGGCCAACGATTGACGACTGATCTTGATCGAATCTTCGAACAAGTCGCCAACAGCGACAATGTGTACGTCTTTGCCAGCGTTCATCGCGTTGATGGCGGCGCCGTTGCCACGTCCGCCACAGCCGACCAGACCGACGCGAATGACACTGCTGCCGCCACCGTGAACCGCTTTGGAGTCAACCGCCTTGGCTGGTTTGGCGACCGCTGTTGTTGCGGCGACCGCGGCGGTGGTTGCGAGAGAAGTTTGTAGAAACGAACGGCGGTTGGATGATTCCGGTGGGACCATAATTCGGGTGGCTCCGAGGAAGGAATGGCGGGTATCACTAGCCGCCGACAATGAAGGTGGGAATATTGATACGATGATCAGCGATCGATTGTTGTGCAACCGACGCCGATACGCTGCCGTCTACTTTAACGCATGGAGCGTCCGAACGTGAACTATTTGCCCGGCAAGGTCGTTGCCTACGGGGAAAAGCTGGCCGGTATTGTACCGTCGTCGGCGGATGATCCGTACCAGCAGGCCGAGCAAATTGCACAAAAAGTGCTGCGCCAAACGCTTCCCCCGACAGAAATCCGCCATCGACAACTGCGGATCCATCGTGAAGTGCTGGAATTGAGCCGTTCGATGGATTCAGCAAACTTCAGGCGTTTGGATGCCGATGACCTGCGACGAATGACGATGTTGTACGACCGCGAGTTCTTCGATTCACGGCTGCTGGCGACTATCGGCCGCCAGCGAATGAAGTTCGGACTGTCGTCGCGAATGACGCGAATCGCGGGAAAATTGGTCACCCAGTATCCCGATCGTCAATCCAAACGGGCCACCGGACTGGATCGGACTTCTTTGCAAGACACCCGTCAGTTCGAGATGGTGCTCTCGTCGACGCTGCTGTTTCAAGCGTTCGATGATGTCGATCGGCCGATCACGGTGACGGGACTGCGCTGCACGAATCGGCTCGAAGCGATGCAGCGAGTCTGTGAACACGAGCTGGTTCATCTGCTGGAAATGTTTTTTTGGAACGACAGTTCGTGCAGCCAGTGCCGTTTTCAAGACATTGCCGGCCGATTTTTCGGACATACCGAACATAGTCACGACCTGATCACCCAGCGGGAACGCGCGGCACGCAACTTTGGTGTTCGTGTCGGTGCTTACGTCCGCTTTCGCCATGAAGGAAAATGGATCGACGGTTGGGTCAACCGGATCACGCGCCGTGCGACGGTGTTGGTTGAAGATCCGCGAGGCCAGCGGTTCAACGACGGCAAATATTACGTCCGTTTTTATGTTCCCGTCGAACAATTGAAATTGCATCCTTCCGGCGGGTAGCGGCAATAACCGTTGATTAACGTCTCAGATACTCTTTTCGCCATGAAACACCCATGCTGACTGTTCACGAATTGTGCAAAAACTTTCGGCTCGACCATGGGGTCGTTCATGCCGTCGATCGGCTTTCGTTCAGCGTCTCGCCGGGTGAAGTCTACGGGTTGATGGGCCCCAACGG
>DIUH01000147.1:3243-4001 GCA_002428205.1 Planctomycetaceae bacterium UBA6163
CGGTTGGAAGAGTTGGCCGACTTGCTGGAGATCCGCCCCTTGCTCGACCGTCGCGCCGGAGCGCTCAGTACGGGACAACGCCAACGCGTCACGCTGGTTCGCGGCCTGATCCACGACCCGCCGGTGATGCTGCTAGACGAACCGACTCGCGGACTGGACGTCGTCGGCAGCCAGATCGTCTTTGAATACATCGCCCACCTGCGGTCGCTGGGCAAGGCGGTTCTCGTCTGCACCCACGGGCTGGACGAAGCCGAGCGAGTCTGCGATCGATTCGGGCTGTTGCATCAAGGGGCACTGCGACACGAAGGGACGCTGAGTGAGTTGCGACAATCGACCGGTCGCGATCATTTGGTCGAGATGTTTGTCGATCTGTTGAGGAAACCGGACGCCAGCGTGGCGGGTGCGTGAGCGGGTGAAATAAGTGTCCGGTTAGAACCCACCTCTCCTGTGGGTTCGTTGCACCACACAAGTCATCATGGATTGCTCCCCTGCCNNGGTTGGCATGCTAGACACAAGCCGCTATTCCGATTTTAACTTGTGCTCGCCGCTTGAAGCGGCGAGCACAAGTTAAAATTCGGTGAACTGGTCGGGCTTCGGTGTCTAGCTTGCAAACCTAATTCACCCACGAGACGAGCTCGTGGGGGTCAAATAAGATGTGGGGAACATCGAGCCTGTGGGCGTCCAGTGCTAAGTGGGAGCTTGAGGCATTGCACCAGCCGGTTCTGGGATCCTTACGGACGTTTGGCGATCGCCAAAAA
>DIUH01000263.1:0-483 GCA_002428205.1 Planctomycetaceae bacterium UBA6163
ATCGAGTAATTTCCTGACACCCTCAAGCAAAACCTGTTCTACCTGCGGTGCTACGTTAGAGGAACTGGGTTGAGTCTCATAACCCCCTTCACGATAGGCGACTTCGGTACCGATATATGCGGTTCCATAATCTCCATAGGCAGCCATGCAAACCGTAGACTCCGGTTTCATGGCTTGAGCGGCCAACTGGTATTCAACAAACAACTCACCGGGCATGTGGAGAATAGAGGCGGTGCCAAGCTGCAGACAAGATAATTCGATCGGCAGGCCGGCTTGTCTTCGCAACACGAACGCTAACTTTCCCGCCGCCGCCAACCGTTCTTCCTCGCTGGCCTGCGTATCTTGCAACGTTGTCCTAAGTGTCGCCGCGTCTAAATGTGGGGCCAGCGGTAAACTTACAGGCACGGTTCGCCAGCGAACGTCAGTTGCCGTTATCGGTTTGACTTTGGTGTTTTCCCACGCGCGTTGCATCGCATCGCTGAT
>DIUH01000263.1:546-5194 GCA_002428205.1 Planctomycetaceae bacterium UBA6163
ACCAAAGGTTGATCACCATTATAAAGGGTTAACATTTTCAACATCGGATCGATCACTCCCTCGGGCGCATCCAGAGCCTCTTGAACGCGGACCACACTATGCTGATATCCATTTTTTAACGCACTTTGCGCCAGTTTTGTGCGCAGTGGTTCTGGGATTCGATACGAACTGGCACGTGCAATAGCGACTCGGCCATCGGGACCGAGGATCCGACGATTCGAAGCGACTTTATCGACTTTGGCTTCGCCGATTCCCAGCGCATTGACTGGCTGTGCCGTTGCAATGGCTGCCTTGACAGCGGTCGTGACGTTTTGCAACGTGCGTCGTACAAAGGGAATATCGAAACGACGTCCGGCCAAGCCGACTTCGGCGGCCAATTCTTCTGCCGTAAAATCGCAACGAACTCCATCGTGTTGATGCAGGACGTGCACCGCGACACGATCAACGGAAGTATTCGCCGCACTGGCCAATCGTTCTCGCCAGACATCATGACCGCCGTTGGCGATACCGATCCAATCGACCGCACACAAGACGATCGGCTGGCCCGCCCCAAGCAAGACGATTCCACGAGCTGACAAAGGGTCTTCGATTTTTCTGGCTAGCGCGTACGCAACCGGAGTGCCCAGGGGGGGCGTAGCGTCAGTTTGGAACACGGCGATGCGCAACGGTTCCAAGTCTTTACTGGACGGTTCTTGGCCGGAAATCTGAGGCCCCAGAATGATCATTGCAAGCCCCGTTATGAGCCCGATCATGCGTGATTGAGAAAGACAAAGGCCTAGAAAATCGAAACAGGTCATCGCCGTCACTCTCCCAAGGTTCAATTGGACTATCCCGAACATTTCGGAAGACTTGCGCTTCCGCTCCTGAGCGATGCAACGTTTTAGCGCTGGCTGAACAGGGTGCAGTGACCAATCAGGGGGCAAGTCACATTTCAGGCAGCGCCAAGCTGGCAGGTAGCTTCCGACGTGCATGGAACTCATGGTACAAGAAAGCTTCCTGTGCGTGTCGACCGTTTTCCAGAGAGCTAGTTTTTTCTGACTCGGATATGTCTATGAAGCCACAATCCCTTCGCTCGGAAGCTTGGTTCAACGACCCCGGTAATCCGGGTATGACCGCCATTTATGTCGAACGATTCCTGAACTACGGTTTAACACCCGGCGAACTGCAGGGCGGTCGTCCAGTCATTGGTATCGCACAGTCGGCCAACGATTTGGCGCCATGCAATCGAGCGCACCTGCAAACCGTGACGCGATTATGCGACGGCGTTCGCGACGCGGGAGGGATTCCGATGGTTTTCCCGATGCATCCGTTGCAGGAATCGGTACGTCGACCGACGGCCAGTTTGGATCGAAACTTGGCATACATTGCCTTGGTGGAAATCTTGCACGGTTATCCGTTGGATGGGGTGGTTCTTACCACCGGTTGCGACAAAACGACTCCCGCGGCGCTGATGGCAGCAGCCACAACGAATCTGCCATCGTTGGTGTTCAACTGTGGGCCCATGTTGAACAGTTTCCTAGATGGCCAGCATGCTGGTGCGGGAACGATCATCTGGGAAGCGCGACGTCGACTTTCCGCAGGCGAAATCGACGAGCAGGGGTTTATGGAATTGTTAGCTGCATCGGCACCCAGTGCCGGGCATTGCAATGTGATGGGGACCGCCCTTTCCATGAATTGCCTGGCCGAAGCCATAGGTATGGCTTTGCCTGGGACCGCGACCATTCCCGCACCGTATCATGCCCGCGGACAAGCCGCTTATACTGCTGGTAAGCGAATTGTTCAGGTTGTGCGCGAGGACCTTCGACCCGCCGACATCATGACCCGCGCAGCGTTCCGTAACGCGATTCGGGTGAACACTGCGATCGGCGGCAGCACGAATTGTCCGCCGCATCTGATTGCGATCGCTCGGCACCTTGGCGTCGAATTGGATCTGGAAGATTGGCAACGGGATGGTTACCCGCTGCCGTTGTTGGTCAATTTGCAACCAGCCGGACAACATTTAGGCGAAGACTTTCATCGTGCCGGCGGACTGCCGACCGTGATGCGCGAACTGCTGCAACACGGGTTGCTAGATGGTGAACCACAAACCGTCACCGGCAAGACCGTTGGCGAGAATGTGGCGTCAGCGATCCCTTGCGATGGAAAGATTATCCATTGTGTCGAAAAGCCTTTGAAGGAACGAGCTGGCTTTCTTGTCCTGCGCGGTAATCTGTTTGACGCTGCATTGATCAAGACCAGCGTGATTAGCGAGGAGTTCCGGTCTCGTTACCTCCAACATCCCGGTCGAGAGGGCTGGTTTGAATGCCGTGCCGTCGTCTTTGAAGGCCCTGAAGATTATCACAATCGTATCAATGACCCGAATCTCGAGATTGACAAAGACAGCCTGCTGGTGATCCGCGGTTGCGGCACGTTGGGTTTCCCAGGCAGTGCCGAAGTGGTCAACATGCAACCGCCCGATGCGATGCTAAAGGCTGGCATCCGCGAATTACCAACGTTGGGCGATGGACGCCAAAGCGGAACGTCGGCCAGCCCATCGATTCTGAATGCTTCCCCCGAGTCGCTTGCCGGTGGCGGCTTGGCTCGTCTGCGGACCGGCGATTGGGTCCGGATCGATCTTAATAAGTGCCAAGTCGATGCGTTGGTGCCCGCAGACCAATGGAGTGCCCGCCAGCCTGTCGGTTGGGAAAACATCCCAACAACGGCCACACCATGGCAGCAAATCTATAGGCAACATGTTGGCCAGCTGAACACCGGTGGCTGTCTTGATTTTGCCTGCCAGTTTCGCAGTGTGTGCGATCAGGTCCCTCGCCACAATCACTGAATCCTAACTTCACGGTTGCTGGCCCAGCGATCTGTTAAGCCGGATTAACCACGCATCACCTGCCTGTAGTACCTTCGTTTAGAGATAGATTTGCACTTCCACAACTTCAATCAGTTTCCGCTGGCTCGATCGTTAGACCAAACCCCACTTGCGGCGCAGAATCCACTCTGCTGATATCAGTATGAGAATCGCTAGGAATAATGGCCAGGCGGTTGCTGCTGTGTCGCCCAAACGGTGTTTTTCGACAACGGGTGATGAGGATGTGCGTCGCAGCTCGGCAATGCGATCGATCAACTCTTGAATTTGTGACGGCATATAACTGGCACCACCCGATGCGGTCGTCTGTGCCGACAATTGATTCATATAAGTTATGTCGGCAAACGGGCGCGCCAGTTCGCGATCGTTGTCCAACACTTGAAATGTTTTTTCTGAGGCTTGATCGCTCGACGCCACCTTCGCTCGCAATCGATAAATCCCCGCTGGCAACGCGGGAATGCTGCCTTGCAGCGTCGATCGCGATTCGCCGTCGATTCCCGATTCGGGCGATTCATTGACGATCGACTCGTTAGGTATGTCGGTAACGCTTCCGTCTGCGGCAATGATTTGAATGCTCAATTTGGCATCGCCGGTTGCGGAATGTGTTACTTGCCACGTTGTTTGATCACCGGTTTCGAATCGGCGTTGTGACAGATCGATCGCGATGTCGACGGCGGAATCGTCGTCGCGGTTAAGCAACCACAGGATCATCTGTCGCCAAAACCGCCGATGCGACTCGTCGTCGCCGCGTCGCCACCATCGCCAAGTGCTGTCGCCGCCGAACGCTGCGACGCGACCGCCACCGTATTCGCCCACCACCAACAACGGCGATTCGCTGGGCGTTTGCAACAGCACGCTGATACCCGGTGCGACACGCGGCTGGCCCAAACGGCTCGCACCGACCAGTGGTGGCAGTTTGTCCCAGGCGGATTGCTGCGTTGCCAAGGAGAGATCGGTTGGCGACAGCGATGTGATCGGATGCACGACCGTCAGCTTCGGTCGGATGTCGCCAGCGATTTGCGAGTCGCCCGCAGGCTGATTCGCCATTTGAATCGGCAACACACGCGCCAGTGTCGAAGCTCCGTAACCTCCGGCGCCAAACGCTTGCAACCCGCCGATCGCCACCAAGCCGGTTCCGCCGTCGACTGCCGTCGCGATCGATTCCCACTGCTTTTCGCCGATCGCCGCTGCGGGCAAATCGCCGATGATGTAGACGTCAAACTTGCCGGGTTTCAGCAAGTCGCCAAGGTCGATCGGCCACTGCGCAGAAGTATCTTGTGAGATCCAGCGATAGGTGATTTCCAAATCGGGAAAACGCCTCAGCGACCGCCGAATGAACGCCTGCTCTGGACGCGGTTGGCCTTCGAGATACAGAACGCGACCGCCGCCGGATCGGACATCGACAAACGCATACTGTGAATTGTTCGCCAAAAACGTTTCGCCGTCCTGTCGATCCGCCGCCACTTCGATCCGGTAAGAACCGGCTTGAGGTGCGGTCAGTGTGATTTTCATCGCTCGTGAATCGGCCGAACGTTCGGCAATCACTCGTCGAATCGCCACTTCTTCGCGCTGCTGGGGCGATTCTTCGTTGGTCAACCAAACTCGCACCGGCACTTCGACACCCATCAGCGCTCGGGTGCGGACGACAAAATCGAGATCGAAGTCGTTGCCCGCAAAAACCGACAGCGACTGCGTCAATTCGTCAATTTCCACATCACGAATCTGGTCGGCATCACCAGGCGGCCCGATCGGAATTGTCCAAATCGGCACGTCCAACGCGGCCAACGTTCG
>DIUH01000263.1:5206-9447 GCA_002428205.1 Planctomycetaceae bacterium UBA6163
GATCCATCGGCTGGGGCGACGCGATTGTCTCGTGGCGGGTTATGAACGCCGTCGCCCATCAGGACAACGCCGGCAAGCGGTTGGCCAGCGGCAGTGCGCAGCGCTGACGACAACGCGGCGGCAAGATCGGTCGCGTTGCCGATGGGGCTCAATTGCTTCGAATCGGTCGAAGCCGCGTCGAGTTCGGCGGTCGGAACTTCGGTCGCTCGGTCGCTGTACGCCAGCACTCGCAGGTCGAGCGATTCGTCCAATTCGCCGAGTGCCGGTGCGAGCGTTTGCCACATCTGCTGTTGCACCTGCCAACGCGTTTTATCGCCGTCCGCCTTGCCATCGGCAGGCAAAGTCATGCTGCGCGACCCGTCGATCAAAACGGCGAGCGTCGCGCGAGTCGGCTGGGAATCGGTCGTCAGAAATGCGGGCCGCAGGGCAGCCAGCAACAACAGTCCGGCGCTTGCCAATCGCAGCGCGATCAACGTCCGCCGTCGCGAATCAGTCACTTCGTCGCCGTGGATGCGAACCAGAAAAGGGACGCCCAGCAAGACGATTGCCATACCGGCCATCAGTGGCCAAGACTCGAAAATCGGATCCACAGCGATTGTCGTCACGAAGCCACCGTCCTTTGCTCGCTGGCGAACTTGCCCGCCGCCAAGTTCGCCGCCGCCGGTTTCGTTGGCCCCGTCGCTGCGGTTCTGCCGGATCGATAGAAGCGGTTCGACAAAACCTGTTCCAGCACAAACGCCCCGGCCATCAGCAACAGGATCCAACCGTACAGCGGGCGTGTCGGCGCGCCGCGTCCTTCGGCGGCTCGAAGCTCGTCGCGATTGCGGACCAAATCGTATTGCTCCGGCCCCAACCAATCTTGCAACTTTGTCGGATCGATCCTTGTCAGGTCGGTTTGATTGGGCAACAGATTGACGCTGAATCCGGTCGTCGTCCCCGCCCCGCGTAGCCAGTAGGTGCCTGGCGATCCGACATTGCCGATCGTCGCGATCGGGCCGCTAGTCCGCAGCGGCACGGGTGGCCCGTTTGGCGGAAACATCTGAAACGATTGATCGACGATGCGCGAGCGTTCGGCAGGGTCCGCCGGCGATTCGGCTGGCGATTCGGCCTGCGTCACCGGAGCTTTCCTGCGGCCAAGATCGACAACAGGAATGCTGGGTAAGTCGGTGATCAACAGGTTATGAGTCCCTCGCTGGGCGTCAATCAACGACTGCATCATTTCGCGGACCAGCAAAAACGCTGGCCAGGCGTCGGTGCCGGCGAACAGGTCGTTCCAGCCACGCGATTGACCGGCAAGCGCTGGCAACGGGGTGGTCAAAATCAAATGAATGCCATCGTTGTCTGGCCCCTCTTGGTCTGCGGCATTTCGGTTGCTGCGTCGATCGACAAGCGCCGGGTGATCGGTTCCCGCGTATCGCATCACAATCGTGTCACCGGGTTGCGTCTGCAGTTGCCAGTATTGGTTGATCGGAAACAGATTCCACGGCACACCGCCTGCGATATCGCCAAGCGATAAGACTGCTGGGTGATTGGGCCGAGCGATTTCCAGGAAGGTGCCTGGTGGCGGGGTCCGCCAACGCCGCACAGTCCCCTGTGGAAACGTTGTTGCCGAAACGCCTGTGGCCACACGGCCAAGGCTCGGCCCCAACATCGAAATCAACTTTCCTCCGCCGGCCAGATACGCTTCCAAATCAGCGAAAACGGCGGGCGATGGTTCGACCGGATCGATCAAAACGATCGCTTCGTAGTTTGCATAGTTTTCACGTTTGCTGGGCAGCAGCTCCGCGATTTCGATCTTGTATTCGGCCGCGTCGTCGTCGATCGCCAGCGGTGCCGTGAGCGCTCCGCCGATCACACCGGCCGATTCACGATCGGCCGCAACCAGCAAAACCGACGCTGCGGGACGAACCTGCAAGGTAAAGTAGCGTCGATCGTCGACCGGCAATTCGTCGTCGCCGACGATGCGGACCAAACCGTGATGCGTGCCGACTTCAAGCGGCGGGACAGACAAGAGAACGCGTGTCGCCGCAGTCGCCAGATTCACCGTCGTGCGATCGACGCTGCGCAGCGGGGGCAGCACGGTTTGCGAATCGCGAATGATCGGCAGCGAAGCGGATTGGGGAGCCGAAGTATCGAACATTTGCATTTCAACGGTCACGCTGCGGCTGGCATCGCCGTCGGTCGCCGAGCCCTGTGGTGGGCCATCCCATTGCAGCAGCGTCGATACTGCGGTCGGCGTCAGGCGTGGCGGCGTGACATCGCTGATCACCAGCGGGCCCAATTTGCGATTGCCCGCCGGATCGGTTCCTACATCCAAGATCTGCAAGCGGATCGGCGGATCTTGCGACAGCAGTGTCTCGGTCGTCGCATCAGCCCACTCGCTGTCAGGAAACGATTGCGCGGTCAGATCGGTGATCACCAGCACCATTCGTCGTTGCAAGTCGCTCGAACGGACCAATCGCACCGCAGCATCAATCCGCTCGGACAACGGCCGGGTCAGCGACAGCGGTTCGGTGCGTTCGATTTGGCGGTTCGCACTGCCGACGTCGACTGCGAAGGCGGCCGGGCGTTGCGAGCGGTCGATGATCGCAATTCGGCTGTCATTGGGATAGCGGCCGATCATCCACTGGGCGTGAGCCCGCATCTGGTTGATCACCGGCGTCGCCGGATTCGGTTCAGCGGCATCGGGTGATGAGGCGATCCTGGACGTACGAATCGAGTTGTCGATCACGATCGCTATCGCGACCGGCAGGTCATCGCCGACGGATACTTCGGGTCCACCGGCTGCGGTCGCTCCGCCAGTGATTGCCGCAGCCAGCAGTGCCACAACGGCGGCAGCAGCCAGCCCGTACCGCAGCCTTGCCGATTGCCCCTTCGCCATTGCCGCGCCAGCCATCGCCAGCAGAGCCGCGCCGAGCAAGCCCAGCAATCCGACGGCGAACCAACGCGGTGCCATCGCGGTTTCGATCTGCGGCCGAGCGAGCGCGATCGCAAACGCGGCAACCGCCAGAATCCTCAGCGCCAACAGCCACCACCGCCGCACCCGCAGTTTGCTGCGGCTCGATTCGATCCGGTGCTGCAGAAACCGCGTCGCCGGGAAGACCACTCGGCGCGGCTGTCGACGTGAAATCAGATGCACCGCGACAGGGATCGCGATGGCCAGCAGTCCGGCAAGCAGGGATGCGTTCAGGAATGTCATGAAACATCAATCATGACGGCAAAATCTCGGTTGGCAAAGTGGATTGATTTCCGCTCTGACCAACTTATCCGAAAGCCGCGTCTGCGACATGCAGCACCAATACGCTCGATAATTTTTGCCAAGCGGCGTAGAAATTGTCACCGGCACGAGGCGATTTGGTACATTAACTTCAGGCGATCAGACTGGGCTGGACAGATCCGGTGGTCGCCGCCTGCCAAAATTGCTTTCCCGCCTTTGCCTCCCTTTGTCACGGTCTGTCTCGTTCGCGGTGACTTTCTTCATCGCAAACAGACGCTGCACGGAGAATTGCGAGTATGTTCACAACAAAAACTGCGTCGGCGTCACGACGCTCTTTTTTGGTCGCGTCTAGCTGTTCACTTGCGGGTTTGAGCTTCGGTCGCCCCGGCAACGCGGCGGCGCGAGAACTGGCGAACTCGCCGACCGGTGGGAAAGCGAAATCGACGATTCTGTTTTTCCTCAGTGGCGGTGCTTCGCACATCGACATGTGGGATATGAAACCGGATGCTCCGGCCGAATACCGTGGCCCGTTCAATCCGATTGCTACCACTGCACCGGACATTCAATTGTGCGAACACTTGCCGTTGTTGTCCAAACAAGCACATCACCTGGCACTGATCCGCAGCATCGGGGCGACGGTCAGTACGAATGATCATCACGCTGGCTATTACTACAACCAAACCGGGCATGTTCCCGACCCGACGTTTCTCTCGCTGGGAAACAACCGTACGCCATATGCAGACGATTGGCCCAGCATGGGAGCGGTGGTTGCGGCGAAACGCGATCCGCATCCGACGTTGCCAAACTTTATAACCTTGCCTCAGAAAGAAGGTGCGCCAGCATACACACGCCCCGGGCAATTCTCGGCCAGGTTGGGGCTGGAGTTTGAACCGCTGTTCGTTCAAGGTGACTCCAAGGAACCTCTGAAGTTCCAGATTCCCGCACTGATGATGCAGGACGGAATGACGGCGACAAGGTTGCAAGAGCGACATCAATTGCTCAGACAGTTCGGCGACATGCGTCG
>DIUH01000263.1:9576-12632 GCA_002428205.1 Planctomycetaceae bacterium UBA6163
TGAGCGATTGAATAAGAAATGTGCCAGCGGCGGCGGTTGGGATACGCACGGAAACAATTTTAAGTGTTTGCAAGAAGACTTACTGCCAGAGTTTGATCAGGCGTTTTCGGCATTGATCGAAGATTTGGCAAACCGCGGCATGCTGGACTCAACGCTGGTGATGGTGACGAGCGAAATGGGACGCAAGCCAAAAATCGGCGACCCACGAAGCGGCGGCGTCAGCGGGGCAGGCCGCGATCACTGGACCCACTGCTTGACCGACGTGCTTGCCGGCGGCGGAATTCGTGGCGGACAAACCTACGGATCAAGTGACCGATTCGCGGAATACCCAGCCAATAAGCCGTTGACCCCGGCCGATGTGACCAAGACCGTTTACCACGCGATGGGTATCAACGACCTGGAAGCAACCGATCCCCAAGGTCGACCTTACAATCTATTGGCCGAAGGCAAGTCGCTGGTCGAATTGTTCTGATGCTCCCCTGCCAGGTCGTTTGGCAGGAAGCCGAGGTTGGCACGCTAGACACAGGCGGCAATTTGCAGAACCTCCCGAGATTAACTTGCGCTCGCCGCTTCAAACTGTGAGCGCAAGTTAATCTCGGTGGCCTAGTAGGTCTTCGGGGGCTGGCTTGAGAACCATATACCCCCACGAGACGAGATCGTGGGGATCAAAAAGCACTGTCATTGTCGGATTAAGAAATTGTGGTGCGCGCGGACGCTGAGCGGCACTACCGGTAGGAGTCGGCCTCTCAGGGCCGCAGAGGGCTTTCCCCGGCACCGATCTTCNNTCGTCGACGGCCAACTCCCGAGTTGCCGTCATGTAAGCTTGATGACCACCATAGGGAAGAAACAGGATGATGATGGTATTGGTAAAGACGGATAACCACGTCGCTGGCAGCGATCAATTGTCGGCAGAAATTGAGTCGATGATCCACGGTTCGCTCGATCGCTTTGCCCAACGAATCACGCGGGTCGAAGCAAAATTGTTTGACGATAACAGTCGTGAGAAGGATGGGACAGAAGACATGCGATGCGTTATCGAAACTCGCCCGTCCGGTCTCAAACCGATCGTGGTCTCGCACCGTGCCGCTACGATCGATCAAGCCGCCAATGGCGCGGTGGAAAAGACGAAAAAATCGCTCCAGCGCACATTGGGACGCCGCCAACATCGAAAAGGGCAAGTTCCATTCAGCGGTCCAATCGCTGATTGATGACAGCGCTGACTGATGACAGCCGATCCCTCCGATCCCTCCGTTCGCCCAGCCCCCCAGCGACTTTGTTAGGAATAAAACCGATGCGACAAGTTTCTCGTGATTCAGTTGCCGATTTGCTTGCAACGACTGCAAAACCGTGCATTTCAATCTATCAACCGACGCATCGCCATCATCCGGAGAATCAACAGGATCCGATCCGATTCAAAAACCTGATCCGCAATGTGAAGGCACAATTGCAAGATTCAAATAACAAAAAGGCCATTGCGGCGGTGATTGAGAATCTGGAACGGCTCTCACATGACGACCAATTCTGGAATCATCGTACCGATGGGCTGGCTGTGCTTGCCTCGCCAGGCGATTTTCAGGTTTTCGATTTGCAACAGAGCGTCGATGAACTGGCAATCGTGGCCGACAGTTTTCATGCCAAACCATTGATTCGAGCGCTCTATGCAACCGATCGCTTTCAAGTATTGTGCATTACCCTTGGCGAAGCGGCACTGTATGAGGGGAATCGCAACTCGATCGACCGAGTCGACTTGGTCGATGTGCCGACAACGATCGAAGAAGCATTAGGCGAAGAACTCACAGAGCCGCATCAGACCGTTGCCTCTTATGGCGACGGTTCCGGCGGACCAAACTCCAGGCATGGTGCACCAGCGATGTTTCATGGCCATGGAGACAACAAGGATGAAATGCCGATTGACCGCACCCGCTTCTTTCGCGCTGTCGATCGAGCGATTTGGGAACATCATTCGCGCCCCTCAGGGCTGCCGCTTTTACTGGCGACGTTGCCACAGCATCAATCGCATTTTCGGGCACTCAGTTGCAATACTGCGTTGATCGAAGCCGGGATCGAAATCGATCCGATGGCTGTTTCACCGGACAAACTTAGAGAACTTGCGTGGCAAGCCCTTGAACCAATCTATGCACAACAACTCAGTCAGAGTATCGATCAGTATCATGCCGCAAAGGCGCATGGCCGAGGCTCGGATGATTTGCCTACCATTCTTTCGGCGGCGCTAGCCGGAAGGGTTTCGGACTTATATGTTTCATCCGAACACCATATACCGGGTAAGATCGATCCGATTCACGGAACCATGGTTGCGGGCGAATTGTCCAATCCGGAGGTCGACGATGTGCTAGATGACCTAGCTGAGATTGTGATCAGCATGGACGGCTTAGTGTCGGTTTTACAGAGCGACGAGATGCCTAGTAAAACTGGGGTTGCGGCGACTTATCGGTTTTGAAATCCGAACGATGGCCGCCTAAAGGCGGGACTACGAACGTGCGCCTAGGTCGCTGCGGCGTGTAGGGCATAGACTCTTAAGTTTCGGTCGGCGTGAGCGACCGCGACTCGGCTTTCGTCTGGCGATAAGGCCATACCACGTCCATCATTCTTGAGTTTCAGCTTGAAGAACTCTTCCGCGCTATCGTCTCGCCAGAAGTAAAGCCAACCGCCTCCGCTACCCCCGCTGAGCCCGATCCAAAATCCTTGCTTGTGCTGAGCAATGCCCCAAGCGGTTCCATTGACCTTTTCTTTCGGCCCGCACTGAACTACGGCCTTACCATCGGCGAAGTTAACCAGAGCAACCGCAAAATTGCCGACGCCCGCAAACGCGTTGGTAACGTTCGTTACACCACCAATCGCTAATCGTGAACCGTCTTGCGAGAACGACATACAGCGAGCGCCACCAATGTCGGCGCGAAAGGTCGTATCGTACTTATACAAGGATTCAACCTGCGGAAGATCACGACTAACAGGTTTCACCGCATCGGTCCCGGCGTCAGCGACCTTGCCATCGGTCGGCCAGACCTTAACGAATCCTCGCAGGTCACATGACACCA
>DIUH01000421.1 GCA_002428205.1 Planctomycetaceae bacterium UBA6163
AAGACGACACTTCGCCGCAGGTTTTTAAGTCGCTCGATCAAGCGAAGGTGCCCCAGTTGATCGCGGCGCTCGACTCGCCGTCGGGAACGACTCGCGACATGGCGATGCGGTTGTTGATCGAGCGAGGCAAGCAGGAACTTTCGCAATTCGACCTTGACAATCTGTTTGTGCTGGCAGGCAGAAGCAATACGCCGGAAAGATCTACCGCAGCGCTGGCAATACTTACGGCGCTGGATCGTTGCGACGATTCTTTGATCCTGTCTGCGTTATCGGACCCACATCCGGGCATTTCGCAGTTTGCCGTCGGCCTGACACATTCACGATTGAAAGGTGAATCAGCCAATGTTTTTTTGCAAGCGTTGAATCAACTGGCCGATCATCCGTCGCCGCATGTCGCCTTGGCCGTAGCGGTCGCGTGTGGTGAAAGCGACTCGCCCGTTGCCGGGCAAACGCTCGCCAAGATCGCCGCTCGATCCGATGTCGACCGCTGGCTTGCGCTCGCCATTTTGACTTCCGCCAAACCGCACTGCGGCACCTTGTTGCAAGCGTTGATCGGCG
The DNA here is from genome assembly GCA_002428205.1 of Planctomycetaceae bacterium UBA6163. Lineage (GTDB taxonomy): Bacteria > Planctomycetota > Planctomycetia > Pirellulales > Pirellulaceae > UBA6163. Next base: position 559 of record DIUH01000421.1, read on the forward strand.
ACGGCGATCGATTCGATNNCCGCCATGTCGGATGACAAGCGGCAATTGATCGCGGGGCTGATCGATACGGCAATCGCTACGAACACCGACGTCCAGCCGTTGCTTAGCAGCATTTTGGCGGTGACATCGGAGACTGGCGAGACAGATATCGACGCGAAACTTGCACTAGCAACCAGCGTGGCGCGCAGCGTTTCGAAGATCGGCAAACTGTCGGCTAGCGAAACCGGATTGCTGGCCCTGTTGCGGCCGATCTACGACCGATCGCTGGCGATCATTCACGATTCAACTCAGCCGCCGGAGCGGCGCTGCCACAGCCTTGAACTGCTCGGCCGCGGAATCGCCAGTGACGAATCCGCCATCGCAGCCGAAAAAACGTTGCTTGCCGACCTGATGGCCCCATCGGTACCGCCGCAGGTCCAACAAAAGGCGGTCGAATCGTTGGCGCGGATCGATCACGCCGCCTTGGTTGACGTGGCACTGGCGAAATGGGAATCGACTTCGTCGTCGATTCGTGATCAATGCGTTACCCAAATGCTGACTCGCGCCCCGACGATCGACAGGCTGTTGACCGCGATCGAAACGGGCGATGTCAAAGTCAACCAGCTCTCGGCGGCCGCCCGCCAACAACTGCTGCACAGCGGTTCGCGTTCGTTGATGGTACGTGCGCAGCGATTGATCGAGTCCAGCAGTGGTTCGGCCGGTTCACCGGAAAAGCAAAAGTTGGTTGAACGTTATTTATCCGAATTCAAATCCGCCGGTGACTTAGCGGCGGTTGACGGCGCGGCGTTGTATAAGAAACATTGTGCGGCGTGTCACCAGAGCGACGACCAGGGGCGAACGATCGGGCCGAGTCTTGCGAACTTAACTGATCGTCGCGACCGCACGCTGGTCGAATCGATCCTAGATCCCAATAAGGCGGTGGAACCTCAGTATCAAAGTTATCTGATTCGAACTGACGACGACCAATTGTTCGTTGGCGCGATTGACAGCGAATCGACGACCGAGATTACGTTGGCCCGCGCCGATGGGACGCGGCAAACGGTCGACCGCAGCCGAATCGCTGAGATCAAAAACAGCGGCGTGTCGTTAATGCCAGACGGTTTGGCTGATCTTATCGCCCCGGTTGAATTGCAAGCGATCGTAAGCTATTTGCAAACGGGGCAAGTGGCCGGTTTGTCTCAATAGCGGCAGGACATAAGCCTGGTGCCGCTAAAGTTTTGAGTGCAGAGTTCTTTCAGCCTGCCAGTCGCGAGATTCTGTTTGCCGGGTCGGCTAATTCTTCTGCTGATGCGCGATAGCGGAACTGCATTAGGTAGGCATCTTCGACCGTGTCATCATAGAAATCTCGCAATACGGAAATTGCACGGAAGCCGAGATGCTTGAAGAACAATTGTGCCTCCAAGTTTGTTTCGCGAACTTCCAGCATGATGCGATTACGTCGCTCATGCGAGAGCTTGCTGAGCAACTTGTTGATCATTGCATTACCGACACCTTGACGGCGTGACTCGGTTGCGACGGCAAAGTTTAGGATGTGCAAGCGATTTTTGTGCAATTCATAAATCATAAAGCCGACGACGCGATCGTCTTGTTCGGCTACCATGCCGATGCAATTTCTTTGGCGAAGACAACGAATAAAATCGTCCTCCGTCCACGAAAACTCAAAGCTCTGATTCTCGATCGCCAACACCGCCGGCATGTCGCGTCGAATCATCCAGCGGATATGAACACAGGCTGTCGATTGAGATGTCTGGGACACGTCGGAACTCCTTTTCCACCGTGGACGCAAAATGTCGATAACGGACAACTTTTTCAGCGAAACCGAATCGTTTCGACTTGCTTTCGACGGTTGATTTACAACCATCGTTGTCCCCTGGTCGAGACTTTAGCAATCGCGCCACGGCGGGCCAATACAAGTTGGCAAAGAATCGTGAAAGGAAAATGTTTGAACTAAAAATCGTTACGAATAGCGATGAAAAACGGTTCTGTCGTGGCCTGTTGCGGATGATGGCATAGGCCAAAAATCCGAAAGGCCACGCTATTTGCCGCTGTTTAAACCAAGATGGCGGTAAGCCTTGTCGGTCGCCATTCGACCGCGACTGGTTCGCAGGATTAACTCGCTGCGTAACAAGAACGGTTCGACCTCGTCCTCCAGCGTATCGCTGCTGACGTTCATCGTGTGGGCAATCGCTTCAAGGCCCGCTGGTCCGCCGGCAAAAATCCGGGTCAAGGTGTCGAGGTAGCGACGATCCTGTTTATCCAGCCCCAGCGTATCGATCCCGATCATTTGCAACGCGGCGGTTGCGACCTCCAGCGAAATGTTGCCGCTGGCTCGCGACTGGGCGTAATCGCGAACCCACAGCAGCCGATTGTTCGCCAATCGTGGTGTACTGCGGCTGCGGCGGGCGATTTCTGTCGCCGGATCGCTGGCGACTTCAACCTGCAATTTCAAAGCGTTTCGCTGGACGATTTCGCACAATTCGGCCAGCGTGTACCAACCGAGGTGTTCACGGATTTGGAATCGATCGCGCAGCGGTCCGCTCAACATCCCAGCGCGTGTGGTTGCCCCGATTAAAGTGAAGGGCCGCAAGTCGAGGTTCAACGTTCGAGCGCTGACACCTTCGCCCAGCACGATGTCGATGCGAAAGTCTTCCATCGCCGTGTAAAGATACTCTTCGACGCTCTTGGGCAGACGGTGGATTTCGTCTATGAACAAGACCGACCCCTGCTCGAGATTGGTCAAGTAAGGAATCAAATCCTTCGGCGCTCGCAGGGCCGCACCGTTGGCCATTTGTACGGTTGTCCCCATTTCCTCGGGAATGACCGTTGCAAACGTGGTTTTGCCGAGTCCTGGGGGGCCGTCAAAGAGAATGTGCCCGAGTGGTTCGCCACGTTTTCGAGCCGCATCGATCGCGATCTGCAGACGTTCGATAACGTCAGATTGGCCGACAATTTCGGTCATTCGGCGCGGCCGCAAGCGGACATCCTGGTCCTTCTGACGTTCCGGTTCGGCCACCAATACACCCTCAGGTTCCGGATCGGATGATTGATAAATTGCTTCTCTAGCCACGTGATCCGCCTTGTCCTGATTAAACACGTTTGGCGGGTTTGCCCGCTGTCCCGTCACATCGGTGTGACGAAACTGTTCCATCGATTGTCTTGCTGTCGTCGGTCACTAGTCACCAATGCTGTACACGTCGATGAACACCGTGCCGATTCGTGACAACTTAACGTACGAGTCGGGAAACGAGAAAGCCAATTTCCAACTCCAGATTGCGTGATCGGAAAAGACTGCCAAAACGGGCTTGGTGACGATCTTGGTGAAATGGGCTTTAATGGACATTTCTCTTCCTTAATCGATGCTTTTGGCGGATGCCGCCAAAGGCGGTCGGCGAATCGATTAGGGATGGTTTGATACGCGCAATCAGATTGCCGGATCGAAAAATGTTAAGATTTAAAGATATTAATGCGCTGCAATGTTCCGCTAGCATAGCTTTGTGGCGTCTTCGTTTGATTCGGTAAATCATCGTGGATTTTCCCGCCACTGACGTTTGCCAGATCGATATACTGCCGGGTGGTTTGCCATTATTCACCGCCCGTGAGTCTCCATGTTTGAGGTCGAAATGAAGAATAATTTCAGGCGAGGATTCACTCTCGTCGAACTGTTGGTGGTCATTGCGATCATCGGCGTTATGGTCGGATTGCTGTTGCCCGCGGTCCAAGCGGCACGCGAAGCGGCTCGGCGAATGCAGTGCTCGAACAATCTCAAGCAGATCGGGCTTGCGACATTGAATTACGAGTCCGCCTACAAAGTTTTTCCACCGGGCAGGATGGCTCCTGACTATTCCGTCGGTGGCGTGGTTCAGGCGTCTTACACGTCTTATCCGACCACATTGCCGCTGGGGGCTTGGACCGGGTTTCGATCCGTCCACACGTTCATTCTGCCGTTCATGGAGCAGAACAACATTTATGATTTGATCGATTTCGGGGTTCCGACGTCAGTTCGCATGACGACCGGTGGCGGCGTTACGCCGGTGAACGCGAACTATCGGGCGTACGCGAACGCGGCGGCACTGTTTATCTGTCCATCGTGCCCGAACACCGGCGTGATCATTACGGAGAACAATTACCGATACAATTTCGGCGGTTCGACTCCGTTTGGTGGGGCAGAAGGCTCGACCACGAACAACAACATCACCGCGATATCACCGGCTGGTTTTTCCAGCCGCGGAAATGGCGCGTTCACGATTGGTAATCCGTTGCGAGCGGCGGACTTTATCGACGGCATGTCCAACACGGTTTTCTTCTCTGAAAGAACCAAGGGCAGTGGTCGTAATTTGTCGGCTGAACCTCCAAACCGTGCGGACGTGACGAACATGTCGAGCCGTCCGCAAGGGTTGGTTGATGCCGACGTGATGTTTGCGGCCTGCCAAGCTCAGGTGCCTTCCGTCAGCGGTTTCAATTTCAACTCGATGGGGCGTTGGTTGCCAGGTTCGGACTTTTCCAACGGTTGGCCTTTCGGGTTCTATTCGGCAACGATGTACAATCACGTCGCGCCGCCGAATTGGCGAGCGATCGACTGCGGAACCCGATCGGCGATTGCCGATGCGCCGGGTGAACACGCAATCATTTCAGCCCGCAGCCAGCACACCGGCGGCGTGAACGCATCTATGGGCGACGGTTCCGTAAGATTTGTCACCGAAAGTATCGACCTACTTATCTGGCGGGCCGTTGGAACACGTGCTGGTGGTGAAGTGGCTCAGTTGGAGAATTAAGAACGTCCGATCGCTCCGTGACTCCTTCCACCAAGGGAACCTATTGATGTTTTCGCCACGCTTTTTTCAGTGCATTCTTTTTGCTTTCGTTCTCTCGCCGCTTGTTGGGTGTGGGGATGGTGCTGGCGAGGACGTTGTGCGATCCGCGCAGGTCTCGTTAGACGAGGCCTTGGCGAAGGAGGCATCGGGCGACCTGCCGAATGCTTTGCAGGCGATTGATGCTGCGCTCAGCAATGGTGGGCTGGACCCGGATCAGTTGGCCGAAGGGTACTTACTGCGGGCGCGGTGTTACTGTGCCAGCGGCGAACTTGATAAAGCACAGGCCGATCTCGAAGCGGCCGACCAGGGAGCTCCCAACCCGGCTAAGTTGCATCTCACCCGCGGCATGTTGCTCGACAAGCAAGGTAAAGCTGCGGAGGCCAAGGCCGAATACAGCTTGGCGAAGAAAGCGGACCCTAGCATCAAGATTCCCTGAATCTATCGCGCACTGATTCGCCGCGTCGCGTGAGGTAATTGGGTGTCGTCGACTAAATGGATCGTCTCGATTCCGTCGGCTTGCAACGGACCCGCAGACGCGGCAAAGTCGTTGATGTCAGCGGTATTGATGACGACCGCGACGGCCCATCCGCGACGGCGCATGCCGATCAGCATCGCTGCGGTTTGACGGTCGCATTTTTGTGTGACCACAATCAATGTCGTGTCGTGCGCGAGTCGTTGTTGTGCGTTGACAACGGTTTCGGCGATCGACAGTCCATCGGACAATTCTAACCGTGCGAGCACCCGGCGAAGTTCTTGGAAGTGGACCGGGCCACGATCTGCGTCGACAATGACTGGACGCAACCGATCGTCACGCTCGCGCATCGCCGCTTCGGTTTGCGCCGCGCCGCGAGTGCGAAAGTCGGTGTCAAAGCCCTCGGTGCGGATCCGATCGGCCGCATCGCGACCATTGGACAACAGGGCGATCGGTTGGTTCATTTCGTAGAACGCCGCGGCGATCGAAGCGGCCAATGAGATCGCCAAGTCGCTTCGCACCGGTTCGTTTTGGTCCGGATTGGTGTCGCGATGCATGTCCAGAATCAGCGTCGCACCGGCGATCGATGTCGGTTCGTAAACTTTGCTGTGCAGAGTTCCGGTTCGCGCCGTCGCCGCCCAGTGGACGCTGCGCAGCGGGTCGCCGATTTGCCACTTGCGGATCCCACGGATCCGCGTCGGATCCTGCATCACCGCGTTTCGAATCCGAATCTCGCCGATCGGCCGCGGCGACGCGATGTCATAGCCAGCCATTGGGACACTGCGCGGATAGACGAGGATGTATTGCGGCGGGGCACCAACGCGGTAACGGCGGCTGAGCCCCATCAGGTCGCCGGTTTCCAGAACAGTCGGTCCGATTTGATAGTAGCCGCGTCTTTGACAGGTGATTCGATAACGCAACTGTCGCGTTTGGCCGGCTGGCAAGAAAAAGACTTCGATCCGCGAACCATCGATGCGCAGTGCCGGTGGACGTTGGGCAAACGCGGCTTTAGGCAACAGATCTTCGACCAACAGCCAAGCGATCGGCAATTTGGACCGATTGGTAATGTCGACCACGATTTCGGTCGACTGGCCGACCTCCAGTTCGATTGCACCGTCGTGGCGAACGGCAACGGCGGCACCATGCCACTGCGATGCGAACCAGAATCCGGTGCCGATCATCAACACGCCGGCGTAGGCGGCCAGCAACCACAGCGACGCTCCGAACGTCATCCCGGCCAACAACAGTGCCGCGACCACAGCGACAAACGTGAATAGCGATCGCTGAGGCATGGAGGGCGGTTTTCAGTTGGCAGTTTTCAGTTGGCAGGCGTCAGTTTAACGATCTTAGATCGAAAGCATGCGATTTGAAAACTGAAAACTGAAATCTGAAATCTTTCGGCCGCTTATTGATTCACGATTGCGGCGTCTAGTGCGACGGTCTCGCTGAAATCATAACCATGGAAGTACCGCGAGATCTTTGCCGCCAAAACGCCAAGGAACAGGTTGCGGAACTTCGTCTCCGTCGTTTCGCTGGTATACATTCCGGCGCTGACGGGATAGGTGAACTCTTCTAAGTGCCTGCGGAACTCGACGCTGCCGGACGCGATATCGTAGACCGTCGCGGTCACTGCGGCGCGACCACGATAGAGTGTCGCGCCGTCGCGAAGTCGCAATCCGGTCATTTCGATGCCCAGCACTTTATCCGCCTTAACGCCGCGCCCGATGTCGATAAACTCGATCGCATCCCAACCGTTACGGTCTCGCCACTGTTGCACTTCGTCTTCACGCACCAAAGTGCAGTTCTTGACTTCATTCTCGAGGATCTCGGCAACTCGCCGGCTTAAGATTCTTGCCGATGCATCGTCGCTGTATTGGCTGCTGTCGGTGATCGTTACGACCGCAACGCGTTTTCCTTCTAGCCCAGGAAACTCCGCTTTGACGGTATGGCCGCGAACCACGTTCAAAATGTTTGCGGCAAATCCCAGACAACCGGTTTGAACCGCCAATCCTCCGGCGATCATAGTAAACATCGCCGCACGGCGCGAGATTGTATCGTGGCTCATGACGAATCCTTTCAATGAGTCTCTCGTTTAAACCAACCGCCAAGCCCAATCGGCGATGGCAACTATCCATGTCAAAACCAGTCCCCAGGTGGCAAATACCAAACATTCGCGTCCTGGCATCTTGCCGCTAGCGAATCCTGTGAACAATACAATCACAGCTGACGATGCGATCAACGCCAGCAAGGTGCCAGCGACATTCGATCTCAAACTCATCTCCAATCGCCCGCGCACGAAGTATGACCATGATGTCGTCATGCCACACGACGGACAGCGAACGCCCCACATCACGCGAATCGTGCAAGGCGGCAGGCCGAGTTGTTGATGAGTTCCCAAGCCGTCCGGATGCGGTTGTAATCGCCCAGCAACGACCAATGGGACTGCACACAACAAAGCGGCGGCCAACATTGCCAATCGCAGTTTTGCATCGACCGGCCGGTTGGACCAGATCGATGGCAGGATGTTGAAGACCCTAAGCAATCGAGCGACCGTAATACAAGAGCGAATTGAGTGGTTTTACGGAGTTTGATTGTTACAGACTGGTTACTTTTTGTCTTTTGCAAAATTGGGCAAAGGCCCTAATTGCAAGCGATCAAACTCCACATTGATCACTTCCATGGTGCGAGTATTGACGCTCAATCGCTTAACCGCCGCGTTCGTTCCGGCCGCACCGGTGGGTAATGTTTGGTTCATTGTCGCGCTGCGCCCGGGTTGTCCTTCGATCAGAAAGATATCTTTCGCTGCGGTATAGGCGGCACGGTGGGCAATCCCGTTGTACAACCCGCGTTCATTTCGCGTGTGATAGATCACATTGCCGATCGCTTCCAATTCCCACGGCGGGCTGTCCAGCCCGGATGGCTGTGTTTGATCGATCGCCAGTCTTAAACGGTCACAGTCGAGCGTCGATTCGCCTTGGCGTAGCCCCTGGATCGCCTCGACATCGATCACGTCGTCCCATGACTTTATTTCGCGCGACGCGATCCGAACGCCGCGTAAGAAATCGAGGCTCTGCAGATTCAAGTTGGCTTGTAACGATTCCTTGAATACCAGATGCACGCCAGTCATCGTCGGTTCTGATGGCCGGAAACCGCCGCTGGTGACCATCGACGACAAACCCGCACCCTCGTTCTTGATCCACGCCCGATACCAACCTGCGCCCAACCCGCTCAATTGCCCCGTATCGGGGCGCATGGTCAACTCGGGCACCGTCAGTACATGTCGACCTTTGCGGCTGCCTTGGTCTGACAATTGATTCACCGTCACCACTAACGGGTGCGACTTTGACGACGTCACGTTAACCTGCTCAACCGCCGCCGAACGCATCGAATCGGGGTCGTTCATTCGCACTTCGCTGCTGAGAATCACTTGTAATTGATCGCCAACCAAATCAATATCCCAGACATCCTGTTCTTTGCCCGCCATCACCGCGCCACGAATGTCGACGCCATCGGTCAACACGACTCGCGAACCATCGAACAACATTTGACCACGCCAGCGGCAGCGTGGTGGCGAAACCCATTTCAGCGATGAAACGTTCGTCGGNNTCGTCGGTGGGTGGGGCGTCGGTGGGTGGGGGCCACTGTTGGAGTCGTCGATTGGCGAAAAGTCGGGCTTCGCCGCAACGGTCTGCGGCAACATCTGCGAGGGAACTTGAAACTCGCCGGCGTCCTTGATCCAAACCAAGTTGTCGGCCAAGCGAACTTGAATCAACGGACCGATGAAGAATCCGTCGCCAACGGCCAGGCGTGCCGGGCTGTCGATACCGCTGCCGATCTGCAGGATTTCATCGCCCTGAGTATCGCGGAGTTGCAATCGCTGGCCGGTCAGGATCGCGGGGATCGATCCGCTGGCGGTTTCCAACTGATGACGTAAGGTTACATTTCCGACCACGGTCAAGTCGCTGGCCGTCAGCTCCCGTCCCGACAGCCGCAGTTTGGCGTTGATCGTGTCGCCATGAATCATTGGCCTGGGGCCTTGGACCGGCGTCGCCGCACCGACAACAATTGCGGGCGTTCCATCGGCATTGATACCACCATCGCCGGGCGGTTGTCCGTCGTCGCGCGGCTGGCGAACCCACCGCCGCAGCGGATGCGCAGCAACCGCATTTCCATCGGCGGCTTCGGCTCCTTGGCTGGGCGTTGCGTTGGACGCAGAATCGTCAAAGTCGAAATAGAGCCTCAGCAGCCGCGTCGCAACGTTCACCATCGGCGATTGGATGCTCACTTGGCCGGTCGCTTGAAAGCGGAGCGGTTTGGTCGACCTTAGCCAAGCGTCACCGTCGAGTGTTTCGTCACCGGTCTTCAGCACCAACATCGCCGAATCACAATTGAACTCACCATCGTCGTTCATCAACGCCGACACGTTGCCATCGACGCGAATCGTAAATTGTCCCAGTGGATCGGGTTGGCTTAATTGAATGCCGTCGGACCATCGCAACCGCCGAATCGGCAACTCGGTCGGTCCCGCGAACTCGACCAAACCTGATCCCATCGCATCGAATGTGCCAATTTTCTTAGGATCCGATGGGTTCAATTGATAAGTAAAGTTTTTGAACCGCCAGGTGTGGCCGCCGTAGGTGATCCTGGCCCCGCCGACGCCGCTCATCTTCAGTAAACCGGCTCGCGCGTCGAAGTCGATCTTTTCCGCTGAGACATCAGCGGCAAAGCTAGGCAATCGCATCCGCGCCGGAGTTCCTTCGGCGACAACGCTGAGCAGGAAATCGTCGATCGACTGTTCCGGCTCGGCTGAGCCGGTGACCGCTTGGCTGGCAACCAAGAACCTTGCCAGCGGATCGTCTGATGCCACGGCGGGTTTTCGGTTCAACAGATCGGCGAACCGCATCCGCAGGGTGGTGCATTCAAAAATATCGATCGCTTCGGCGGTCCGATGTTCCAAAACGACCCGGTTTTCCAACGCCAGTTCATTCGAACTGAACTGAAAAACCACGCGTCCGGCACAACGCAATTTCGCGATCGCCGGTGGTGGGGTGCCGGCGCCTGGAACCGGCAATCGGCGCACCGGCGGTGCAAGCGGCAATCGCGCCCCGGACTGGTCGACCAATTGCGCGGCGGTGCCCGAACGCCATAAACCGCCTTCGGGTAAGGGGACGGTCAAGTCATCCAAATAAATCAATTCCATCCGGTTCAGGATAGAAAGCGGCGCTTCGCCACCGGCTTGGATGCGTCCCATCGGGGCCAGGTGCAACGTCAAGTCGCGTCCGGCCAAGCGGATATCGCCAACCTTAACCACGATCGGCTGAGTCGTCCAAATTTTGCGAAAGTCGATCCCAAAATCGCTCGACACGATTTCCAAATGCCCTTCCGATGCTGGCGCGACTCCGTCATCACCCATCGCAAACGCTTTACCGACCGATCGAATCCGCACTTGGCCAATCATTCGCCCGCGTTCGATCGGCGGAGCACCACCGCTTAACATGTCCAACGATTCAGCGAACTTGATTTCAGCGCCCTCGGGCGCATCGATGACCAGGGGCGTTTCGCTGTTCATCCCCAGCACCACGCTCAATGGCCACAATTTCCATTGGTCGTCGCCGATCTGTTCCCAATTTTCGAACAGCAGCGCGCCGTCGCGCGTCTGCAGTCGTTTGCAATTGCCCAATTGCCATGCGTTGGCAGGATAGATCGATGTCATCGATTCGTTGTGCGCCACAATCGTCGTACCAGCGTATTGGATCGGCAGCAGCGGCGCAGGCTGCAACCACACGACAAACGTAAACTGGTAGACCAGGCATAGCAGGCCGACGGCGAAAAGTGCACCGGTATAGCGTTTCAATCGTCGTGACATGGTCAATCGGCACCGCACAAGCTTACGCCAACGGCGTCGCGTGCGCCTCCCATGTCGAAGTCGCTCGCATCAACCGTTCGACCAATTCCCGAATCGCTCCGCAACCGCCACCGGTCCGCATCACCCACGTCACCTCGGCCAACACGTCGTCGCACGCATCGGCCGGCGCGGCTGATAAACCGACATGACGCATGACCGGCAAATCGGGCAGATCGTCGCCGATGTAGGCGACTTGATCGGGCGGAACGCCAAGCGACCCCAGCAGTTCAATAACCGCCGGTAATTTCGGATCAACCCCTTGAAGGACATGGCTGACCCCGATTTCCGCCGCACGACGAGTGACCGCCGGACTGTTTCGCGACGATACGATCCCGAATTGCATCCCCGCAGTTTGCCAAATTTTGACCGCCATGCCGTCGCGCACATGAAACTGTTTGATCTCGCCACCAGCGGCATCAAACCAAAGCTGGCCAGTCGTCATCACGCCGTCAACGTCTGACAGGATCAATCGAATCGGCTCGGCAACCGGTAGATCGAAATCGGATTGTCGGCTCATTATGCACTCCGTCTGGCCGGGCGCGGCGCTTGGCGACCGATGGCACGTTGCAGCGGTGCAAGGTTTTGCATCGATATCGCAGCGGGCCAAGCGTGTTCGCTGCGGTCGTGCGCGTGCGATTTTTCGCCAACATCAACCGCCGAAATTACGTCAGTAATGTCCAGCAACCCCAGCGGCCGGCCGCCAGGATCGACAACCGGCAACTCACTGATTCGACGTTCACGCAAGATTTCGATCGCTTCAACCAACAGTGTCCCTGATCGCACCTTGGTAAATTGAGTTGTCATCACGTCGGCGATGTTGGCGTCCAGAAGATCTTCGCGACGGTTTTCAAGCAACCGGGCCAAATCGCTGTCGGTAAATAGACCGACGATTCGCCCGCCAACGTCCAACAACATCACCGCGCCGGATCGACGCCCGGTACGTCCCGTGGCGACCATCGTTTCGCGAACCGTGGATGTGGCCGATGCCGTGCGACACTGATCAAGCGGACGCATCAAGCGATTTACAGGTGCAAGTTTGTGGCCCAGACTGCCGCCGGGATGGAAACGAGCGAAATCGGCTGATTGAAAACCGACCAACCGACTGGCCCATACCGCAATCGCATCGCCAACGGCCATCATCACCGTCGTGCTGGTCGTTGGGGCCAAGCCAAGCAGGTCGGCTTCGGAATGATCGCCGATCGGGACCACCAAATCGGCAAGTTCCGCCAGCGGATTGTTTCGATTTCCAGTCATCGCGATCAGCCCGGCGCTGTGATGACGCAGGTGCGGAGCGATTTTCAATACTTCTTCGCTGCGGCCACTGTTGGAAATCGCGATCACCACGTCATCCGGCCCGACGCGCCCCAAGTCGCCATGAATCGCTTCGCTGGGGTGCAGGAAATGAGCCCGATTGCCGGTCGATCCGAGCGTGGCGACCAGCTTTTGTCCGACCCAGCCGGCTTTGCCGATTCCCGTGACGACCACACAACCGCTGCAAGCCGCGATTCGCTCAGCAGCTTCAACGGCCTCGCCGCCCAATGACTGAGACACCGCCGCAAGCGCAGCCGCTTCGGCCGCCACGACTTCGCGGATCGTCCGCAGTCCTGCCAGCGGCGTCGGCGGTATTTCGGAAGCCATTTCGCTCACGCCCGGTTCGTCCCTGACCCTGTCCAGATTGTTTCGTTTCCCGGCATCCGCGCCGGCATCGCCGCCNNCCAGCACCCGCGGCGGCCTGGTCGCACACCTTGCTGGCACGTCTAGCTCGCCTGGCTAGCTTGCCGGTCAACGATACCCGCGTCCGGTACTCAGAAACAAGACCAGCCCCGAACCCCAATGCCACCGCAGTTGCTATCATACCGCCCAGCCGTGGCGATTTTCCCCAGTCTTTTATTCGACTGGCGGGTTGGTCTCTGCCGGTGGCAATTGAGGGCAGTGCCTCAAGTCGTTTAAAAAAATTGAGATAGTAAAAAAATGTCCGACTACCCAACCCTGCTCGAAGCAAAGTTCGATCGTGCCGCTATGAAGCAGTACTTCATTTTGCAACCAATGCTTCCCTTGGCTTTGACGATTGTATTGATTCCCATTATTCCGGTGTTCGTATTGATCGCGTGGTTCCTTATCGACAAGTACCTCGATCGCCTTAGTTGCGAGTTGACCGAGCGAACGTTGGAAATTCGCAAAGGTTTTATCAATCGCGTCGAAAGCACCATACCGCTGGAGAAAATAACCGACCTGCAAATGTATCAAGGGCCACTCATGCGATACCTCGGAATCAAAGGGTTTCGTGTCGAAACCGCAGGGCAATCGTCTGGGCCAACCGGCCACCTGGTCAATATGGTTGGCATCATCGATACCCCCGCGTTTCGGCAAGCAGTGCTGCGCCAACGCGATCAATCCGATGGAAATTATTCTAAGGCCGCGTCGGCAGCGGTGTCTCCGCCAATCGCCGCATCCGCCGACGATACCCAATTGTTGACCGAGATTCGTGACGTGTTGATGCGAATCGAAAATAAGTTTGGTCAGAACAATTGACCCCTTTCCAATAAACCGGGCTTTGACTCCCGCGGCTTTATTCCCGCGGTTTCAGCCCGCGCGGCGTTGCCGATGCGGTTGTCGGATCATCGGGCCAATGATGCCGTGGATAACGGCGTTTCAATTCCTTGCGAACGATCGTATAAGTTTCTTTCCAGAAGTTTTCCAAGTCTTCGGTAATCTGCTGCGGCCGATGATTGGGGCCAAGTAA
>DIUH01000001.1:0-7101 GCA_002428205.1 Planctomycetaceae bacterium UBA6163
TGGTTCCGGGAACTTTCCAAGGCCATCCGGGCGGATTCAAATGGTATGAATTGGCCGAACCGGTATTGGGAAAGAAGCCCACAGAACCACAAACGGGAAGCCGCATCATGACCGAGGCGGCAAAAATTCCTGAACTTCAACCAACTTCAGTTTTGTTCCCTTATTCCAAGATGGGGCAATCGGCATCGGGCATCGCTTGCGACACGACCGACGGGAAGTTTGGCCCATTTGCGGGCCAGTTGTTCGTCGGCGACCAGACTCACAGCACCTTGATGCGGGTTTATCTTGAAAAGGTCCAGGGGCATTATCAAGGCGCCTGTTTCCCGTTCTTAAGCGGGTTTGCATCAGGAAATGTCGGTGTCGAAATGACCGACAATGGTTCGATCTTTGTCGGTGGAACCAGTCGCGGATGGGGTTCGCGTGGTGGAGCCGATTTCGCGATCGAGCGGGTCGATTGGACCGGTAAGGTGCCGCTGGAGATCAAGGAGATGCGAGCGATGCACGACGGGTTCGAACTCGTCTTTACCAAACCGCTCAAGCCCGAGTCGGCTGGAAAGCTTGAAAACTACTCACTCAAGACATTCACTTATATCTATCAAAGCGACTACGGCAGTCCCGAAGTGGATCATACCACGGCAACCGTCAAATCAGCCACGATCAGCGACGATCAATTGCGAGTGCGGTTGGTTGTGGATGGTCTGCAGATCGGCCATGTCCACCATTTAGAATTGAAAAACGTTGTCGGTGTTGATGATGAAGCGATCCTGCATCCGGTCGGCTATTACACGCTTAACTACTTGCCAAATCCGTAACGATATGGATTTGGTTGAACCGTTTGGATCGACCATCAACGATAAAGACGACCGGTTGCATGTAAGCGATCGACGAACCGTCGGGTGAGAAGACACAGGCATGGTGGGTCGGCCCATCGGCGATCGGCAACCGCGGTGTCAAGCGTCTGTAATTTCCATCGCAAGCATTCACCAACATCACACTGCCATCGGCGATGTACGTTACATGCGACCCGTCGGGATGCCAGGTGAATGGCGATGTCGGTTCGGGTGCATTGCGGGTGATTTGAATCACTTCGCCGCTATCGAGTGAAACGGTCCAAAATTGCACGCTGCCGTAGTCGTCTCGCATGTAGAAACCGATGCGGGAACCGTCGGGCGAACCGACTGCCCAGTGACGCGGACCGGCGATACCAGGGAATGCTCGTTCGCTGGTAAAGGTCAACCGTCGCTGTGTCACGCCAGCAGGAACGCCGGGCCGAGTCGTCGGTGTTCCAGGCAGCGAATGGTCGGCAGCGACGCAGAGGTCATCTAGCCGATCGGGCAGCGAGATCAAAAAGATTTCGACACAGGGATTGCCACGACGGTCGACNNCCAGTTGCCATGGAAATTTCATCGCTGCCGGCGATTGGCTTGTCGGCTAGTTGTGAAACGAAAGTTGTAAAACTGCACCCATCGTGATTGCGTAGGTGGGTTTTGGGGACGGTCACCGGAGTCGACAAGACGTGCACCGCAATTCCACGACGATTCGCTTCGGCTTGCTTATCATTGGCGGTCGCCAGTATGTGATCTTCATAGGTACTGACGATCGCGGTGGCGTTGTGGTTAAAGGTGTGCAGATGGGTTCCGCCGCGAAGCGCACCGGGCGTAAACGGTGGCACGATATCCCGAGCGTCCAGATTGGTCGCGGTGTTGGGTTGATTCAAGTGCATGACGATGCCACGTCGATGCCAGGCGCAGTACTGCCAATCGTCATCCAACGTTTCATCAGCATGGATAAAGACGATGCGATCATCGACAGGACTGCAAGTCGGCACACCACAGCAAGCACCGTCGGGTGCACGGTAAGCGGATTTGCAGTTCGGCGCTGCTTTGCTGGCCAAATCGAGCGGTGCCAGCAAGATTGATGGTGAATCGAAGCGAGTTTCGTCATCGCGGCAATCGAACAAAACGGCTCGTCCGTCCGCAGTCCAACAACCGCGGTTGGCGATCGTGTGACCGCTTGGTGCGTGGGTCAACTGAAACGTTTGTGGCATTAGAGCGGTCAGCCGATCGCTGCTTAAAACCCGTCCAGGAACGTATAGCCTGGGTAAATGGTCAGGTACCAATCACGCCACTGCTTTTGTGCCTTGCGGATTTCTTCGGGTGACGGCTTATCGGGCAAGTCAACTTCGTCAAACTTTCGGCTGATGAACCGCAGTCCATCGACGGCCGAGCGGCGGACGACGGTATCGGGATCACTGAGCGCGAAAATCAGGGCGGGTACAACCGACAGTTCGTCACTTTTACCGAGCAATTTTGCCGCGACGCGACGAGACTGCCACGATTGGCTGCCACGAACGAGTCGTTCCAGGCGATCGAGTTGTTGACGGCGTCGCTGGGGATTCGTTTCCAGCTTCATGTCATCAGGAATCGCCTTCGGTTCGGCCGGGTTAGCGGCGTCCGCTTCGAGCAATGACAGCAAGTCGGTCACCGCTTCGGCAGTCGGTTCACCCTTGATTTGGGTTCCTGTAACGACAATCTTCGAAGTGTCCTTAGGCAAGCCAAAGCCACCGGCAACGGCACCACTACTGGCCTTGGCGATCGATTTCTTCGTGCTGCGGATAAGGAACAGAATGGCGAACGCGGTTGACACGGGGCCAGAGCTATAAGACGCATCTTTTTGCCCCCAGCTTCCCGAACTGTCCTGCAATTTCATCAACGCAGTAACACCTTCGTCATACCAAGCGTTGCTCGGTTTGGAGCCAGGTTTCGCCAATTCCATAAAGCTTTCGTAACGTTCCAGCGTGTACATCATGTAATAGTACCAATCCGCCGCACCGGTTCTTCGAAAGGGATTTTGGGCTCGATACTGTTCCAAACGTCCGATCGATCCGCGAATGGCATCCACCGGCACTTTCGCGGCCTGTTTTTTGATCGCATTTCGCTTTTGTTCGGCAGTGGGATCGGTAACAACCTGCTTGAGCGCCTTGGGAAGTCCGTCGATCTTGACAGACATTCCTTCGGTGTTCCCCCATTGTCGCAACACGTCCGCGGTGATCAGCAAAGCGGAACCTGCGGCAAGGCAGGTGGAGATTGTCATCTGGTTGGTGTTTTGCTTGACCAGGCCTCGGTTGCCGCCCGGATCTTGAGGCTTATACGTCCAAAAACCCGATGGGTCCTGAGTCCTGACGATCCATCCGATCAATCGCCCGGCCCGATCGTAATCGAAATCGAACCCGATCCGGTCGAGCGTCCACATTGCTAGGCTGACGTATTGAACCTGGGAAGTATCGCCGTGCGGTTCGCCGTGGTAACCATATCCACCATGGGACATCTGTTCGGACAGCAATTCATCGGCCAGCGATTTGATTTCGCTGGCGTATCCGGCGGGATCGACCTCAGCCAGAAGCATGATGGCGACGCTCATCTCGTACACCGACTTGTGTCCGTGTTCCCGCGATCGGCTTGCGTTAGCCTGGATTTTCTTCGCATATGCCAGTGCGTTATCAATTCCGTACTGGACCAAAGGTGCTGCCGTGTCTCCATTTGCTTTTAAAACGGCGTAAGCGATCAACATCGGCTGGCCTTCAGGGTCGCCGTAGTTCATTAAGTTCAAATCCTCCTTGGGCAGCGCCTCCAGATATGCGACGCCTTTGTCGACCATTGCGCGAACTTCAGGGTCGTCTGGGGAATAGGCGAAGGCTCTAGAGGCGGTGGAACCAACGATTAGTTGAAAAGATGAAGAGAAAACGGCCATTGCGGCCCAAAGTCGCCAGGACTGCATCGTTGACCTCTCGAGGTGCGGATTTTTCACCGGCGGAGTAGGATAGCCATTCGTGGGTGCGTCAATTTGATCAATCGTACAACGCCACCAACACGATGGCAACTCCTTGGTCCGTCCGTATAGCGTTGATCGTCGCCGACGCAATCCGCTCGCTACGAATAGCCCGATCGCTCCGGCGACGAGGTTTCCCTCTAGCGGGTAGCAGGGATGGCTCGTTTGCACCGGCGGCAGTGTATTGCTATCGTGCATCGTTAACCTTTCCAAAGTCCTCCGACGGCTCAGCAGGCCCAAAACTTGTCCGAAGAAGTCCAGACATCGCGACCGGCTACGCCGGGTCCTGATCCGATCCGTTGGGAAAGTCCGGCTTGTGCAGTCTGCGGCTCCAGTGCGGCCAGTTTTGTGGTCGAGGTCCGCGATTTCATCTACGACCGTAAAGGTTCGGCGCGAATCGTGCGTTGCGATGCTTGTCGACACGTTTATCAATCTCCACGTCCGACTCGCGATACGATCAGCCACTGTTATACCGCTGATTATGGGCCGCACACACATAACTTGTCGCCAGCATCGGCGCCGGATCACGTGTCCGCTCCGCCACAGGCGAGGCGTTGGTACTTAAACCCGGTCGTCCGATCGATACCGGGAATCAAATCGCTTTACCATTGGCTTTCCGCTGGTTCAGAGGCCCCGGTCCCATCGCCGCCGGTCCAAAACGCCAAGGCGCTCGAAGTCGGTTGTGGAAGCGGTGGCTATTTGCGACGTCTGCTCGAGGCGGGATGGCAAGTCGAAGGGATTGAGTTTGCGGACGATCCGGCCAGGCGGTGCCGGGAACTCGGATTTCGCGTTCACACAACCGGGATCGAAGACGCCGAACTACAGCCCGCCTCATACGATCTTGTGGTCGCTTGGATGGTTGTTGAGCACCTACACGATCCTGGGGCGGTGTTGCAGCAGATGAACCACTTGTTGCGGCCCGACGGAATCTTAATGATCAGCGTTCCGAATATTGATTGTTGGGAATTGCGAGTGTTGGGGCGATACAACTTCATTCTGAATGAACCGACCCACTTACAGCATTTCAGCGTTACCAGTATCGGCCGTTTGCTGGCCGCCAGTGGGTTTGAGGTCGAAAGCATCGATTATCAAAAGAACGTGTACAATATTGTCGGCAGCATCGGCATCTGGTTAAAAAGTCGTTTTCCGAACCGGAAATGGGGAAATCGCCTGTTGGCATTTTGCGACAACCCGTCGATGTGGGCCAGGCTCGCACTGGCGCCGTTGGCAAAGTTGATCGCGGCGATCCGACAGTCTGGGCGGATCACAATCATCGCAAAACCGAGTCGGTCGTTGCACATTTCCGAAACCGCTGGCACGAGACCGTGAGACTGGATAAAACCGTGAGCCAATCAAGCTCGATTCTGATTACCGGCGGCGCCGGATTTATGGGGTCTCATCTGGTCGATTCTGTCCTGGGCGATAATCGCTTCGGCGAGGCGCGGGTTGTGGTCGTGGATGACCTTTCCGGTGGTAAGCTTGAAAACGTGCCCCGAGACCCGCGAGTGGAGTTCGTTCGCGGCAGTATTAATGACCAATCGCTGATCAAGCGATTATTTGACCAGCATCGGTTTCGCTATGTTTATCACCTGGCGGCCTATGCGGCTGAGGGCCTGAGTCATTTCATTCGAAACTTTAACTACTCCAACAATTTACTCGGCAGCGTCAATCTAATAAACGCAGCGATCGAGTACGAAACGTCTTGTTTTGTCTTCACCAGTTCGATCGCCGTTTATGGCGACGGCGATTCGCCGCTGACCGAAGACATGCAACCTCGGCCGGTTGACCCTTACGGTATCGCAAAGTTTGCGGTGGAATTGGATCTGGCCGCGGCGAATCAAACCCATGGGCTAAAGTATGTCATTTTTCGACCACACAATGTTTATGGTGAACGTCAAAACTTGGCCGATAAATACCGCAACGTCGTTGGGATCTTCATGAACCGCCTGCTGCGTGGATTACCAATGCCAATCTTTGGCGATGGAACCCAGCAGCGTGCCTTTACACATGTCTCCGACGTTTCACCGGTCGTTGCCGGATCTGTGTTTAACCCCAAGGCCACCAATCAAGTATTTAACCTTGGTTGTGACAGGGCATACACGGTAAATCAACTTGCCGAAAAAGTCGCTCAAGCGATGGGGATGACGCCAACAACGGTCCATCTTCAGCCACGCCATGAAGTGCACGTCGCCTATTGCGGCCACGAAAAGGTTCGAGCCGCATTCCCTAACTTTTCCCAAACCACCTTGGAACACGGTTTGTCGCTGATGGCTGCATGGGCAAAAGAAGCGACGATCGGCGAAGGCCAGAGTTTCGAACCACTGGAAATCGAAAAGAACTTGCCACCCTCGTGGCGAGAATAGCCGCTGATCAATCGCAACATTCGAGATAATTGGCCGCTCTGTCATCGATCGTTACGAGGCTGAGGTGCCGTCTCGATGGTCCGACGAATCGCGTCGAGCCACTTGGGTAGGTTGGCCGAAACGCTGTAGAAATGTTCGACGGTTGTCCGAGCGTTTGCACCAAGTTGTTGTCGTAATTCTTGTTCCATCACCAGCTTTCGAAGCGCCGCTTCCCATTGCGCGGCAGAGTCAGCCAGAAAGCCGTTTTCGCCCTCTCGGATGATTTCACGGTTTACTCCAACAGGCGATGCCACGCCCGGAATTCCGATCGCCATATACTGCAATAGTTTTAGTCCGCATTTGTATTTGCTCCACGGATCATCCGTTAGCGGCATCACTCCGATGTCGAAATCCAAAATGTCCGTCGCTTCGGTCTCGGGACTCCATTTGCGGAAAACCACGTTCACACCATCAAGTGCCAGGTCATCCAGTATACCACGATCTGTGGCGATCACTTGAAAGTCGAATTCGAGCGTGTGGGCTAAGTTTCGCAGCGGTTCTTCTAGCACTCGCAGGTAAGCAATGTTTCCCGAAGTGCCCATCCAACCGATGACCGGTTTGATTTTTTGGCTGCTGCCGACTTGAGTTCGCGGTCGGTACTGGTCGGTGTCGATACAGGTCGGAATCACGACCGATGGACGACCAGCGTCGGTTGCCCACTGACGCAACCATTCATTGCCGGCAATCACGAGGTCAGACATTTCGAGTAGGTGCTGGAACTTCTCTGGAAACTTTAAAAAGACCCCGTCGTCCATATCCAATATCAAAGTTTTGGTGCACTTGCGTAACCGAGTCTCCATGTCCCAGGTCGGATTGTCAAACAATTCACGTTCTAAGATCACTGCGTCATAGCGTCCCCATTTTGCTCTTA
>DIUH01000001.1:7118-25339 GCA_002428205.1 Planctomycetaceae bacterium UBA6163
TGCATTGGTGCCCTTCTTTCCTAAGTTGGTCCACAAATGGGATTGCGCGGAAACGGGTGCTCGGGGTGCGATGGCCTGATGTTAAAAAAAGAAATTTCATGACTCTGATCACACAGGACCTTTAAACGTATCCGAACTCGGTTCATCCATTAAATCTTGATGCCAACGCGCACGACAAGCCCACCAAACCGCCGTCCATAGGGGCAGATAAATGAACGCTGTCATAAATAAGTACGCGGCGGAAACACCGATCGCACCGAACTGACGACCCAACCACCATGTCAATACGCCGCTCAACAATGATCCCAATAGGGCGATCGCCAAATGGGGCGATTTTTTGTGGGCGTGGATGTAAGTCCACTGGCTCTCCGGAATGATCAGAACGACGATCGCCACAGCGAGCATTGCGGTTGGAACCGGCGGCAGCAGACGATCGGCGAAATCGATTGCCAGGTAATTCAACAATAAGATTGTCAAAAATACCGCTGCCGTCCCTAGTGCTAAGAATGTGGACGAAATCGCCAAGAGCCGAAAATAGACCCGATCGAGTTCGGTGAACTCGCGGCGCGCAACCAAGATTCCGAACATCGCCGTACGCGTCTTAATCCAAGACATGCAGGCGGCCTGAAGCGAAGTCAGGATCTGCCAGGTCATGCCGAGTTGGCCTGCCGAAACCTCACCATGATAAAAAAACACAACCGGATTGATCAACGCGGTATTGAGAAATCCTAGCAAGCCCTTAAGTCCGACGCGCCACTGAAACGGCCAAACCTCCTGACGCCAATTTACCCGCTGGCCGGTCGGACGCCGCAGAAATGTTGTAAGTAAATCACGATGGAATAAAACCAACCAGAGAAGTTCGCAGGCCAGTCGTACGGCCGCTACGGCGACGGTCACCCAGAGTTCAGCTCCCAGCGGAATTGTGATCCATACGGCAAGATTTCCGATCATCGTGCGAGCGAATTGCAAGCGGTAGATGCTGCGCACCTGGCCGCAACCTTCAAGGATCGCCAAGAAAGGAACGGTCCAGAAATTGACGGCCGTTAATGCCACCAATGCCAACCATGCCGGACGCCATGACAGCCGATTGCTCGATTCGGCCTGAGAAAAAAATATGATTCCCGCCATGCCGACAATCAAGAAAAACAGGCAAGCTGCGACGCCATACCAAAGCAATGATCCTCGCAACAAACTGGCCAGTCGCGAAATCGATCGGTGATCACTGCCCGCTGCCTTGTCGATTGCCGTTTGGCTGGTGTCATTCCCTGTCAACTCGCCCCACTCGTGGCTGGCGAAGTTGACGATCACGGGCTGGAACGAAAAATCGAAGATCGTCTGCAGCGCGATCAGGCTCCAGAACGTGTAATAATACCCCTGAACCTCAGCGCTGAAAAACATGCCGATCAATACAACCGTGACCGGACCAGCGACAAATTGCCAGCCGCGTGACGCCATCGCGAAGAACACGGCTTGATCGATCTCAAGTCGGTTGAGGATCCGCCTGGGCAATGGCCGCCGCGGACCGTTACTCTCCTCCAATGCGTTCAAAAATACACCGCTGTCTGTGGGCTCGGCCTAGTCGATTCAAGGTTCGGTTGAGAATAACGACACGCTGGCGTTACGAGAACCGATCCATCCTTAACAGTTTGGCTGGAAATAAGTGTCCGGTACCTTTTGCGAGGAACTCGCCCTTCGGGTGCTTCGCACAAAAGGTACCGGACACTTATTTCCCGCACGATCCTTAACAGTTTGATCGCCCAGCCTTACACTTGTACCGCTTATTCGCAGGTTCTCTGCTAAAACTTTGGCACTCCCCTTTTCGAGCGACGACTGATGCCCTTCATCGCCCCGTTTGCCGGTCTTCGATATGACCTGGATGTTGTCGGTTCTTTGTCCGATGTGGTCGCGCCGCCGTACGACGTGATCGATCCGGATTTGCAGGATTCGCTGTATCGTCGCCACGACGCGAATGTGGTTCGTGTCATTCTGAACCGACCCGAGGCGGGCGATGGAGAAGATTCAAAGTACGACCGGGCGGCAGATTGCTTTCGCACTTGGCAGGCAAACGGCACGCTCCGTCGCGATCCGGCACCCGCGTTTTATGTCTACAACCAGCAGTTCGATTACGACGGCCAAACGATTCTTCGCCGTGGGTTCATGGGACGCGTGCGTTTGCAGAAGTTTGGCGAAGGGAACATCTATCCGCACGAGGAAACGTTGCCCAAGGCGAAGGTCGATCGACTGAAATTGACCAAGGCTTGCCGGACCAATTGCAGCCAAATCTTTGGGCTGTATCCCGATCCGGCCAACGAGGCGCAAGACCTGCTGCAACAAGCCGCGATGTCGGCCCCGTCGGTCGAGGCGACGGATCATTTGGGTGTCCGGCATTCGATGTGGGTGGTTACCGATGCGAATGTTTTGGCCAAGGTCAGCCGGTGGATGCAGGACAAGCCGATGTTTGTTGCCGATGGCCATCATCGGTATGAGACCGCGTGCAATTATCGCGATTTTTTGATCGAGCGTGATGGCGGCATCGCGGACGATCATCCGGCCAATTTTGTGATGACGCAATTGGTCAGCATGAACGATCCCGGGATGATCGTGTTGCCGACGCATCGGTTGTTGCGTGGGACGCCTCGGTTTACAAGCGACCAGATCATCGAGCGTTTGCGGCCGGCGTTTGATTGCCAAAAGATCGGTTCGGGTTTGGACGCGGCGTTTCCGGTTTGGCAGAGGATGGAGAGCGAAAATCGTCAGGGTTTGATGGCGCTTTGGGCGGCTGGCGATTCGCAGTGGGTGTTGTGCGACGCGGCGGCCGGTGCTGACGACGCGATGCGGCGGATCGCTCCGGGGCAAAGCGATCGCTGGCGTTCACTGGGCGTCAGTCTGTTGCATCGTTTGGTGATCGACGACTTATTGGGGGCCGCTGGTCACCCCAAGCCTACCTATGTCCACCAGGTGGATGAAGTGATTCAGGGGGTGCGCGGTGAAGGGACGCTGAGCGAGAACGAATCGGACGAGCCGTTTTCGCTTGCGGCGCTGGTAATGCCGGCGCGGGTCGGCGATGTGGAGGCGATCAGCCTTAGCGGCGAGCGAATGCCCGCAAAAAGCACGTATTTTTACCCAAAATTGCTCAGCGGGATGGTGTTTCACACGCTGGACTAAGGTAGCAGGCACACTCCGTGTGCCGTCAGCCAGTCGGATTCGTTTGGGTTACGGCACACGGAGTGTGCCTACTACCTTTGTTACGGCACACGGATTGTGCCTACTACCCTTGTTGCTGCGTACTACTTTGGCGGCCCGATTTGCGCTTTAACGCTTGCGGCAATCTCAACATGGCATAGAATCGGAGCGTGGATGGTCGCTCTGTTTCGCAGTCGTTGCCAACAGGGTGTATGGAAATTAAGTTTGCTGTTTTGGTAACGATTTTTTGCTGAGAGATGAAACTATGTTGACTGAATCGAGTGTTGAAAAGACTTTTCGCAAATTGCTGACGTCGCCCGAGCGCACCGAAGCTGATTTGGATCGCGCCGAAGAGTTGCTTGATGAGTTGCGACCGGAAAGTCCGCTGCGTCATCGCTTGAGCGTCGAGATCGATGAACTGCGATCGATCGCTGCGAAGGGTTGAGCGTCGCAATTCGCGGATAAACGAAGAAAAGCTGTGAGTTCCCCCCGGTACTCACAGCTTTCTTCGTTTCAATCGCCAACGCGTTTGAGGCTTTTAACCGGCGGACGTCTATCGATTGAGTGTTACACCAAACGTTAGACCGGCCATCAAGGCCCGCTGGTTGCGACTTGTGTTGTCAATTAGCCGGCCTCGCCAGATTCCTTGCTCGATGTCGATGACTTGAATCCCGGTTCGTAGCTCGATCATTCTTGTCAGCGTATAGCTCAACTCACTGCGGATATCAAAGCCCCACGCAAAGTCGTTGTTTTTACCGTACAACGGGGCGTTCTGATTAACGAGGTAGTGCTGAACTTCATCTCCGGGGGCTACTACTTCGTCTTCGTACAACGTCAACTCCTCAAACGTCTGCAACCGGTTCGATTGATAACTTCCGAGTGCAAAGACTCGCAGTTCGGCGGAGTATCGGAAGCGGTCAATAAACTTAAAGTAGCGGAAGCCGATTTGACCGCCGATCAAGTCGTTTGTCGACACGGACTGTTCTGTGGTTACCTGCTCGCCCCCTAAAAACTCCAGTGGGTCGGTCGGGTTGGCAAACGGACCTGCCAAATAATTCATTCTTTGGTAGGTGTCAACGAACCGCATGTATCGTAAGCCTACCAACGGTTCCAGCATTCCACCGTAGTGGTATGGCTCCAATCGCCAGGTCTTGTTCAGCTCAAGGCTGCGGAAGTCGGCGATGTTCTCGCTGTTACGGATCGGGACGAAACGGTTGTTGAACCCGAAGTTGTTGTCATCCGATACAGGCACCACTTCGCCAAAGGGAGGGCCAACCACTTCAGCTTCACCTTCCAGGGCTCCGAGGTTGTATCGGTTCAAACGCTCGCGGTCGAAACCTTCAGTCGCGTTGACGCTGAAGTCCATATAGGTCATCGCCCAACCGTGATCGTTATCGAGCATGTACCCGAGATCGAATCGATAGCCCGAGCCACGATCGAGCAGCCAGTCGCCTCGCTCGTCCTCCGGTCGAGTCGCCCATAGGTTCAAACGGTCGACGCCACCGTACCAGCCAGTATTGGCTCGCTTCTTTGGCTTGAGGTCAGCCAGGTCGGCGGCCGTAATCGGCTCGAACCATCGATAATCGGCGTCTAACATGAGCGGGTCGTGCGGTGGCAATTGATGCCCGCCGCCAGCCTGCGCCAAGTTGTCGCCGGTTGCCAAGAAAAGCCCCGCGGTGATCGCGATGCCTCGGACGATCGGCGCCCGATTCTCGGCCAGCGATTGTCGCAACGAATTGACCCGACAAAGGGCCGCGAGTGCCAGCTTCCGTACCGACATGGTTGATTCCACCGTTGTGCGTTCGTTCGATGGCGAAGCGATTCCCCGCCCGAAAACCGTTACTATGACAATCTTTCGCCTTCGGATTGACTCCTGCGACGTCTGATCATTCAACCCCGACACCCGAATCTGCTCCGAAAACCGCTTACGCCCTTGAGCGCGAAACGCCTTTCATAACCGATTCAGATAGGGTTGTGCGGATAGTATCGGTCGGTCTGGTCGCCGGGGATGAACTTTGTTTGACGTGCTCAGCCCTAAAATCGGCACAAATTACCCGATGCAACCCCTCTTGTGGTTAGTGTGCTATTTCGCCGGCTCGCTGGGCAACGATTCGTACCCGGGATCGTTTCGTTTTTGCGTCGATTCACTTCTTACCCATCGCCCGTTTCGCCGCAAAAAACTCGGTTAAAAGATGTCCACATTCGGGGCCTAGCACTCCGGCGACCACTTCGCATCGATGGTTTTGTCGTGGGTCGGTCAACAATTGATAGAGACTGTGAACCGCACCACCCTTGGGATCGCTGGCACCAAACACGACCCGCGGGATTCGCGATAACAGGATCGCACCGGCGCACATCGCGCACGGTTCCAGTGTCACGTACATTGTACAGCCTTCCAGTCGCCAGTCTTCGATCGCGGATGCCGCTTGCGTAATCGCAATCATTTCAGCGTGTGCCGTCGGGTCACGCAATTGTTCGCGTCCGTTGTGAGCCTGGCCAAGGATTTGTCCGCCACGAACGATCAATGCGCCGACGGGAACTTCGTCCGCCTCGGCCGCCAATCTGGCTTGGTTTACCGCTCGCCGCATCCACATCAGGTCGCTGTCGATTGCAACGCCAGTTTCGAAGTTGTGTTCGAAGGAATCGCTATCGGATTCGTCGTCAAATCTGTACTCAATCACCGAGGGAGAGTCCTTTTGGGCGAGCGGCAGCAATTTTTTAGCATCGTGGGATTCGCCAGAATTCCATTTTTACGTCGGGAATTCTGGCGAATCCCAATACATCGGGTACTTATTTTCCGCACAGTGTTTACTTCTTCTCGCTGGTATCTTGACCGTCGAGGTCTTCGATTTTTCGGAAACGAACGTTGCGAATTTGTGATTCGCACTGGAATGCGGCAATGCCCAGTGGCGTCGACTGTTCCATTTCGGCACGAATGTCCAGCGGTCGATCGTCACGTTCGAAATCAATGATCTGTTCGCGATCCAACCACACTTGCAAACGTTTTTGCGTCACCCGCATCCGTATCTGGTACCAACGATTCTGCTCAAACTCGCGAATCAACATCGTTTCGTTGTGCGCCGCATCTTCGCCACCAATGCTGGACAGCCCAACAAGCGATCCTCCCCACCCGCCGAGGATCAGACTGCAACGTTCTTTGCCAACGGGGACCGTTAATCCACAGAAGAAATCGAAACCAGCGGTGCGTCTGGCTTCAAGCGAGATCTCGTATTGTTGGCGTGGAAAATCACCTTCCCAGCGGACCCCGGTTAATGGGTCACCAAAGCCCAGCGAAATGACCCCATCGGCGATTTTCATTTCGCCATCGCCGCCGAATAGGGATTGCACCCAAGAGCCTTCAGCCCGGATATCTAACGAAGTCCATTTCGGGTCTGCGGGTTTTTCGGCCGGTTTTGCCGCCTCCGTGGCTTGCTTGTCCGATCGTGTGGGGGAATCGTCCCCACGTAACGGAGATGGGTTAGCCAGAACGACCAGAACCAAAAACGCCGTGCTGACGTGCAAGATTTGTTTTGCCGAGGAACGCATGATCAGTATCTTACCAAAAGAAATAATCGGGCCATCAGAAACGACTGGGTCAACCGCCATCCTTGACGTAAGTTCTTATGCAATCTTCGCCTTGCCGAGAACCGGCCAGACGACCGCCTCCGCCGAACATCCTAGTCTAAAATGCCAAAGCTTACCCGAATCACGGTCTTCGGAATTCGCCTGGCGACGATTGTGTTGGTTCTTTACTGGATCATGTTGTTTACCGGGACACACATGCCATCGCCGCCGCGCTTGGGTGTTCAAGTCAACGACAAAGTACAACATTTCATCGCATTTTTCGGACTCGCCACACTGCTTTACTGGGCCGTACCGGCGCGACGAAGTGTGAACAGAAAGATTGCCATTGTGCTGGTTGTTGCAATCACCTACGCCGCATTCGATGAATGGACCCAGCGTTTTTCGCCGCGACGAACCGTCGATATTCGAGATTTTTTTACCAACGTCGGTGGAATCATGACCGCAACGCTCGTTTACGTCATTTCTCGCGCGATCTGGTTGAGGTTCCGGCGAACCCGTACCTCGATCACACCTCCGCCGCGTTAGGTTGCCCATCTGGCGTTCGACCAACCAGCGCGATTGCTGGGGCCGCGACAGCGATCGAGATTTTTCCGGTACCGACATCGATCGCGAAAGAGTTCCACAGCCGATCGCTAACGCGTCATCGGCCGAATCGCACTGCCAGGCAGCCGAATCGCTGGGGCTGAGTCGCCGGATGTACCCGCGGTATCAAACTGCAAATCGATCCCGGCCTTCGCCGGGTCGTTGAACTTGGGATCGATCATCCAACTGCCGTCACCATCGGACAGCACGGCAACCTGCCACCGGATCGCATCGATTGCCGGTGCGCCGTCGCCGGCAGGTGTCAGGTATGCCGCTCCGCTGGTATCAGAAAATCCCGCATAAATCGGCTTGTCACCTTCAATGTAAGGGACATTGAACAGCCGCACTTCCACACCGCCGATAGGTTTTTCATCACAAAAAACCTTCACCTGATGACCTTCGCGAACCGTCGATGGATTACCACCTGCGCCGCAACCTGCGACGCAAGAGCAGCAGATCGCTAGTAGGAGCAGGTTAGGAAATCGACGTTTCAACATAAAAAGCCTATCAGCAGTTAGAAGTATCATGATTCGCAAAAAGCTAAACTACGGCATTTGGACCGCTTCGCCGCCATCGCGTGAATAGATCGCCCGGTGCACAATCAAGTCATTCGAATCGGTGATGAATCGGATGCTGCCGTCAACCAAAGCGTGCATTGCACCACCGGAGTGGTAACTTCTTGCGGCATAGAATCCGCGACCATGCATCGATACGTCGGGAATCGGGCTGTTAGGCGGCAAGTATCCGTTGACCACGACTGCGAACGGGACGCCACGAACCCACGCTTCCCCCCGGGTGCCCCGAAAACTGGTGAACGTGCCACCTTGAAACAAGGCTGCTAGGTCGGGATTGGAAATCACATTGCCACCGGTAATGAAGCCAGGAACACCAGGTGTCGAGGTGGTGCCGGCCCAGGACGCGGCACGACGATGAGGACGTGTTGGCGATGGGCTTGGCCCAATCACCCCGTCGCCAAGCACCGTTTCAGCCATCAATACGGTGTTGGATGTTCCATCCGTCACATCGCGAAATCGTGTCCACGAGTTTTCAAAAACCATGCCGTTGGTACGAAAGCGATCGTCATAGTTGGTGCCGACGCCGTTACCGTTGCTGAACATGTAATTGTTTCCAGCGGTTTGGCCGGTTGTACCATCGGCAAAGTTAATGGCAAACATCGGCATGCCCGCCTCGCTGGGGCACTGGAACGTTGATATCGGTTGCGAAACGAGCGCTCGGACGGCCGGATTGTAAATTCCCTGCCACAAAGGCGGCAGAATCAGCGGAACCGAGAAGTTGATTTGGTCGGCCATTGCCGCTTGTTCAATAAACGGCAGAATCCGGGCTTGGGGCGAATAGGTGTTGGACCCCATCATCGCCGGAATCATCGTAAAGGTTGATTCGTAGTTATGGGTCGCCAATGCGAGCTGTTTCAAATTGTTGGAGCACGACATGCGACGTGCCGCTTCGCGAGCCGCTTGAACAGCTGGCAATAACAGGCCAACCATCACGCCGATGATTGCAATCACCACCAATAATTCGACCAAAGTGAATCCGCGCCGGGCGGTATTAGATCCGTAATGCATTGAGTTTCTTCCTTTGAGATTTGAGATTTGAGATATAAAAGCCTCAGTGACGAATCGGGCCTCGGCCGCCGACCGACAACATCTTCGCGGGGACGAATGGCAATTCGACCCGAACAACACTCTTCAGGTCGGTGGTCGAAATGACTTCCAAAGCGCGGTCACCCGGATTGGCGATCACGCCCATGCGGCCCGATGCATCGAACGCCATGTCATGATGCCCGCCATGCCCTTCAACTTGGCTGGCACCGACCGTGATCTCGCCAGCGATTTCCGCGTCGGCAAAGCTTCCGTCACGATTCGGGTCGAGATGAATGACTGTTGCGACGTTCGGCGCTTCGACATCTTTGGCGTGATCGTGAAAGATAAAGGCGATCGGCCCTTTGGAACGCGTTTCTACAATCGCGGGGCCATGAGCCCGCGATTTGGCATCTACTTTCAATTCAATGCGATTCACTTCAGGCGTTTCGACCCTCGCATCGATAATGCCAAAGAAAGACGCTTCGCCACTGCCCGATGTGAACATCACATGACCATCGTGGGTCGTGAATGATCCGGTCCTAAGCGGCTTTTCGCCATCGACGCCTAGGTCGAGATGATGAACAACCAACGAATCAGGCTTGGCCTTGGACGACTTCGGAACCGAGATCCAATTGATCCCATTGGATGGCGCAAAGAAAACTTTCCCAGCTTGATAGGTCGCCCCATGCAAACCACCGCTCAGGGCGTCAAACGAATAAGCGATCTCCTTGGTTCCCGCCGCTGAGACCGCAGTCACATCAACTCGCTTTGCATTGGCCTCTTCACGGCTCATCCAAGTCGAAAACGCCATGTCGCCAGCGACCGCCAAAGTGATGTGGCCATTGCCGCCGGTATGAAATGCGGCCATTGCGTCGATTGATGTAGCATCAGACTGGGCGCCGATCGCCTTGGGATCGAGTCGCGTAAAACCGCCGATTCGATCATTTGCCAGGTAAAAGACGCCGTCATAGCAATACAGGTGTGCGGGATTGCCTTGCGATTGGTCCAATCGACTGGCGATCACTTTTGGGGCACTGTTGTAATACCAATGCGAATGGTCGCCATGTTCCTCCTCTTCAACACCCGTGTCGACCAACACCCAACCGCTCTGGAACTCGCCGTCCTCGTCATCACGCACGCCGACCATGATTTTTCCGGCCGAAACGGCCATCTGAACCAACGATTGCCGTTGGGGATCAAGTTGCGGAAAGCCCTCGACGGGCTTCGCCTGGGAAAATGCGGGAGGCTCTTGGGCCAGCAAATCGGCCCACATCAGCGTCAACGTTCCAGGGTCCTGGATGAAGACGCGTGTGATCGCCCGCCCCATGGATGCCGAAGTGCCCTTCTCGCTGGCGTACGAGGCTGCAGCCAATAAGCTGAGAAGCGAACAGAAAATTGCCGCTATCGGAAGCCGAACCGAAGTGAAACGCATGGAAAGATCTCAGAATACTGATGGAGGGGAGTGCCGCGTTAACAACGCCGGATCTATCGTAATTAAAACGACTGGCGTAGCATATGCAACCAATGTGCAGAATTTAGCAATGTGCATTGAGCTGTCAAGTCAAATGCAAGCTAATTGCAATAGCGGGCTGGGTCACGGCGAAGTTCGGTGGCCTGTGAAGGCTTCAGCGTCTAGGTTGCGAACCTGATTCACCCATGAGACGAGCGTGTGGGTGTCAAAAATGATTTGGGCTATCGAAAGATCCGGCGACGATGGATTCCACGATGCTTGCTCGGTCGAACAGCGACTAGGGAACCAACCGGCCGAGCCACAGAAACGCCAGGTTGGTTGGATGAGTGTGAATTGCACAGCTCCGTGGCGATGGTGCCGCTTGAAATGGCTGGACGGTTACTGGTAGAACGCTTTGACCAGACAACCACCGTACAAGAGCAACAGCATGGCAAAGCCAAATCCTTCCAAAAACCCGAAGTCCGATTCACCGGCTGAGATGGCCTTGTCGGACGCCAGTAAATCGCCGGACGCAAGTAAATCGCCGGAATCTGGTAAGGTGTCAACGGAATCTGCAGCGACGGCAAGCAGCCACGCTATTGAGTCGGCCACCAAACCGGTCGCAAATCCACCCGCATCCAACCTTGGGAAAAAAGACGCTGTCGTGAATCGAAACAAGAAAGGGCCGGCCAGTTCAACTAAGGGATCGTCGCTGATGCCTTCACAGCACAAACTGGAGAACCTGAAAGCGGCGGTAGCGGCCGCCGGATCGGTCGACAACCTGCTGTTGATTTTGCAACACGTCGACGAAGCCGGTGGCCGGCAAGAAGTCGCGGAAAGCGTCGAAGCCTACCGCGCCCTGAAACTTGCGTTGGAATAAAAGCCGATTGGCGTTTTGAAGACTACGTCTTTTCCGGATTCAGCAGTTTTTGAATTTGTTCGCTGTCGATGTTCTCGGTTGTCGCGACGTAGACACCAGTGTCAACGAACGGTTCGACGCTCTCGCCTCGGATCGCCTTGACCATCGACTGGATCGCCAGGTAACCCATCTGGACGGGATCTTGCAGTACGATCGCTGACAGTTTGCCCTGGCGCAGCGCCACGGCCATCGCTTCGCTGGAATCGAACCCGACGAAGACGACTTTGCCAGTCAATTTACGGTCTTCCAAAGCCCGCAAAACCCCTTCGGCGTTCGGTTCGCAAACGGCAAAGATGCCGTTGATTTGGTCACCATAGCGATTAAAAACCTGCTGGGCCTTGTTCATCGCCGATTCGGTAGTTGTGCCCGCGTACTGATCGCTGCTGATCACCTTGATATCTGGGAACGCCTTGATCGCTTCCAAGAAACCTTCTTCGCGTTGGTGCGTGCTTTCGCTGCCTTGGTTATACCGCAGGACAACAACGTTTCCTTTGCCGCCGAGTTTTTCGCCCATCACTTCGCCCGCCATTTGGCCGCCGCGAAAATTGTCGGTCGCTACGTAACTGGCGTAGATGTTCGTATCTGCATTCAAGCCGCTGTCAAAAATCACTACGGGAATGCCGCCGCGCCCTGCTTCGCGGACCGGTCTGACCATCGCATCGGCATCGAGCGGTGCAAGGCAAATGCCGTCAACTTTTTTATTGATGAAACCCTGGATGACGTTCAATTGCTCGTCGCGATCGCTCTCTTTTTGCGAACCACGCCACTGGACGTCGACATTCAATTCCTCGGCCGCCTTGAGAGCTCCGAAATGGACCGACCGCCAAAAAATATGGGTCGTTCCTTTAGGGATCATGGCGATTTGTAATCGTTTGTCGCCACTAGCGGCATCACCGGTTGCGGATTGTCCATCGCCGGGTCTGGTCTCGGACGGTTTGCAACCGATGACGGACAGGCCAAACGCCAAAGAGGCTAAGGCCAACATGAAACAGGGGGCGGAGTAACGCAAGTCAGTCGCCTCGTTGGTGGGATCGGGATAAGGGGGACGGATCAGCCCTCGTGGACAAGTTTCTTGAAGGCTTCGCCCAATTGGACCGTTATTTTACCCGGTTTGCCGTCGCCGATGGAGCGGCCGTCGATTTTCGTGACCGAAATCACTTCGGCGGCACTGCCGGTTAGAAAGCATTCGTCGGCAACATAGATGTCGTGGCGAACGAGTGTTTTTTCGGCAAACGGGATCGACAGTTTCTTGGCCAAGTCGATAACGGCGTTGCGGGTGATCCCTTCGAGAATCCCGGCATCCGACGGCGGCGTGATCAACACCCCCTGTTTGACAATGAAGATGTTGTCGCCAGTACACTCGGCGACTTCGCCTTTGTGATTGAGCATCAACGCTTCGTCGCAACCGGCTCGCAATCCTTCCATTTTGGCAAGGATATTGTTCAGGTAATTAAGCGATTTGATGCGGGGGCTGAGCGCCGCAGAATGGTTTCGCATCGTCGACGCGGTGACGATTTCCATGCCGTCGCGATACCGTTCCGGCGGATAGAGTGCGATGTGGTCGGTGATGATAATCACCTGAGGATTGCTGCAACGATTCGGATCAAGTCCCAGCGATCCGCTGCCACGCGTGACGACCAAGCGGATATATGCGTCGGTCAAATCGTTGATCTTCAAGGTCCGATTGACTTCGTCAGCCATCGCTTGTTTGCCGATCGGAATGGTCAAACCGATCGCCTGGGCCGATTCATAAAGCCGGTCGAGATGCTCAGCTAATTTAAACACCCGCCCACTGTAGCTTCGCAGCCCCTCGAATACGCCGTCGCCATACAACAGCCCATGGTCATAAACGCTGACCTTGGCATCTTCTTTGTCAAACAATTGGCCGTTGATGGAAACCTTGAAACTCATTTTTAATGAAGTTGCTGGAGGGGGTGATGGAATAAGTGCTTGTGAACCGCTGAAACCGCGATAGGTTAAACGACAAGCTCATGGGAGAGAATGACCTGAAACCTATCCGCACCGCCTGATCGGCGTTTACGCTGACAAGTTTCGGCTGACATCGGTTCGGTAGGCAACCGCAGCGGGCAACAGACCCGCCAGGATCGCCAGCAGCAACACGAGCGGCAAAACCAGAAACTCGAACTGGCTGAACGTCAAGAATCCGGCCTTCACGCCGGTGTACTCTTCGATAAAAGGGCTGGCCAACAGGATCGCGCCGTGAGCCATGATCCAGCCGACGATGCTGCCGATGATGGCGATCAACAAACTTTCCAGCAGAATGATCATGGTCACAGCGTCGCGCCTCGCCCCCAGCGCTCGCATCACCGCGATGTCTCGCCGTCGGTCATTCATCGAATTGTAAATACCGACCAAAATCCCCATCGCGGCGACGACACACGTAATTACCGTGATGACAACCAATGCGACCAATAACGGGCCAACGATTTGAGTCAACATCTTGTGGATTTCGCCGACCGGCGCGGCCGCTTGAGCGTCCTTGCTTTCGTTGATCAGGTTCATTAACTGGGCACCCCAGAGACCACCGCTTCTGACCAGAATCGCCGTCACCTCGCGCTGCGGAATGTTCAGCGGCCGGATTTCGTTGCCGTCGGGATCGCGACCTGACGGTGCATTGCCTTCGACCATATCCGCAGGGTATTCATCCACCGGCTTGGCGTGCCCTTCCATTAGGTAAAAACCTTCCAGATTGACAAACGCTGCGCGATCGTTCGGCGTGCCCGTCGGTGCTAAAACTCCGACCACTTTGAAGGCATCTTTGTGTCCTTTGCCTTCGGGGTCGCCGTGCGTGGGATAGAAAATATCGCCCACGCCGAGATTTAAGTTCGACGCCACGCGTGATCCGAGCACCGCTTCGAGATAGCCGTTTTCTTCGTTGAAATATTCGAAGTTGCGTCCTTGGCGAAACTCAAAAGGTTGGTCAACTTCGGGCCCATGCAACAGTTTGTCAAAGAAATCGGTCGTGGTTCCGACCACGCGATATTGGTCGACATAATCGCCCAGCGCCAGCGGAATCGCCAAACCGCCAGCCAAGTATCGTGAATACTTGCCCGGCCGCTCGCCCAATGCCGACGACCCGCCGAACTTGGCGACCATCGCAGCACGATCTTCCTGCGAATAGAACTCCATGAAGTCCTCGAACGACAAGTTCTCGATCGGCTGGCTGAGGTAATAAACCGAATTGAGCGTCAACTGCAGCGGGTCGCCTTTGGGGGGGCCAACCACGAGGTTGTAGCTGACCGCCGAATTGCTGCGGAACGCGTCGGTGATGATGCCGTAAATGGCTAGCACAAGAACCACCANNCGCCACGCCCAAGGCGAGCGAAAATGTGGTCAAAACGCTCGACAAAGACCGGTAACGAAAATTGCGCCAAGCGATTTGCAGCAGTGACATAACGTGTTTTTCGATGGGGTTGCAATTCAGCCCACCTCTCCCGGCTTTACGGGGAGAGGTCGATGCCTGAGCGGCGGGAGAGGGCCCGACCGCTCCCAAAAAATGGATTCTATGCAACAACCATGGATTGGGCGATGCGTGCCATCAACTGTTGACCGCGTCTTCGGCCTCGACCTCTTCGGATTCTTCGCCATCACCATCGCTCAGCGGTCCGGCATAGCCACCGGTGGCCAGCACCAATTGCTTGATCTCTTCGGTGACTTCCGGATTTTCGATCAAGAAATTACGTGCTTTTTCCTTGCCTTGGCCGAGGTAAACTTCGCCGTACTTGAACCAAGCACCGCTGCGCGTGATCACCTTGTGGACCGTTCCCAAGTCCAACAAGTCGCCTTCGAAACTGATGCCGTCAGCATGCATCATGTCGAACTCGGCGACGCGGAACGGAGGCGCAACCTTGTTTTTGACGATCTTTGCCTTGACGCGTTGGCCGACCTGTTCTTCGCCGTCCTTGATCGCACCGATGCGACGAACATCGATTCGGCACGAGCAATAGAACTTCAGTGCTCGTCCGCCGGGGGTTGTTTCCGGACTGCCGAACATCACGCCGATCTTCTCGCGAATCTGGTTGATGAAAATCACCACACACTTGCTCTTGGCGATCGCGCCGGTCAGCTTCCGCAACGACTGGCTCATCAAGCGAGCTTGCAAGCCGACGTGGCTGTCGCCGATTTCGCCTTCCAATTCCGCTCGCGGTACCAGCGCCGCCACTGAGTCGATCACGATCACATCGACCGCATTGCTCTTGACCAACATTTCGCAAATCTGCATCGCTTCTTCGCCACTGCTCGGTTGGCTGACCAGCAGCGTGTCCAACTCAACGCCCAATTTCTTGGCCCAAGTCGGATCAAATGCATGTTCGGCATCGATGATCGCCGCAATGCCGTCCAACTTTTGTGCTTCGGCACACACATGCAACGCCAGCGTCGTCTTACCGCTCGACTCCGGACCGTAGATTTCAATGATTCGACCACGAGGCAGTCCATAGCCCCCCAACGCCATGTCGAGGCTGAGGCTGCCGGTCGAGACCCCTTCGATGCTCAGTTGCTGGGATGCCCCCAGCGGCATGATCGCCCCTTCGCCGAACGTTTTTTCGATCTGTTGCAGCGTCGTCTTCAGACCTGGTTCCAGATCGAGAATCGCCTTCATCCCCGGATCGAGCTTCACACCCTTGGAAGCCGCTTCTGTTGCAATCGTTTTTTTCTTGGCCATTGAATCAAATCCCTGCTGGCTTGGTTACTCTTTCGGGCGATTTACATCGGGTTCCCGCTTTTCCCGTTATTCAGATCGTAAGGCCTGGCCGACCCGTCGACAATCAACAAGCACTCACTTTTGTTCACTCCCACTAAAAAAGGGGATTGATAGCAAAAGTTGCTCGTCACCTGATGTCGTTTTCGGTCTTGTTTTGGCTGGTGTCTTACCCACAGTATCCGCGCCGCCGATGACACGTCTGGTCACGCACGCGAAAGAAAATCACGATTTTTTTTGCCGTCTCTGGCCGCTTGAATCGCCGTTCACATCTCGTTGGGTTTGCGCCGACGGCGAATCGGCAAGAGCGATCCGATGAGTTACGCTTACCGGCAATGATGCCCTGGTCGCCACCACTGACGGTTGGCCACCCGGCATGATGTGATGTTAAAACGACACGATAATACGACACAGCGGTCAGCCAGTTCGAGCAGAGCAAAAATGAGCGAAACCCCAGACGGACGCGTATCAAAACACTTCATTGAACAAGCGATCGATGCCGATTTGGCGTCCGGTCGATTCGACCGAGTGGCCACCCGGTTTCCGCCGGAACCCAACGGATACCTGCATATCGGCCATGCCAAAAGCATCTGTCTGAACTTCGGGTTGGCTCAGAAATACAACGGCACGTGCAACCTGCGTTTTGATGACACCAACCCAGCCAAGGAAGAGACCGAGTATGTCGATTCGATCATGGAAGATGTCCGCTGGCTCGGCTTTCAGTGGGACAATCTGCATTATGCCAGCGACTATTTTGACCAGCTTTATCTTTGGGCCGAACAATTAATCAAAGACGGCAAAGCGTATGTTTGTGATTTGACCGGGGAACAGACACGCGAGTATCGCGGCACGCTGACGGAACCTGGACGCAACAGCCCATTCCGAGACCGAACGCCAGAGGAAAACTTAGAATTGTTTCGCGCGATGCGTGACGGCAAGTTTCCCGATGGTGCGAGAACGTTGCGTGCCAAAATCGACATGGCATCACCAAACTTTAATCTTCGTGACCCGGTGATGTACCGTATTCTGCGTGCTCATCACCATCGCACCGGTGATAAGTGGTGTATCTATCCGATGTATGACTGGGCGCACGGTCAAAGCGATTCGCTGGAAAACATTTCGTTTTCGATCTGTACCTTGGAGTTTGAAAACCACCGCCCATTATATGATTGGTTTTGCCAAAACCTTAAGATTCATAATCCTCGCCAGATCGAGTTTGCACGTTTGAATATCACCTATATGGTGATGAGCAAACGGAAGCTGTTGCAATTGGTAAAGGAGAAGCATGTCAAAGGCTGGGATGATCCCCGAATGCCGACGATCAGCGGCCTTCGCCGGCGCGGTTACACGCCCGAATCGATGCGAAACTTTGCCGCTGACGTCGGTGTCGCAAAGTTCAACAGCGTGATCGATATCGTGCGACTGGAGAACGCCGTGCGAGATCATTTGAACCGCGTCGCGCCACGTCGCATGGCGGTGCTCGATCCGTTGAAATTGACGATCACCAATTGGCCCAAGAACGCCGATGGCAGCGACGTTATCGAGATGACTCACGCGGTCAATAACCCCGAAGACCCGGATGCCGGTTCGCGCGAGATTCCCTTTTCGGGTTCGCTGTTGATCGAACAGGAAGACTTTCGCGAAGAGGCACCCGGCAAGTTTTTCCGGCTCAAGAAAGGCGGCGCGGTTCGACTGCGTGCCGGATACATCGTCGATTGCCACGACGTCGTTAAAGATGCTGGCGGCAAGGTCGTCGAAGTGCTGTGCACTTATGACCCGGCGACCAAGAGCGGTGAAGACACGTCGGGTCGCAAGGTCAAAGGGACGATCCACTGGGTCAGTGCCGCGCACGCGGGCGAAGTGGAAGTGCGGAATTATGACCGGTTGTTCACGATCGAAAGCCCGGAAACGCCCGACGGGGGGAAGACCTTCCTCGATGTGATCAATCCCGAATCGTTACAGATTACCAAAGCCTGGGTGGAGCCTTCGTTGGTTGATGCCGCTGTGGGCGATCGGGTGCAATTTGAGCGATTGGGGTATTATT
This sequence comes from Planctomycetaceae bacterium UBA6163, assembly GCA_002428205.1. Lineage (GTDB taxonomy): Bacteria > Planctomycetota > Planctomycetia > Pirellulales > Pirellulaceae > UBA6163. The sequence goes on from DIUH01000001.1 coordinate 25,203, forward strand.
GCGTGGACCCTGACAGTGCGCCGGGCAAGCCGATATTCAACCGCACGGTGCCGCTGCGCGACACGTGGGGTAAGATCGAGGCCAAACAGGGCTAGGACCACCGGTCGGTTTACGCCATCTCAAGTTGCGACGGTTGG
>DIUH01000005.1 GCA_002428205.1 Planctomycetaceae bacterium UBA6163
CCTTCATTGATAATTATTTCGTCTTCCTGCAAAGGAGCTGCTGATGCGTAGCGATTTAGGTCGGTTTAGTGTTCTTGTATTTCTGGCAGCGATTGCATCAGGGTGCGGCGGTTCCGGTGGAGGCCCCGTTGAAATTGCACCCATGACTCAAACGCCAACCAGTGAGCTTCCGGAAGGTGCAGAGCCAGAACTTGCTGAAGAAGGGCCATAGTGAATCCGTTTTGTTTTTTATAAGCTTGTTTATTCAACCCTGAGAGATTTTATCATGATTCGGCGTAAGATGGGTTTCACCTTGGTGGAGCTTCTGGTTGTGATCGCGATTATTGGTGTGATGGTCGGCCTACTGCTTCCTGCGGTTCAGGCCGCGCGAGAGGCGGCCCGGCGCATGAGTTGCGGAAACAATTCGAAACAGATTGCGTTAGCGCTGCACAATCACCACGATACTTTCAGAACTCTTCCGATAGGCGTTCGAGCACGATGGGGCCACACGTGGCAATGGGACACCCTGCCATTTATGGAGCAACAAGCTTTGAATGAGGTTTTGATTAGGCCGATCGATGACAGTGGCCACTCCGGCGGCACCGACGAGCGAAGCCTACGGATCATTCAGCTCGCAAGGACACCAGTTCCTACCTTGATATGCCCTTCTTCACCACATGCAAACCCCGAACCGAGAAACATCAATGGTTTAACCAATCGAGCGACGACGAATTACCTGGCCTGCGCAGGCAATAACGCTCAAAACGACAATCTAACCGCGAATACTGGAATGGAGTTTTCCAACGGCATGTTCAACGCGGTTCGATGTCGCGGTGCTGGCGCCACTGCGACGTGCGATCGTCAAGGCTATCGGTTTGCGGACGTGATTGACGGGTTAAGCAATACACTGATGTTCGCTGAGGCGGAGTACCTCGTCGACGCTGCTCTCGGGTGTGACATCTGCGACCGCTATGCGTTTTTTAATTTCAACGCAGACAGTGGTGAAGGCAGTGATTTCTCGGAGCAGTTAGGGTCAACGTTCTTTGCACCAAGCCCCCGAACGCGGGGAATTCGCAATAACAGTGAACGAGAGGTATCGTACGACAGCTACCATCCCGGTGGCTTGAATGCCGCCTTAGGCGATGGGTCGGTTCGCTTTATTTCGAACACGATCAATTTGGACATTTGGCGTGCCGTAGGGTCGCGACAGGGAAGTGAAGTTGTCAACCTAGATTAATAGTGGTTGTATGCTTCGATATCGATCGTTTCCAGATAGGGTTCTTTAAACGGGTCAGTTGAAATCATTATTCCGGAGCCAGCGATTGCGCTCAGCTTCGTCGATTCGGCTTTGCAAGTCGGCTGATTTCGAGACCAGATTTGGATAGCCCTGGGCGATCGCCTGCAGGTTGGCCTTAAGTGCAGACGCCGATTGGGGACGTTCAGCATCATCGCACAGCCGGTAATTATTAAAGGACTCGTTCAGTGTTCCAATCTCCTCTCGTGACGCGGCTGCCGCTTCGAGGGCGGAAATGATTTCGGCAATCATGAACGCCAGCTTTAAGTGCCCATGGCTGTCCCCGGGCAAGTGGCCATCGTCACAGATGCCTGTCCAAGCGGATGCGAATGGATTTTCTGTCGTTTCACCGGCCTCGCGCTCGGCCTGCAGAAGTTCCACCCGATCGGAAAACTCAGCGAACTCCTGCTGTTTGATCATCCAGTCTTCATAAGTTTCGGCCAATGAGAATGCGAACTCTTCATCGAGCTCCAGATGGTGTCCATCAATGTGGGTGAATCCGATCCCGAATATCCCAGCTGACATCATTTCGCAAATCGGACAGTCGCAGTCAATGACATGCTGTTCCGCTTGCACTTCTTCAATTCCTGCAATGGCAACCCCCGCTCCGCGCGGTACCCGCCTGCGATCACATTCGATGATAAAGCTGGGGGGCGAACCTCCTTCGAAAGAACTATCAAGCCAAGCCTCTTTAGCCACACGCAAATATTCGACTAGCTCACTTAATGCGCCGTCTTCATTCTGTTGAGCCACTCGCCCTGCTTCGCTTTCACACCAACGCCAGGCGGCATCGATCAATTCGCGACACAAATCAAAGTAAATGCAAACCTCTTCATGGCCCATCGGTGCGGTGGCAAAACTTGGCCAATCGTCAGGAACGGCAATGGCGGGGCCATCATTTTGGATGCGAAGTTTTTGCCCCCAGGTTACACGCTCGCTCCAACCAGTTGCACCATGTAACGATTGTCTCGGCATGCGGCCGTCTAAATCTTTTCGAGGTGTCATCAACCAATCGCGATGAACGGTAACAGTGAAAAGATAACGTGAGTGTTTCGCATCGTTGTTTTCGTTGTTTTCGCTGCTTTCGCTGGACCGCCATGAATCGCTGGAAACGATTTCAAGGACGCCGGTCGCGATGTCCTTCAGCAACGGTTCGCCGTAGAGGATTTGGCGATTGACATTCGGCTTTTCAATCGCTGATTGGCGAGGCTGGTCCGGCGAGTCGACTGCAGCCCCTTCATGCAGTTCCCACCATGGCGGTAAATGCACGCTCATCGGATCATGCTGAACACCATCATCATCAACAAACATGGCAAAGGCCGCGTCACGTCCCACGGCCATGAAACGACCGCCTGTGAATATGCGTTTACTTGGAAAATCGACTACAACCCAAGCCTCTGATGCTGACAATAACTTCGACACTTCATAACGATCGATTTCTTCTATCGGAAAACTGCTCGTGAACTCAGGCACAACAGGCGTCCTGTACCGTGGCCACACGCTGGTCGCCTGTTCCCAATCGTCTGGATCGTCGGATATCAAGGCGATCACTGTCAAAGCCGTATCAACATCCATCGTTTCAGACATCTGACACCGATTCGATTCCAAGACCACCAAAGTCACTGAGCCATCGTACTGGTCCATCGGGTTCCCCTAGATTGGATTGGTGAGAGCAGTCAATGGCCGTTATTCTAGCGAAACCGCACGGGCCAGCGGGGGGTGTCAAAAATCGTGACCGGGCCGTTAGTTGGTTGTCCGTGATGCCGACGTCGGTAACCCGCCGTAGCCGAACGAATCGCCCCTAGAGACGTCTGCTGCGTAGCGACAGTCGCTATCGACGTGCCGGCCTGGCCGTTACGCTTCCGAATCCGTGTGGCCTCTGGATGAACGATCTTGAGCCTCGGTTCTTTATTCGCGATACTGATCACCTACTTCACGGCCACACAGTCGACAAATACCTCCGTAAGATCGACCATGCCCCAGTCGCCTCCACCGATCGCCAGTGCATTGATATGACTCGCAGTTCGGATGGGTCACCTTTGGCTGTTATTGCGTAAGTCGTGGCGAGAACGTAAACATAGCAGCGAACGTGGATTGATGCGGAATTCGAAACGATAGAATCAAACTAAAAGTTATGGCCAACGAGAGTGTCATCATGCAATCCAAGTTGCCAAAATCCCTCTTCATTTTGCGATTGCTGGCGTTCTTAGCAATCTTCACAGGCGGCTTTCTGGCCCTTGGGTTGATTACAAAACGTTATGGTCGATCCGATGTTGCAAATGTTTTCCAGCGCAAGCACAACGGCGGGTTACCCGGGTACGTTGCACCCCTGGTGTTCGAACGCAGCGTGTTTCAACCCAAAGCCGGGACAAATGGAACGGAAATTGAAATCGTCGCCGACTACTATGTGTGGTTCTTCGGGTATGTGTGGAAAACGCCTTACGTAAGAACCAAGAGCATGCCAGTCAATGGTTCGTTTTCTTTCGACGAAGTGAACCGCAATCTGTCGTGGGCATCGTCCTGGTAGCGTCCTCAATCGATGCAGGTAAACGGGGCAATCGCAATAGTTAAGCAGGTCGGCACAAGTCTTTCGGTATAACAGCCATTGGGCGTTAGCCCCGGTTCCTGTCAGCCGTCGCTAACGCGTTTTGAAGTTGCGCTATTCTTGGTTTTAGATAGATACCTGGCGTAATTTGCCGTGCCTTATCCTAACCCGACGCGTGAGCGAGGGACTGGATGTGCATGTCGCCAAAGCGACGTAAGTCGTTCCCTCGCTTACGCTTCGGGTTGGGATAGGAGCCAAAGGCGCAACTTCAAAACTAACGCGATGCGGCTAATTTTGTTTTGCCGACCTGCTTATTGGCTAAGGAGCTAAACTGATTTGTTCATTTTCACGAGGCTATGTTTGAAAAGGGGTCTGACCCTTTGGAGGCGAGACGGTTTTTAGGTATTTCGTGGCTCGCCGGAGAGGTTCAGACCCCTTTTCAAACAGAACCTAGCGATTTGGCATATCTGGAGTCCAAGGAAACGTCAACCGTCATCGGTTCGCCGTTCGCCCTAGCGAATCATTATACAATCACCCAGTCGGTGACATTCGTGAAATGAATGATGTGGATTGCCCCGGGTGCCAAAAGAACTCTTGCTATGCGTGAACATCGACTGTTCTGATCGGCGGCAGAATCTCCAATGTGTGGACTTTAATCGCATACCACTATCATACTAAACGCGATGACACTCGTTTATGACGGCTTTGCAGACCCAATAGTAAAAGATGAGTCAATCAAAACCGCTCAGTTCCATCCTGGCGCGACGGTTGAATGCTGGTGCATGGGATTGGCGTGGGAGCATTTCCGGCGGTCCCCCTACTCTCATTCCCACATCCATCCATATAAGGTCCTGGCTCGAGCGACTCAACGAAGGTGGCGAGATCACCATTTTCAGGCTTACAGACAAATATGCCAATCCAGCGATTGGCGGTTATCCGAGTGTGGGCGCAGATCAACTGGGCGGATGATCTGCCCTTCGCCAAAGATGGCGTGATCCGGTTTTCGATCGATGCAAGCGCGGCACTTAATTTCTCGCGTCAATTTCGAACAGTGGCCGCGACGGTATCCGGATAACGTTTCCGAGTGTGCAAAGTGTGTTCTTTATTTATTTATTTGTTTGCCTTGTCCGTCGCTCCACGTTCGGCACAGTGTTTGAACGCCGCCGCAAGGATTGCACACGAAATCGCGAACGCCGGTTCGCCTATTGGCTAAATCATTACTAACGGGACACTCAGGCCGCTGTGGTACTTCCAATGCGACAGGGCCGTCGCACTCAGTTGCAACAAGCCAATGACGGCGCAACGCAACGTTCAATACTCTGTGCAAGAAAACGCAGGTTGAGCCGCTCGCACATCGTTGGCGGCAAGACACCGCGTTCATCTGGCGCAGCATTTTTCTTTCCGGTTCTGCTGAACGTTGCACGGCCCTGCCGGCTGAAAAGTTCGCCAAAAAACACTATTTCTGCGGAAAAAAAGAAGAAACGTCCACCCGAAGGGGCTGTTTCGCAATTTATCGTATATTTTGAAAAAAATCGTCTTTTTTAGACCATAAGCCGGAAAAATCGTTGACAGCCAGCCGCCAAGGCCGACATACTCCCCTTACTGGCACTTACTTGCTGCTTATCCACCTTTAATCACTTTTCCATTCACTCGGCGATTTGAACCGCTTTTCGTCACCTCGCAGTATCGGGAACGGTTTTTCTTTTTTTCCGCTTTTCGGAGGTTTATCGTGTCTCACCACAGAAGTTCTCGTTCGGGATTCACGCTGGTGGAGTTGTTGGTGGTTATAGCCATCATCGGCGTGATGGTCGGGTTGCTGCTGCCCGCCGTGCAGGCGGCCCGGGAGGCAGCGCGTCGCATGCAGTGCGGCAACAACTTGAAACAACTTGCACTTGCTCATCACAATTACGAGAGCACTTACAACGCCTTGATTGCCCGCAAGGGTGGAACCGCAGGCAATGCCAACAACGAGGGGAACCGCAACCGTTTGTCAGGGTTCATCGGTATATTGCCGTTTATCGAACAAGGCCCAATGTACGACGCGATTCAAGCGGGCGACCCCACGGCCGCTCCGCCAATTGCACCAGGCGGACCAACCGCGTGGGGTGGCTGGGTGCGCTGGGATAATTCCCCGGCGACCCTGCGTTGCCCATCTGACCCAGGCAACAATCCTGGGGGAAGACTGAACACCTACAGCTTCTCGGTCGGTGACCAAGCGCTGGGCATTCGTGACAACCAAATTGTCCGCGGAGTATTTGGAAACCGCCGCAACACCCGATTTCGGGATATCACGGACGGACTGTCCAATACGATCCTGATGAGCGAAAGGCTGATCCACACCAACGGCCCGCGTGCTCAACCTTCAACACCAGCCGTATTCCAAGGCACTGAGTTTTTGGTCGGTACTGCGGAAGTTCCTGGCGTTCATGATTCACCGATTCTTTGCCGAACCGTTACTCTTGGCCGTTGGTACGTAGCCGGGACAGGCCTTAACAATCGTACCGGCATCAGTTGGACCGATGGCCAGCCCCACTATGTTGGATTCAACACAATCCTCGGCCCCAACAGTCCCTCTTGTTTCAATGCAGGCACCTGGGGCGATCAAGATGGCATGGTTTTGCCGCCGACAAGTCGGCACCCCGGTGGCGTTCAAATCGCCCTCGCGGACGCTTCCGTTCGGTTCATAACCGACTCGGTAAACGCGGGCAATCTAGCTGCGGCAAGTCCGCGAAGCAACAACTCGGGGCCGTCGCCTTATGGTATTTGGGGCGCACTTGGCTCCAAGGCAGGCGGTGAAACGTTCGAACTTCCCTGATGTCGCCCGGAGCGGTTTGAAACCCAAGTTTAATTCAGGGCGCGAATGTTCACGTTCGCGCCCTTTTCTTTTCCACCACTTCGTCAAGTATCGAAAACGAACCGTAAAAAATGAATCAATTAAACGTTATGTCTCGGGCGACAACCGTAGTGGCCCTGGTCGCTTTCACGATTGTTGGTTGTGGCGAATCGAAGCCAACGACTTATCCGGTAAGTGGCGTAGTGACCTACAAAGGCCAACCGGTCGAAGGAGCCACCGTTGGGTTCTCTTCAACAGACGCAGACACCCAACCTGCGGTCGGTCTTACCGACGCACAAGGCAAGTACACGCTGACAACATTTGAGAAAGACGATGGCGCGTTGCCTGGTGAGTTTACGATTCACGTCTTCAAGTATGATCGCAAGCCAACTGTCCCGGCAATGGACACCAGCGGTGTTCAGGTCGATGAGATGCCGGACGATTACAAACCAGAGGAGATGGCCGAAGAACCGCCCCCAAAGCACTTGCTGCCAGAAAAGTATTCGGCCCCTCACTCAACTCCGCTGAAAACCACCATTCAAGCGGGCGAGAACACCTACGACATAAATCTTGAATGACAAGACAGCACTAAGGTTTATTTCCAATAGTTGCGATTTAGGTTAGTCATGGGACAGGGACTGGCAATCGATGAAACCCATCGCTTTGCCTGCCTTTAAGATTGAGATCGACAGTCCGTCATCGGGCTGTCGATTCAGCGTCTTTGCCACCGGCATTCCAGATCAAACCATTCGTGTTGCTTTTCCAACCAGAGCTGTTGAGTGGCTGGGAAAGAGCTTGGAGATCTTAGGCCGCTGCCCAAAAGATTAAACGAATGCACCGAAGTGCGTTTTGGCAGGGCAGGCAAATGGAGCAAAATACAGCGTTGATTAATTCTCGGCGTCGAATCACTATTTTCTTGGCCTTTGAACCTCTGGCGATCGAGGATTGCTAGGGCGCGATACCGTTTCGCCAGACTGTAAGGTAGCAACCGTCGCGACGGTTTTCGGCAACCATTGGCCCTGAAGCGACCGCAAAGTCAACATCGCCGTCTTCGTCAAAGTCGCCACTGACAATCGTCGAATAATATGGGCTGCCGCTTTCGAGGGTCTGACGCGAGAATTGCCCACCGTCTGTTTGTTCCAACAAAATAATCGACCCGAAACGCCCAGCCGACACCTCGGCGGGCTCAACTGCCGGTGCCAACCAAGAAACGGCAATCACGTCAAGTTGGCCGTCCCGATTGAAATCGTCGATCGCGAACGAATACGCGCCTGGCAACTTCGCAATTTGGTGATATCGAAACTCCAGGCCGCCCAGGTTCTCCAGCCAATGGATGCCATGTGATTGAACGGCAAGCAAATTGTCCCAAGTGTCGCCGCTGGAAAAAACGATGTCCGGCAGGCCATCTTGATTCAGGTCACAAACTTTTAAGTGGCTAAAACCGAAAGTCAAATCATGGCCTTCCCAGAGTTGAACCTGTACGAATGGATGCTTCTTGAGGTGACGACCGGAGCCGAAATCGCCGGATGACTTATTCAAATAAAGATCGATCGTTTCATATTCTTGTGAGGTGATCGCAAGAAAGTCAGACTTGCCATCTCCATCAAAATCAAGAACCTCCAGCTTGATAGTCCCTGGCCGATCATCAATCCTAGTCCGTTCGAATTGCAGGCCACCTTCGCGCTCGGTTGCGTTTCTTAATAACCAAATCCCGCCGCTGAGCTGCCATCCGAACTCCGCGACGATCAAATCGGGTTTCCCGTCACCATCAAAATCTCCGACCTGAACATCCGAGACCCGCGTAAAGCCGGTCGCGATTTCGATCGTTTCAAAGGTTGGAGCCCCCAACGGACGACGCAATAGCACCACACTACCACGAGCCTCTTCGTCGGGCATGTAGGTCCCCAAATCGGCGACAATGAACTCCGTAGAATCGTCGCCGGTTAGCGAAACCGGAATGATGCGTCCGGGGTGCTTTAGTCTGGTGATGACCAGAGGCGCGGCTTGGGAATTATTCGGATCGATCGCGACGATCTGCCCATACTTCATGTCGCCCGCCAACAATTGCGGACTCCCTTTCTGTCTCAACGGCCCCCAAATAAGTGTCGATATTTCCGGTAGACCGACACCGCTGGGCATGAATCTTTTTTCGGCACGAAAGGGGGTCGCCCGTTGCACAGGCGAGTTATTGACGCCAGCCCATTGCGGCTTTTCTTCCGCCCGCGTCAAGTAATAGTTCAGCGTTGTCGCTGGCGACGGAAGTTTAAGATCGGTTCGTCCTGACCTGGCATAAAACTCGTATCCGCGTTTGATCTCATCGACCCAGTGGTGGCGAGCAAAACGCGTTGGATCAGGCACGGAGTGGCAGTCACCACAGAACCGCTCGACACTGATCACCATCTCATCGGTAAGCGGTTCGCCAACCTCGAGAGAATCATTTCCGATTTGCCGCGTTTCAACGACCTGTCGAAACGCAAGGACTTCATTATGATTTAGCTGGTCCCCGGTTCCGTCAGTAGCGTAATAGATCCACGATACGCGGCTCAATACGACGGCAAAGCCGATCGCCAAGCCGATGGCGGAAATTTTGACGACCGTCCACATAACTGGCTGTTTCGCCACGAACAACGGTTCGCTCCCAAATGGACACTGAATCAGTATATTAGTATTGCAATGTTATCCGATACCTGTCCTTCCAGCAACTAATATCCGGTCAATGACGACAATCAACAAACGCATCGGCCTGTTGCCAAACCGCCTTCACTGGCTTTGGGTGGCGGTTGTTGCAATGATTTTGATTTATGTCGGAACCCATGTACTTAGCAATCGATTGCGTTGGTCGGCCAATCGTTTCGCCGACCGCGGTCAGTTCGCCGAAGCAAACGATCGAATCCGAATCGCCGATCAGTTGGCTGGTGACCCGGTCGCGGATTTACTGTTGCGTGCGAAGCGACAGCGGCACCTGGGAAACCATCGCCAATGGCGACAAGTCATGGCAAAACTTTCGCTTACCGCCGGCACTCGATTGGGTTACGGCCAGGTGGAGATCGAGTTGGAAAAGCGGCTTGGCGGTTTTCGTTGGCCGGGTTTAGAAACAGCGTCTGAAGAAACATTTGACAACTTACTTTTGGCTGGCGCGTCGTTGGACGATACCGCGACGACATATTTGCTTGCGATTGCCGACCGGAACACCGAACCTTCGGAAGTTTTGAGGGAGGCGGACTCTTTATTGTCGCGATGGGAAAGCCTTGGCGGCTCAGAAGCGGCCCTTGAATGGGGGAAGGGGGTGGCTTCTCAATTGGCTGGCGATCATATCAAAGCCAAAAACAGCTTTGCTGATGCTTTGGATACCGAGCCCAACCATTGCGGCGCGCAAATCGGATTGGCACAGTCTTTATTGGAACTCAATAAGCCTGAAGCTGCAGCTAGGTTATTCAGAGCGTTTCTCGATCGCTGGCCCGGGTCGGAGCGAGAATCGCTGTGGCTGAGTCGCTCGCTACGCGAACTAGGGAGGGTCGAGGATGCCAGAAAAGTCATCGAGGACCTAATTGCTGCCTCCACCGATGATTCCAAGATATGGCTTGAAGCCGCAGAAGTTGCCTATCTGAGCGGCGACTTTGATGAGGCCTTGAGACGTTTTGAGCTCGCAGACCTCGACGGTTCGCAAACCGCTATCACACTCCGCACCGCTGCGACTGCCGCTATTTTAGCGGGGCAATCAACTCGCGGCACAGAACTTTTTGATCGCTATTTGTCGGGGCGAAGCAGGATGTTTCGCATCCAATCGCTTCAATCCCGAATCAATGTAGACCCTAGCGACCTTGATTCTGTCAAGGAATTGCAAGAAATCCTATCCAGCGACGAACCGTCTAACCCAAAGGCGAACTTTGAATCAGGCGAGGTATCCTCACTCTTTTCCACCCACTGTGCATCATGTCATGGTTTATCAGGGCTTGGTGATGGCCCTGCAAATCGCCATCTCTATCCGAGATCAAGAAACCTCAGGGACGACCCTTTCCGCTTGGTAAGCACGACCAACGGTTTGCCATCACACGATGACATCAAAAGGGTGATCCGCGATGGGATTGCTGGCACAGCGATGCGTGGTTTACCAAACCTGAGTGATTCCGACCTTGACCAGTTGGCCACCCAGACGCTTCAACTGAGACAAGCGGGCATAAAAAGATACCTTCTTGAATCGATGGCCGAGCGGGAGGTTTCGGTCGATGCAGAAACATTACCTTCCACCGAGTCGAATCTGATTACACCGGGCGAACCGATCGCGATTCCCGATTGGCCAGAGGTCACCGCTGCAATGTTAAGCGACGGCGAGCGGATATTCCGATCTGCGACTTGTTCCCAATGCCACAACCAAAGCGCTGATGGCCAATTGGCTTTTTTCGACAAACACGGCATGCCATCGCCACCACGAAACCTTGAGACCGATCCGATGAAAGGCGGTCGCGATCGCGGCGCAATGTTTGCAAGGATTCGACTCGGAATGCCTGGCACGGTTCATCCCAGCAGTCCCACGCTGAGCGATTACGAAACGATTTGTTTAGTGGAATATTGTTTGTCGCTCGCAGCAACTCCCACCACCGCTCAAACAAATCACGGGCGATTATCCGCTGCCCACCAGTACAACCTTAACGCAATCAAGAAATCGGCAACCTCCGCCCCCGATCCGAAAACAGGTCCGAATCCCGATGCAGGAACGCCGAAGTAAAGACCTTGTATTTATGGGACGGTGCTTAAAAAAGGGTCTGACCCTCTCCGGCGAGGCAGGAAATACCTGGAAAATCGTCTCGCCTCCAAAGGGTCAGCCCCCTTTTCACACAGGGTCTAGCTTGACTGGATTAGCGCCTTGGCGAATTCGGTAAAAAGAATCTAAGTCTAAATTTTCGATCACCTGTTTCTCTCCGTTGGGCCAAGTCACTTCAACGTGGTCAATAACCACCGCATCGCCCAAGCCGATCGACACTCGTGGATCACTGGTGGACAAATAGCTGCCGCCACCGAATACCGCTCTTCTGAATACTCCGGTCGATGCATGAACCGCAACTTGGCTTCCGATTGCGCTGGATGACGGTGTGTCGCTTTCTAATCGTAGGCAGAGAAAGCGGCCTTTGGGTTGTGAGGCGTTCTTTAAAATCGCGGGCGGTCGCCTCAGGTGAGTCACCACGATGTCTGTCAGGCCGTCGTTATTCAAATCACCCAACGCGGCACTCCTTCCCAGCCAAAGTTCGCCAAAGTAGTTTCCACAGGTCGACGATATGTCTACAAACGAGACCTGGCCTGATTTGCTGTGTCCCGGTTTGGCAAGGTTGCAGAACAATTGCGGTTTCTGCTCATAGGGTTTGCCGATAACCCGATAATCGTTCAAGTGTCCATTTGAAACAAAAAGGTCCAACACTCCTCGATTGTTTGTATCCAAGAAACCGATACCGAATCCGAGCACGGTCAAGCTTGGAACGGTCAACCCGACATCGGGCGTTGAAACAAAAAATTGGCCAGGTGTTACCTGGCGATAAACGTCATTGGGTTCGTCCTGGAAATTGGTCACAACCAAATCGATCAAACCATCGCCGTCATAATCTCCTGCGGCAATCCCCATTCCGGCACGCGACTCGCCATTTTCACCAACCGCGACGCCTGACAACATGCCAACCTCCTCAAACCGCAAGTCGCCAAGGTTTCGCCAAAGTTGATTGGGTTTCATATCATTGGCAACATAGATATCCAATTTCCCATCGCCATCAAGGTCGACAATGACCAACCCCAAACCCGGCGCACGCGCGGTGGCAATTCCCGATGATTCGCTGATGTCGGTAAATGTTCCGTCGCCATTATTTCGATAGATAATATCCGCCTCTGGCTCATGGGCCACCGGTGGGCAATAGCCATAAGGGCTTGGTGTCCCCGGTTGATTGGTTGGGCATTGGACTGTCGGACGGCCGGATGGGGAAATCGTGTCGGCAAGGTATCGGACAACATATAAATCCAGATACCCGTTGCCGTTTAGATCTGCAAAAGCACAAGAACTGGCCCAACCCTTTCCGGCAACTCCGGCGATATCAGTTGTTTCCTCGAATCGTCCGTCGCCCAAGTTTCGGTAAAGAGCTGAGCGATCGAATCCGGCAATAAAAAGATCTTGATGGCCGTCGCCATCATAGTCGCCTGCGGCAAAACCCTGAACAAAGCCGTCGAAGGTGATTTCCGATCTTTGCGTGACATCGACGTAGGTATCAGATCCTTGGTTATGAAACAATCGACAGGACGGCCCGCTGGCTTGCTGGTCACCGGGCAGGCGACCACCCTGGCCAAAAATAATGTCAAGCCTGCCGTCGTTGTCAAAATCGATCAAGCCAACCCCCGACCCCATCGCTTCAATCAGCCGAAAATCTCCTTCCGCTCGATCTTCCGGAATAAAGTTGACACCCGAAGCGCTAGCAATATCAACGAAGTAAATCTCGCCGAAACTATTTTGGCGACGAATTAGTATCACCGAAACAGCAATTGAAAATACAATGCAAGATAGAATAGCCGCACTTAATACTTTCTTGCGTAAACGCTTTCGACTTGGGGCGGTCTCAATCACTTCGTTTACTCCCGCTGGAACATTTGATTGAAAGGATCGTCGATAGCGGTCGGATACCACGGTCCCGATTCGTAACGGTAGTGGTATCGCCGCATCCGATCGATTTTTTGGTCATCGGTTATGGTAGTGTTCCGAGGCGACCCATGAGGCAACTCATCAGACGCCCATTGATAAGGCCCCGGGTATGGTCCCAATCGGTTGCCTTGATCGGTGTAAAGATCCATGTCTTTACACCAACCTTCCAGCTCCAATAAATAATAGCGACGGATTCCCGTCGCCAGGTCGCCCGGTAACTTGAACTCAATATGCACCTCTTCGCCCGGTCCGAAAATGACCAAGTCTTCAGAAGATCGCAGCAGGTCGGTCACTGGCCCGAAACGGGTGTAAAACCCAGGCAGGTGCCGCACATCCCACGTTCCATACCGTGTGGAGTAATCGTATTGGCCGAAAAAATTGGCTGCTGTCGTGCGCTGCGGAAATCCGACCCGCCGTAAATCGGCGGTCAGTAAATCTAATCGCTGTGGTCGGATATCGTCTTGGGATTCGAGATCGACCAACATGATTTGATCCCAATAGACTTGCATATTCGAACGGATGCGGAACCATTTTATGCCATCTTGCAAGTCCAGATTGTCCAGCGAAAGCGGCACCAGAATTTCCCTGGCCATTCCGGCAGGATAGCCGAACTGATTCCAAATCGTGTGCCATGACTGGCCGTCGCTGCTCACTTCCAAGGTGGGGGCCTCGAAGGTGCGTCCTGCTTGCCAGGCGGAAAAGACGGTTTGCGAGTATCCATACTCAACCCATCCAGCAAGCTTCAGCGCGGGGCGTTTAAGTCCGACTGGGCCTACTCCAAATCGGAATACCAAGGATTGCTGGCTTTCAAGTAGACCGACCAAGTGAGAATCTAAGTCACCAACATCCGCAGCAATCCTATCCAAATTGGCGACCGCAACGGTCTGGTCTTTGCCATCACGACAGCGAGCTTCAATGACGGGAAACTCGTCGCGATAGAAGTAGATATTGCCTGTAGGCTGTGGGTCGTTAATCCCCATGCGTTCATCAACGACAGCCTTCCATCCGGCGGGAACATCCACCACCGACATCCTTACATCCTTGAGATAACAGGCCTCTTCAAAGGGCTCGTTTAACTTGATTGCAATCACACCCTCGCTGGGCTGGACCTGCTGGTCCGTCAGCAGCAGGTTCTCCCAGGGCCGTGGTGTCGAATAATGTCCCGGTTCGGCCATAAAACCGATTCCGCCGACCCCTAATACATCTGTAATGAAGCCGTACTTTTTGCCATCCCAGGCAAAGACGATCGGACAACTTGCAAGTTGACGTTGCGTTTCCGAAATGGTTTTATGTTGCCGCGCGGGTAATCCCATTTCAACCTGAAAAACGCCGTCAGACCAGTCAACGGCGATTAAGTCGATTGTGGACATTCCATTAGTTCCCACCAATTCGGGCTGGCGACTCTGGCCACTGTGAGATGACCATGGCAAAGTCATTCCGGTTGCCCAACTCTTTCCTGACTGGATACGGTAGCGTGTCCCTATGCCTGACCGGTTTGAACGCATCGAGTCGGCATCGTTCGTTTTGCCGGCAAAGTCGACGGAAATGAACGCGCTGCGGCCATTTCCTGGTGGAACTTGCATCAGCTCACCTCTTTGGTCGACATATAAGATCGTCCAACCGGATGCACCATCCAATGCCAACAGATTCCAACCGACGATTTCTGTTGCCTGGCCACAATGTACTTCGCCCGAAACGCCACTTTGCGCTAGCCAGGTGAAACCATTGTTTACTGCGACAAGAAACTCTCGCTGGTTATCGCCCCAAAGGTCAACGACCGCCAACGGTCTGCGAGCAACCGGTCGGGCCGTGTAATCAGTGTTGATTGGCAAGCGATATTCTGAATCCTTGCCCCAGCCCTGGTTGCCTTGACGATGCCAAATCAAGACTTGGTCTTGATTGCGAGTGACGAGATTGACAACCCCATTGCGATCCGCATCGACGGCCACGATCGATTCGACGTTTTCTGCGTCTGGAAATTGCTTCAATCCGCTATCGCGGTCGTATTTCCATCCACGTTGATTCATGAACACGTTGATGTCACCATCGGCACCCAAGAGGCCGAGATCAAGATCGCGATGGTTGTCGAAATCTCCGGCAACGACCTGCTTGCTCGAAATGTCAGATTGCGGCCATCCGTCTTCTGCCCCAAGCCGCCGATACTTTCCTTCGCTCAATTGGACCAAAAAATGATCCGGACCGTTGAGATTGCAACAATAGATATCTAGGTCACCGTCGTGATCAGCATCGCAGATCAAGCCGCTGACAGTCTGGAAACCACCACCTGTCAAAGCTTCATCCTGTTCTAATTGCCATTCATTGGTGCTCGTTCGAACCCACAATTGATTCTCTCCATCGCGACAGAAATATAGGTCGACACTTCCGTCTTGGTTCATATCGCCACAGAGAATCGCACTGACTCGATCGACTTCACACCAGGGAAAATCTGTTCGGCGAATGTAGCGATCATCACCATCATTGACCCAAACAACCGGCTTGCCACCGTCGCCATTGATTCCTAATGCGTTCTCGCCAACCAGATGCATTATCAAATCAAGCTTTCCATTACCAATTAGGTCAACCGCAACGATTACAATCGAATTGCGTGGATCGGAAAGTTGTTGGATCATCGGTTCGGGTAATCCGACATCACAATTGAATGGTTCTGGATCCGCAAACAATTCCGCAGATTCGATGCTAAGTGCGGGTCGATCATCGATGGGCATTGATTGTGGATAGCTGATATCTGCCAATCGTCCCATACGACGATAGGCGAATTCGAAAACACGCGAACGTGGATCAGGCTTACCCGTTTCGAAACGGCTGATCCATTGTTTCGCATCGTCGAAATCTCCGCGAATGCTGGACAATCGCCCCAGGCCAAGCATCGCGCTGATATAACGCGGATTCAATTCTAGGCAGCGCTGATAATGCGAGCGAGCATCTTCGTGTTGTCCGGCGGCTTCTAGCCCCTTGGCCAGCAGGTAAAGACAGTCCGGGTCGTCAGGATTGGCCTTGGCGGCTATCTGGAAATGTGGAAGCGGATCGGATGGCGGACCTTGATATGTTTTCAACAGTCCGACACAGTAGTTAGCCCGTGGATGGAGCGGTTGGGCGTCAAGAACAGTTAAAAGAATTTGCTGGGCCGCATCGATATCGCCTTCGCCAGCCATATTTAACCGCGCGATTGCCGTATTGACTGCAAGATCGAAATCATCGCTTCGGATATTCTTTAGATCTTCAAACTGGCGATAGGCATCGGCGTATCGGAATTGACCCATTGCGGCAACAGCTTGGTTATAACGTGCGTAAAACTCCGCATCGTCAATCCCCGGTGGGCCCGATGTGTCACTCCTTCGCCCGCATCCACAACAGGGGGCCAAGCAAAGTATCAGCAAGACCGCGATCGCGGGACAGATCGACTGGCGATACACTAGCAAGAAATTATGGTTGGGCATCGAATGACGATTGCTCATGACACAGATCTCTTTCTGGTTTGAAACGCGGGCAACAGCGGCCCGTTGCGTTGAAATTGATTGGCAACTCCTGGCGACTGCACAGACAGGAATTTCCGTATAAAACCATGATTTACTGCATGCGGTCCACCGCCGGATTTTCGCCAGTTCGATCCATAGCATCCTGGATTCTGGAATCGTTTATCGACTTTGACAGGCGACCGGCATCGGCGCCTGCGGGTGTAAATCCAACTTTATCAAGATAGGTATAAGCAGAGCTTCGCAAATGTGCGATCATGCTGTGTCCGCGACGACGTTGTCGGGCATCCTTTAGAGATTCGATATCAATTGGTGCGACGACGACTTTCTCGCCAGGGCCCGGGTCGGCCTGTGCCAGCACTCTGCCATCAAAGTCGACGATCATGCTGCTGCCCGGCCAACTGAAGGGCGGATATTGTGTGAACGTTGCCGCTTGGTTAGACGCGACAACATAACAGGTGTTTTCCGCGGCCCGAGTCCGGTTGAACAGCGTCCACCAATCCATGGGCGGTTGACTGCCCCAGGGATCCATATAAGCGGACACTCGAATCAATACATCAGCACCACCGACGGCCAATTCACGAATTACTTCGGGAAACAGCCAGTCGTAACAAATCGCGGCGCCGATTCGGCCTATTTCTGTTGTGACCACAGGAAACATCGGTTCATCATAACCTTCTAGATCGTGCGGGCTAGCATGAATCTCCCAAGGCACCCAAGTATTGACTTTGCGATAACGAGAAAGTATTCCGCCGGGACCTATTAAAAGAGTCGTGTTAAAGACGACGCCGGGCCAACGTTCGTCAATTTCGAGAAACGTTCCGGTCTGTATGTAGCAACCGAACTGTTTCGCCACCCGTTGATAACAATCGGTGTGCTCGTTGGGGATCGGAACCGCCAGCTTGTCGATCAGTTTGTCGACGTCGTCAAAGATCGGAGCGGCGTGAGAAAATTCGGGAAAAGCGAACAGTCGAACGTCAAAAAACGGTTCGTATCCGACGATCGTCTGTCCGATCATGTCGCACATTCGTTGGACACGTTGACCGATCTCAGAACGATCGGTTGGGCAATCAAACGACGTCTGGATTGCTGCCGCATGGTATCTCATATTACTGCTCGCAGTAGTCGAAAAGTCGAACTCGAATGAAGCATCGCCGGGATTGCCCCCACTTGCATCAATTTTGCAGTTCTTATTGTACGAGCATTTGGGCGCCTTCTACACCAGGCTCGCCCCTATACCAGGCTCGCCCCGCCGATGTTCAGGATAATTGAATGATTTCGACTCGATCCGATCGGACCATCGTCGCAAAGATGGGGTCGATTATCTCGCGACGTGCGGCTTCGCTGAGGTCGATGCTTTGTGGAATGTCACACGATTTCAACAATACCAATCGGTCCGCACCAATCTTATCGGCCAGCAATGCGGCGATGCTGTCGCTGGTCGTTCGCCAGTCGCACGGCAAGCCATCGCCACTGCTGCGATGATAGAACACGTCGGGAATGATCACGAAACGGCCTACTGCGGTCGCGGATCGGCGATGCGCGTTGAAGGCTGCTGCGGAGTTGATAACAACAGAGTCGGATATCAGCTCCGCAAGAATCTCGCCGGTGTGGCGCAGCGCCGCGACGCATTGCCAGTGCAACGAAATCGGGTCGAGCGAGTGGATCGCATCGAGCTGGCGAAAGGCATCAATGACCGCTCCGCCACCGACGATCAAGTTCACTTGTGTTTGTAGTTGGCGACCTGCGAGCCGCTGGTCCAGCCAATTCGCGATCGCCGGTCCAAGATCAGGCCGGGTCAATAGGCTGCCGCCGACCTTGACGACCAGTTTGCTGACACTTGTTTCCCCGGCGTTCAACTCGACTCACCGGTGATTTGGAACGGCTGTTGTGATTGGCTGGCCAGTCTCGCACAAGCCAGCGCCGGGCCGACTCGCGAAAGCTGCGAACCCAAGCGATCGGCCAGCCGTTCGACGCGAATCGCCGAGGATCGGGCCAGCGAAGCCGAAAGGAAATACTCCGCCGTGTGTCCGGACAAAATCCATCGATTGCGATGCGAAACCGGTTGACTGCTAATCGCAGTGGTGATGATCGCCGATGCCGAATCGACGACTGATGAGGCGATCGCGCGGGCGTCGTCGAGCGTGATGTCGCGATGGTCCAGCCCGATCATGCGTGCCAAGCGATTGGTGGCAGCGGCAATGGTTCGCGGGCCGCCGTCGCTGGTCATGCGGTCTTCGGGCGACTCGTCGGACCATCCCAGCACCAGCGCACAATCGTCCGTCGTGGCGAACACTTCTCGCATCACGGGCACGTTTTTGCCGCGAAATGGTAAATGATTAACGAGCGAACAAACCGGAGTGCGGCCGCCACCGATGTAGACCAATTCGCTGGCCACCAATCGGTCGAAATCGGTTTGCGATGTGGTGGAAACGGCCGCTGGCGAGATCGGGATGATATCGGTTGTCGTGCTGCCGACGTCGATCAGCAGTGCTGGCGAATCGATGTCTTGCGCCACCCACAATGACAACGCATGCCAATTCGCTGAAGCGACTCGATCGGGATGCGAGAACACTTCGTCGATCGTCAAAAAACGCCCTTCAACGCTGTAAAACCGGACGTCGTGGCAACCGACTTCGTCAGCCGCGAGAATCGTTTGCTGGGCAATGTGCTTGACGCCGACTTGGCGATCGTAAAACGCATCGGCCATCTCGCCAGTCATCGTCACGGCCCAGCAATCGCAAGGCGCGAGTTGTCGTGCGATTGCCACCAGCGATTCCGCCAGTTCGTTGGGGCGTTGCCACATCGGGAAGAAGATCGAAGCAGACTGGCCGGCGTCTGTGGCCGCCTTGATATTCGCTCCGCCGATATCAAAACCCAAGACACCAGCAGCGACGCGAGGGGCAGGATCAAACATTTTCGACCTGGTTTTCGCCGACCCAAACGTGGCCGTCGCGAGTCCAGCGAACTTCCTCAGCACCGATCTTGCACTGCACCGGTCCGGTTTCCAACCCGAGCAAACGTGCCCCAAGATTACCGGCGATCATGTGACGCAACCCCACATAGGAGGTCGTCAAACGGGGATTGATTTCGATCACCACGTCGCCGCCTGCATCGGAGCCCATGACCATATCCAAGCCGATGAATCCGCGGGCGCTGGGCGGCATCGCGGCGATCGCACACTGGGCCAGCGCGGCCGCCCGGCGCTGGTAATCGTCTGGCAGAGGCCCACATCCGCCCCGGTACTCGCAGTTCTCGATCGAGATATCCTGCGACACCGCCGGCAGGACGATCAAGTTGCCGCCGTTGACAATCACTGAAACTGAAATCGGCATTCCCGGCACAAACCCCTGCACCAAATCGTTATCGGTGGCCGAGTTCATCGCAGCGTCTAAATCGTCGAACATCGCGATCGATTCGGTTCCGCATCCGTCACGCGGTTTGACGATGAAACGATCGCACATTCGTAACCGAGTTACCGAACGATGATCGCTGGGCAGAAACGTTACCGGATGCGGAACGCCGGCCGACAGCAAGGCCCGCGCGGTCTGCTGCTTATCGCTGGCGACTCGCAAGAAGTCGCCCGATGCGGCGATCACATCGACGTTGGCCGCTCGCAACATCCCAACCGCTTTGGCCAAAATGCCGTCTTTCTCTGGTGCGATCACGATCGCGGCGTCGCACCCCTGAGCCGCTCTGGCCCATTGCCCCCAAATCGATTCTTCGGGGTTAAAGTCAAATGTTTCGCAAACTGGCAACCTCGCACCGAAACGCCGATCGATGGGAATGCTGACCGAAGCGCATTGCGACAAGTCCTCGGCAAGGGCCGTCAGCATCGCGGCCCCTTCGTGTCGCAACGAATCGCCAACCGTTTCAATGCGCTGGTTGCCGAATCCGCCACCACAGACGAACTCGCCAAGAAAGACCTTCATCACCGACACCCTTGCGTAACCGATTTCGATACCGATGCCATAATTTGACATCTAAAGTCGCCGCATACAACCGCACGGCGAGATTATGCGCAGCAAACGGCAGATCAACGGCTACTTCTACGCCAAAGAAGCCGCCGCCAATCGATTAGAAAATGCCCAATTGATCACGTGCATCCTCCGTCATCATCTCTTGGTTCCAGGGCGGGTCCATCACCACTTGAACGTCCACCTGGTCGACTTCGGGGAACGAAGATGCCGCCGCTTTCGTTCCAGCGACCAACTGAGGCCCGGCCGGACACATCGGACTGGTCAAGGTCATCTCCACATGAACATCGTGACGACCGTCTTCTTTCGGCTCGCCGATATTGACAACGTAAACCAATCCGAGGTCAACAATGTTGATGTAAAGCTCAGGATCGATCACTTGCTTGAGTGCCTCTCGCACTTGGTCTTCGGTCAACGGCATGGAAGGTAAATGCTCCGGGAATATCAAAAAATTGAGTTATTTAGTCAAAAGGGAATGTCTTGTCGTTGGTGGCCGATGCTCGACAACCGCGTTCGTTAATGTCACGACCCGACCGCATCGCTTGAGTTCGCCGCCGGTACAAAGCGACAAACCGGATCGCCATCAAGCAAACAGCTCGATAATCGGATCGGTTGGCCAAGTGCCTCGCTCAGCATCGCCGTCTCCAGCTGGCACATCGAACGGTCCTCCGTCGCGTCGCGAAGCGCCGGATAAGGACACGCCGGAACGTCTAGAACAGGCAGACCGACCACCGGCAATCCGTCAAAAACGACCCGCGTCGCGATCCGACGCTCGGCCAATAGGTCGACCAAATGCCGCATTCGGCCATCCAGCGTAGTCGCTTCGCCTGCTTCGCCCAACTCAAACCGCTCGGCAAATCGGCGACCGATCCGCTTGGCGACTCCGCCCAACAAACGCGACCGCAATTGGCGATCGTCTAATTCGAGAATTTCCTGCCACATCGCTTCGGCCAAATCAGACGGATCCGCACCGGCGCACCAACGTCCGCGATCGGTTAACCGATACACAAACGAAGGCCGCCCACGCCCGCTGACCACCTTTTCGCGATCGATCAGCCCGGCATCAAGCAATCGTTCGATCCGCTGGCGAATCGCTGTCGCAGTTACGCCCAGCTTTGACATCAGTTCACCGACGCCGGTTGGCCCACCGTCGCAAAGCGCCTGCAACAACTGAGAATCGACCCAGCGGAGCGGCTCGCCTGGACGATCCGATCGCCCGCTCGGGGCCACTTCGCCAGCGCTTACCAGAGTCAAAGGGTCGCCGGGACCAGCGTTTTCCGCCAGATCAGCGTCGTTCAGTGTTTGGTCGGTCGG
>DIUH01000221.1 GCA_002428205.1 Planctomycetaceae bacterium UBA6163
TCACCGGAGTCGCGATCAAGTGATTACGAGTGGCGCGATTGAGTGCGTAGAAGGACCCTTTCGGATTGCAGTCAAACTTCCACAGCATTTTTGCTTTACCATTTTCGCCTTCAGCCGCGAATGAATACAACCATCCATCGCCGCCGCCGAAAATGACTTGAGCCACACCACCTAAAACGCCATACGCGGGACTCGACCACTGGCCGTGCAAGACATTTGCACCTGGGCTGTTGTCGGTCCAAATCACTTCACCGGTGTTGCGATTCATGCAAACGAAACTCGGCGCGTCTTCCTTAGGCAGCGAAATATGGCCTTCATCGACACCATTGCCGGTGCATACGAACAACAGGTCGCCGACATAGGTAACCGAACATGAACACATGTTGTGTTGGCTGACACCCAATTCGGTCATCATATTGAATGCCCAAACGACATCCGCTTCGTCCTTATTCTCGTTCGGCTCATCTTTGAATGGCCCATCGTTTACACCGTCGTGAAAACCTTCGGTATCCAAACAAACCACTTCGCCACGATTGGTCACATACCACAATCGCTTTCCATCAACGACCGGCGCGGTACAGATCCCTTGGTCGGGCCAGTCGTGAACTCGACCGGTGGGCAACTTCGGGTTGCTGTGTTGCCACAAAAACTTTCCGTCGGCTTCGTTGAAGCAAACCAACGCACCAAGGTCAACGGTTTCGGGATATCGCGAGATGTAGCCGGAACCGTTGTTGGTGCCGACATAAACCTTGCCATTGGCGGCCACAGGGTTGCCGTAAGTTTCCGATCCCAGTGGCATCGACCAACGGATGTTCTCGCCCGTCGTCACATCCCACTCGACCGGAATATTGGAATCTGCGACCGTGTTATTCCGCTTTGGCGATCCGCCCCACTGTGGCCAGTCCTTTTTACCGACATTCATCGACGCAATATGGGCCGCGGTTTCCGCGATCGGATCGGCGGCATGTGAATCGGTAAATCCAAGTGATGTGATGGCCAGCGACAATGCCGCCAATTTTGTCAAACGTTTCATAAAATTATTGGGGTTAAGGCGATGAACTCTTTCAATCGTCGCGAACATGAATGGGTTGAGAGATTTAAAAATGGGGTCAAAGAACGACTCAGTTCTTCATGACCTTTACGTTGTCGATGTAGAACTCCGCGTCAGTCGAATTGCCCGACAATCCGGGGCTGCCGTTGGTGTTCGGCGTTTTGTCGGTCGCTTCGATCATCCACTGTTGCGGTTCGGGCTGACCACGTTTCCAAACCTTACCCCGCAGCGTCACGCCATCAGCGACGTTCTCGCTTTGAAACTTTACGGTGTACCAAGTTTTTGGTTCCCAAGCGAAATCAATTGTTTTGGCAAATCGTAATTCTAATCGTGGTGTCCACGATCGAATCTGCAAACGTTGGACGCCTTGAAGTTCCAACGTGTACCGCTGGCAAATTAAGCCGACATTGGGCAGCGTCTCACTCGGTGCAGGCCCTTTGCGATCCGTTGCATAGAAGTCGGCCTGGACCGTATAGTCGCTCAGATCGGTGGGCCCGATCCACGATTGGCTGCGTGTCCCCTTGGGAATCGTGCTGACCTTAACCAAACCGAATCCGCCATCGGAAAGCTCCTTGGCTTGATGTCGGTATGCCGCACCGGTCCACGTCACTGGCAACTTGCCATCTTCAAAGTCGAACGACCATGGTAACGGCGGTACCACGCGATAACGGGCCACACTGGTCAAGTCACCATGCTTGGCAGTCAGATAAACCGCTGCGGGTGCATCCCGTTTGCCGGTCTTGAACTTGCCATTCTCAAGCATCCCGCCGCCAACAATTTCAAACTTCGCATCTTTCACTTCGCCAAGCGGTTGGCCGTGAGCGTTGAAGCCGAAAACCTTAACGTCGGTTTCCGTTCCCGCCCAAGTCAACCATTCCGCCGGAGTGACTTGGATATGCGCAACGGTCTTAGGATCGTTGCCTGGCGATGCCTGCTTTGCCGCCGGCAAAGGTGTCGGTTTTGACGATGTTGTTTCGTCGCCAATGCAGTAGAGCGCGACGTTGGTCGGTATATAGATTCGACCATCATAAGCGATCGGTGAACCGAAAATTTCGCTGCCGTCATTCAAACGAGCTTGCGAAATCGTTTCTACGCCCTTTTCGGTCGGACGCATGATATAAACGCGACCGGTCGATTCTGCCACATAGATTTTTCCGTCGCCATACAGCAACGATGCGAACATGATTCGCCCAACCTTTTGCTTGGCGATTTGTTTGCCTGTTGCCGCATCAAGGATCAACATCAACCCGGCGTTATCCACTGCATAAAGACGATCATCGACCTTGATGGGTGCCGATCGGCCAGCCCCAAACGCGGGAATCTTCCACAACAATTTATCTTCTGGGATTTCGCCCGTCGTGTTGCCATCGAACGCGAACAGGGCACCTAGGATGGTTCGGTCCGACGAGTTCTGTTCACTGTGTCCGCAGTAGACAATTCCGTTTTCATCCACCAGCGCCGTCGTGCTGATCCCACGCGACGAAGCTTGGTATTTCCAAATCATTTTTCCGGTGCGTGGCTGGACCGCGTAAACCGCTCCGTCCGCCGCACCGAAAACCATCGCATCTTGACCATTCAAAACCGCAAACACCGGAGTGCTGTAGGTGGTGTCTTCAGGTCGCGGCACTGTGCTGAACGTCCAAACGACTTCGCCCGAACGTTTGTCAAAGGCTAAGAAGCGGTGCGCCGGCAGCGCGGTCTCGGCCCATCCGGTATGCACGCCACTGACGATCACCAGATCTTCAAAGATCACAGGAAAGTTCGTTCGGCCACCATAAGTGCTCAGCATGCCGTATTCTTCCAGCAGCGATCGCTCCCACACGACCTTGCCGGTCTTACCATCCAAACACTGAAACAAACAACCGACGCCCAGCTTATAAACTTGATCGGTTTCGGGATCGGCGACCGGGCTGGACCAACCGACTCGCTCGGCGGGCGTATCGCTCAAGAAAACGTTGTGAACATTTTCCCAAATCAACTCACCAGTCTTTGCATCAAAACAAACGGTCTTTTCACCTTCTTCGGTCGTTTCGGGAAACGAACGACAAATCGCGTACATCCGTCCGTTCATCGCCACGGGCGACGATCGCGTTGCGAACTCTTCTTTACGCCACAGCAAATTGTCGCCCTTGGGCGACCAATCCTCGGGCAGGTTCGATTGGTGCGCATGGCCGTCCATGGTCGGACCACGCCAGTTTGCCCAATCACGCGGCCCGGTCGGCTTGTCGCCTTCGGCCGCACCGGCGAAGGACGGCACGATCACAATCGCCACGGCAGCGATCACGAACGCCGCCTGGCGACGCAATGCACTGCGGCATCGATGCGACCATGAACGCGGTGAAAAAGGGGCATTGGATTGAAAAGACGCTAGATCACAGAGCGCTTTGCTCATAAAAACCACTTATCAACGACGGAATGTAGGTGGGGAACGCGACGGCGCTGGGTCGCAGGTGGGTTGTCTATTTTAGCCACACAAACGCGTCGAGGCGACCTGGTGGAGATTTTTCGATCAGAAAACTGTTAGCGATTGAGTGATCTGCGATTGTTGGCTGGCGGTCGATATCGACGCGGACACCTGTTAACACCGATTATCGTGCTAACGTGATTTCGCAATCGACTCGCTAAAATGCACCGGAGTCGGCATCGCTAGGCATCCGCCAGTCCCCCCGTGGCGACAGGCTGACCGATCCGACTTTGGGTCCATCCGGTACGCAACTCCGCTTGAACTGGTTGGCAAAAAACCGTTTGAAAAACATCTCCAGCGCCGCATCGATCTGATCCTCGGTGTACGAAGCTTCAAACCGGGCATGGGCCGCCAAGTAGCGAATCTTTTCTCGCGTCGCCCCAAAACGGATGAAATGATAAAGGAAGAAATCGTGAAGCTCATAAGCCCCCAGCGCCGCTTCGGTGCTCTGGCGAATCCTGCCTTGGGAGTCCGGCGGTAGTAGTTCGGGGGAGATCGGCGTGTCGGCGACTCGTAACATTACGTCACGAAGTTCGGACTGGGCGACTCGGCCGGCAACATGTCGCACTAAAAACTTGACTAGCGTTTTGGGGATCGATGTGTTGACGTTGTACATCGACATGTGATCGCCGTTGTAAGTGCTCCAGCCGAGCGCTTGCTCGCTCATGTCGCCGGTCCCCAGCACAAACCCGCGAGTCATCAACAGGAACGTCCGCAGCCTCGCTTGAACATTCTCAAACACCAAATCGGTCGCACCGTCAGCGGTTTCGACCAAACGCTGTTGCAACGAATCGACCGTTTCGTGCGGCGACATCGCNNAGCCCCAGCGGCTTGTGATCCAGCGCCGCAAACGTGTCTAGCGCCAGTTGGCGAATGTCGATCGATTCGGACCGCACGCCCAACAATCGCATCAACGTTAAAGCATTCTCAAGCGTCGGTGATGTCGTGCCGAATCCCGGCATCGTCAAACCCAAGATTCGCGACCTCGGCCAACCGGCCGCGTCGCAAGCTTGGATCGCCACCAACAACGCCAGCGTGCTGTCCAAGCCGCCAGATACCCCAATCGCCAGTGGTGCGTTTGCTGGCAATCGGCTGACCCGTTTCGTCAATCCCGCCACTTGAATCGCCAGCACTTCGGCACACCGGCGATCGAGCGTTTCTGGGTCTTGCGGCACAAACGGCCGACCATCGATCGGGCGGATCGGCACAGACATGGACTCGCTGGGCTCATTTGGCTCGACCACAACATCGATCATCCGGTAACGACGCGTCGCGATTCCCCGCCCTTGGATAAACGTTCCTGTGACTTGTCGGTCGTGCGCCAAGCGTTGCAGATCGACCTGAGCCGTCACGCCGGTCGGGCCGTCCAGCGGTTGATCGCCGTCGCCAACGTGGCGAGACTGCCCGACGATCACCCCATTTTCGGCGATCAAACAATGGCCGCCAAAAACCAAGTCGGTTGTCGATTCAGTCGGCCCGGCCGACGCGTAAGCGTATGCAGCGATGCAGCGTCCCGATTGGCTGGCCACCAAATCTCGCCGCCAACTCGCCTTGCCGATCGTTTCGTTGCTGGCCGACAAGTTCAACAAAACGTTCGCCCCAGCCATCGCCATCAGACCGCTCGGCGGCACCGGCACCCACAAGTCTTCGCAGATTTCGATGCCGATTACTGCGTCGCGCCAACGAAACAGCAAGTCGATCCCCAGCGGAATGTCGCGTTGATCCAACCAGTCGATCTGGGGCGATTCGCTGCCGTCAGCGGCACGGAAGTGACGCCGTTCGTAAAACTCGCGATAAGTCGGCAAAAACTGCTTCGGAACGATCCCCAGGATCTGGCCATCGGCGGCCACGACCGCCGTGTTCATCAGCGCGCCTTGCACCAACAGCGGCGCACCGAACACCACCAATTGACCTGAACGCCCAGTCGCCTGGCGAATCAAATCCGCCCCCTCGCCTACCGCTTCCAGAAACGACGCGGTGCCAAACAGATCGCCGCAGGTGTAACCGCCGAGGGTTAATTCCGGCAGCAGGACGATTTGCGAGTCCTTCGCCGCCTCGATTCGCGCGACACAATCTTTCGCCGACGCAACCGGATCGCCAACCGCAACGATCGTCGATTGTGCCGTGATCGTCAGCAGGCCGTGACGAAAATGTTGGGCTGAACGCAACGCTGGTCAACTTTTATAAGGGGTGAGGGAAAGTGAAGCACTGAGGCTGATTTCATCTTGGCCAATCGCCGAAATGACCCGCCGTGCGTATTCTGATTGTGTGTCATGTCAATCGCCACCCCAATGCGACTTTCCCGCAACCGGCGACGCAACCAGGCACGCTTCTTTTCTTCGGCTCATTAAACATGAACAGTATCTTTGAACTCTTTAAAGTCGGCGTGGGACCGTCCAGTTCGCACACCGTCGGCCCGATGATCGCCGCCCAGCGATTCGCCAGCGATTTGTTGTCCGACCCTCAGCGGTCGCAAGCGACCGATCGGATCCGCGTCGACCTGTACGGTTCGCTCGCCTTGACCGGCCGAGGACATGCAACGGATTCAGCCGTGATCGCCGGATTGTGCGGGTTGCAACCCGCCACCGTCGACCCGCGGGTGTTGGCCGAAACCGTAACGCGAGTTCGTCAAACCCAACGGCTTACGCTTTCACCAGACGTCGTGATCACATTCGACGAACCCGGCGACTTGGTCTTCAACACGTCCCGGTCGCTGCCGTTTCATCCCAACGGAGTCCGTTTCTCGGCGCTCGATGCCAGCGGAAACCCGGTCTTTGTCGACCAGTATTATTCCGTCGGAGGTGGCTTTGTCGTTTCGCACGCCGAGTCACAGGCGGATGCGACCGCGACCCAACCGACCAACGAGTCCGCACCAAGTGACTTTCCGTTCCCGTTCACCAGTTCCGCCGAGCTGATCGACATGTGCGATCGATCGGGACTTTCGATTGACGAAATCGTCAATCGCAATGAACTCGTTCGCCGTTCGCAAGCGGAAATCGACGCCCAGCTCGATTTGTTGTGGGACGTGATGCGTCAATCGATCGAGCGTGGTTGCAAGACCGACGGGGTGTTGCCGGGCGGATTGAAAGTTCGACGCCGCGCGCCAGCGATTCATCAGAAACTGACCGCCGCCTTCGAACCAAACGCTGTTGTCGATCCGTTAGCCCAGCTTGACCATGTCAGCCTGTATGCCTTGGCTGTAAACGAAGAAAACGCTGCGGGCGGAAAAGTCGTCACGGCTCCGACCAATGGGGCCGCCGGTGTGATTCCCGCCGTGATGATGTATTACTTGACGTTTTATCCTGGCGCCACGATCACCGGTGGCCGTCGGTTGTTGAAGACTGCTGGTGCGATCGGACTGCTGTACAAACGCAACGCATCGCTATCAGCGGCCGAAATGGGTTGCCAAGGCGAAGTCGGTGTCGCTTGTTCGATGGCCGCAGCGGGGCTGGCCGCCTGCATGGGGGGTGCACCGCGCCAAATCGCTAATGCCGCAGAGATCGGGATGGAACACAATCTCGGTCTGACCTGTGATCCGGTCGGCGGCTTGGTCCAGATTCCCTGCATCGAACGCAACACGATGGGAGCCACCAAAGCGATCAATGCCGCACGATTAGCGGTACTTTATGGCGATGGCTCCCATAAGGTTTCGCTCGACCGGGTCATCGAAACGATGCGACAAACGGGGGTTGATATGCAAAGCAAGTATAAGGAAACGTCGCTCGGCGGATTGGCTGTCAATGTTGTTAACTGCTAAGGCCGGCGACTGCCGGCTGCGGGCTGCCGGTGCCGCATTTTGACTTTTATGGCTTATGGCGAAACCTAAAGCACCGCTGGAGGTTACAAATACCGTGACGTGGAAGCATCCATTTTTGAATCGACTGGCCAATCGCCACACTCGTCTTTGGTAACCCTTGCCTGCGAACCTTCGAGCATCGAAATGAAACTGAAACTGAAAGACCTTTTTGCACCCGCAATCGCTGTGGCTGTCGTGCTCTCGTCGAGCGTGATGATGGCTTCAGCCCAAGAAGAACGCCCTCGCGGCGGACGACCTGAAGGTGGACGCTTCGGTGGTGGCCCCGGTGGCGCTCCCGGTGGCCCCGGCGGCATGATGATGATGGGAATGGGCCCACGTGGCGGTGCTGGAGCCCTTCTGTCGCTGCTCAGTCGCGAAGAAGTTCGCACCGAGATCGAATTGATGCCCGACCAAGTCGAAGGGCTTCGCAAGATGGNNGTGCAACGGACGAAGAACGTTCGGCGTTCATGGCCAAACTTCAAGCTCAACAAGCTGAACGCGCCGCCGACGCAAAGGCACAATTGGAAGAATTGCTGTTGCCCAAGCAATTCGAACGCCTCGAGCAAATCGCACTGCAGACCCAAGGCGCGATGGCCCTGATGAATCCCGAAGTCGCCGAAAAGCTCGGTATCGGAAAGGAAGTAACTGAGGCGATGACCAAGGACGTTACCGCGAGCATCGAAGAAAGCCGCGANNATGTTTCAATCCATAACGCGCGAAGGAAACCGCGAAGCCGGCGCTTCAATGCGTGAAAAAATCGAAGAGATGCGAAAAGCTCTCGAAACCAAGCTGGTCGCCCACCTGAGCGATGAACAGAAAAAGACGTTCGATGAAATGAAGGGCGAACCGTTCGAACTCGCTCCCATGGCCTTCGGCGGACCTCGTGGCCCAGGCGGAGAACGTGGTGCAGGCCCAGGCGGAGAACGACGTGGCCCAGAAGGCCGCGATCGTGGTGGCCGGGAACGCGGTGGCGAGCGTAACCGCGAACGTGGCGGCGATCGCCCCGAACGTGACTGATCGCGAACTCTGTTCCGGATAACGTAAAAAACCGTAATTGGGTAATTCAAGCGGCGGGGCGATCTGCAAGGATCGCCC
>DIUH01000099.1:0-15247 GCA_002428205.1 Planctomycetaceae bacterium UBA6163
AACGATCACGTATCGATATACCTTCAACCCGATTTTGCGTCATCCGTGCCGGGAAGCGCGGACTCGAATCACTTTGTGCAACTGCGTGACTGGTATGCAGACATTTATCTCGACACCGCTCGCGTCCATCGAATTCGTGCTGGCCAATCAAAAATCCCTTATGGTTGGGAGAACATGCAGTCGAGCCGCAACCGTCTGCCACTGGACCGAAACGATGCATTGAATTCGGCGGCGAGAAACGAGCGTGATTTGGGGGTGTTTTACTACTGGACTCCCGAACCGGCGCAGGATTTCTTTGAAAAAGTGATGGACGAAGGGTTGAAAGGGTCAGGCAATTACGGTGTTTTTGGCATTGGATTTTATAATGGCCAAGGTGGATCTTTTAGGGAACAAAACGACAATCTTCACTTCATAACACGACTCGCCATCCCTTATACCTTGGAAAATGGCCAAATGATGGAAGTGGGTATCCAAGGCTACACCGGCCAGTACGTTGTCTTGACATCGGCGATCAGCCCGCTGGGTGTGGGGCCTGCGGTGGCGCCAACGGTCAATCGCGACGGGGTGCTGGACGAGCGATTGGCTTTCACCTTCGTTTATTATCCGCAACCGCTGGGCTTTCAATCCGAATGGACCGTTGGACGGGGCCCTGAATTGAACGACGCTCAAACCGCCATTATCGATCGGTCACTTTACGGCGGCTATGCGATGGTTATGTCTCGTCACGTAACCGAAAATGCCGGCGAATGGCTACCGTTCGTTCGCTGGTCTTATTATGACGGTGGTTATAAGTCGGAGAGGAACTCACCGGATGTCCTGATCGACGAATGGGAGCTGGGCCTTGAGTGGCAAATCACTGATGCGGTTGAGTTCGTCGGTATGTATACGATTACCGATCGTACCAATACTCGCGCCATCTCGTCTACTGACGCACTTTCTTATCAACAGTTTCGAGGCGACATAATGCGGTTTCAACTTCAGGTCCGGTACTAGCGGGCTGTTGACTTAATGTCTGATTACGAAATTAGCGGCGGCGTCCCAACCCGACGCGTGGGGTTTGAAGTCGCATTTTTCGGTGGTCACTCGCACTCGCACTCGCACGAGCACCGCTGGCGCTGAGCACGAGTTCCAAACTCACGCGGCGGGTTATAAATCAAATCACTTCGCCGGTCTCGCCAATAACGCATACAACCCGACCAGAGTTTTTGCATCACGAATCTCGCCACGTGAAATCAACTGGTTGATCTCGTCGCGTGATACGATGCGGTTTTCGATTTGCTCCGTTGCCTCGCGGTCAGGCTCGCCAGCGGTCAATTCTGTCGCCAAATAGAGGTGCATCAGTTCGTCGCAAATTCCGGGGCACGAATAGAACTCGTGTAGCTTTTCCAGCCTGCCCGCATGGTAACCGGTTTCCTCAATCAACTCTCGTGCCGCCGTCGATTCCGGCGGTTCGCCAATTTCGATAGTTCCTGCGGGCAATTCCAGCAACGTTTGGCCGACCGAGTGCCGATGGTTTTCGATCATAACGACGCGTCCGTCGCGGAGAACAGGCAACAGAACGACAGCCCCTGGGTGGCGAATGACTTCCTTTGTCCGCGATTGGCCGTGCCGATCGCGGACTTCCAATGCGTGCACACTAAACCGGGAACACTTCAGCAACACCTGTTCGTCGTTCGTCATCACGCGGGCTCCTTGCATTATTAAGCTTGAAAGGCGGGGTTTTTCGAGCGGATCGTATCCGGTCTACCCGTATGTCTCCAGCGGGCAAAACGGCCAGGCGAACAATCGACGGCGACTGGCACAGCATCTCGGCGGAGACTGTATATAATCGGCGAAACCGGATTTTCCCGCCCGCCTTTCACCTGCTGTGCCCGAAGCCGCTGTCTAAAGTCGTCTTTGCGGCCTGCCACAGCCGAGAACCCATGCCATGAAGCTTGATCCGCTTTGCCGTCGACCGATGGCCGTTTTCCTGCCCCTTTTAACCACAGTCCTGTTTGTGGGCCAGGTCCCTGCGGACGAAACCGCTGAAGCCTTGTGGACGGCGACCCCGCTGACTCAACCGGGTGAGTTTACCGAAGGGATCGAGGGGCCGGCGTGCGATCGCGATGGCGATATCTTTGCCGTGAACTTTCAAAAGCAAGGAACCATTGGCCGCGTTTCGCCCAGTGGAAAGGGTGAGGTTTTTATTGAATTGCCCCCAGGGAGCGTTGGCAATGGCATTCGTTTTGACAAGGCGGGACACTTCTATGTTGCCGATTATGTGAAACACCAAATCATTAAGGTCGATCCGACGAC
The DNA here is from genome assembly GCA_002428205.1 of Planctomycetaceae bacterium UBA6163. Lineage (GTDB taxonomy): Bacteria > Planctomycetota > Planctomycetia > Pirellulales > Pirellulaceae > UBA6163. The sequence continues at coordinate 2,296 of DIUH01000099.1, forward strand.
CAAGACCGCTACTGTGTTTGCTGAGAATCAATCGATGAACCAACCGAACGACCTGGCGATCACGGATGACGGGACGCTGTTTGCCAGCGATCCGAATTGGGGGCAGTCGACTGGGCAAATCTGGCGAATCGACCAAGACGGATCGACGACCTTGGTTGCCAAGGAGATGGGAACCACCAACGGTATTGAGGTTAGCCCTGACAATAAAACGTTGTATGTTAATGAAAGTAAGCAGCTAAATGTTTGGGCATTTACGATTGCCGACGACAAGACGCTGGTGAATAAGCGGCTGGTTCGCAAGTTTGATGATCACGGGTTCGACGGGATGCGAGCCGATGTTGATGGCAATCTATACATCACCCGTTACGGTAAAGGGACGGTTGTAAAGATGTCGCCCAGTGGCGAGATCTTGCAAGAGGTGAACGTTTTGGGGATGCGGCCGAGCAACCTTTGTTTTGGTGGTCCCGATGGAAGGACCGTTTATGTGACGGAAGTTGAATCGACTCGTCTGGTCGCCTTTCGGGTCGATCGTCCGGGGCTGGCGTGGCAACGATTGGTCGGATCGTCGCGTTAGGAATCCAATGCCAGAATTACCGGAAGTCGAAACGATGTGTCGAGGCATCGCGGGTGTTATCGGAAGTCGTGTGGCCGACGTGCAAAGACCGCCATGTGACCGGCGGCCGATTTTGTTCTCGCCCGAAGTGGACCTATTTGCCAAGCGAACCATCGGGCACCAGATCACGCGGATTGGTCGGCGTGGCAAACGCGTGCTGATCTATTTTGATGATGATCAGGTGGTTGTTATTGAGCCAAGAATGACCGGTTTAGTGTTAGTGGCCAGTCCGCCAACTGACCAGCACTTAAGGTTGCGAATCGTGCTTGATGGCGGCCCACACGAGGAACTATTGTTTTGGGACCGCCGTGGCTTGGGAACGGTACGGTTGTTGTCCGAGGGTGAAGCGGATGATGTGCTTGGCCTTGAGCGGATCGGGGCAGACGCTTTAGAGATCGGGTGTGACGAGTTGCGCAAGCGGTTGGGTGCGAGCCGTCGGGCGATCAAGGTGGCACTGCTTGATCAGAAATCAGTTGCGGGCATTGGCAATCTTTATGCCGCCGAAATCTTATACGTCGCCGGCGTTGACCCGAGGGTGAATTGTGACCAATTGAGCGGTCCGCAGTGGCAGCGGATTCATCGAGCGATCTCAATTGTCCTAGATGATGCGATCCTGCACGAAGGCTCAACGCTTTCCGATGGCACGTATCGAAACGCGCTGAATCAAGACGGCGGCTATCAAAATATGCATCGGGTTTATGATCGCGCTGGCAAGCCTTGCCTGCGGTGTGGCAACGCGATTGTGCGAATTGTTCAAGCACAGCGCAGTACCTTCTTTTGCCAGGCTTGTCAGAAACGTCGCGGGATGCACACGAGTGTGAATATTCATTAACACCGATCCGGAAATCGGAAAGGGCTGCTGGGGCTTTCAACCGGCTAGAATACAGGTTGCCAAAGGAAAAGGCCGATCGCCACAAAACAGCGGCGTCCGGCCTTGATAATCTCACGCAGAGAATCTTGGGGGGGAATGAGAGGTGAAAACCTTATTCCTTCGGTAGAATGACCGAGTCGATGATGTGAATCACTCCGTTGCTGCACATCACGTCGGTAGCAACGACCTTAGCCTTGTCGACGGTGACTCCGGCATCGGACGCCTTGATGGTGATCGATTGACCTTGCAATGTCTTCAGCGAATCGGCCTTGACGACCTTGGCCGCTGGGTAACTGCCTGCAACGACGTGATACGTCAGGATTGCAACCAACTTGTCCTTGTTTTCTGGCTTCAGTAGCGACTCGACCGTGCCCTTGGGCAACTTAGCGAAGGCTTCGTCGGTGGGAGCAAAAACGGTCAGCGGACCTTCACCGCTGAGTGCGTCGACCAAGCCGGCAGCCTTAACAGCGGCGACCAGCGTGTTGAACTTACCAGCACCGACAGCGGTCTCGACGATGGTCTTTTCGGCCTTGGCCTTTTCTTCGGCAACAGCAGGCGAGGCAACAAACATCATGGCCGCAAACAACATAAGAAACTTTTTCATCACAATAGCTCCGTGGACTGGGTTAAACAGAATTGCCGCAAATGTTCGCTTTGTATTCTCAACCGCTGCGGGCAGCGTTCCGGTTGACGCTGTGAGTGTAGGGATGGGGCAAGTGGGTAGAATAGTTTTTTTCGTTTTGTGATTTTGTCCGTATGAATCGGTATTGTTACCGAGAACTGCTGTTTTCTATCGTCTCATGTCCGGCGGGCCGTTTTTGATTCGGCCCCAACAAGCTAGGGAACGCACCTCGTAGCCATTCGAGTTGACAAGAAGGATCGAACCATGCAAGGCTTGCTATCGCTGATCAATCGATACTGGCGATTCAGGACTGGGATCACTGCGTCATCGCGCACGCCGACCGGTGCAATTACCATCTTTTGCATCCTTGCCTTGATGACACACCTTCCCGGTGGCGTTGCCGACGCGCAAGGCCTGCCCTTGCCGCCTGAGACAGGGCCAGGCGGGGCAACCGAAACGCCGCCGAGTTTACAAACGACTGCTGGCGGAACCGCGAAATCGCCCGTAGGGGTCGCATCGTCTCCTGGCGGCGCGTTGCCGCAAGGCAATGGGCAAGTTCACCGCGTCTACGATTTGCGTCCCTACACAGGCTATCTGACCAAGCACGATCGACCTCACCAGGCGATCGTCGATTGGATTATTCGAGAAACGGGAAGCGCCCTTTGGTTTACCGAACCGTTTGGCTTTATTAGCGCCAGTCGCGACTCTTTGTCGGTTTATCACACTCCGGAAGTCCACGAAGTGGTCGCCGGTATCGTGGAGCGGTTTACTGCGGGGGATAAAGACCCACAGGTGATGCATCTTAAGGTAGTTACCGTCGGCAGCCCCAATTGGCGAACACGCACTCACATGCTGATGCAGCACGTGACGGTCAATTCGGCGGGTTTACAGGCCTGGCTGTTGACGAAAGAAAACGCCGCAATGGTGATGGCGATTCTGCGCCAGCGATCGGATGTGCGCGAAGTCCAGGCGGTCGATCTGATCACGCACAACGGGCAAATGGAAAAGCTGGCCAGCACACGCGGGCGCAACTACGTGCAGAATGTTCGACAGGCTCCGACGGGATGGCCACCCTATGAACCGCAAACAGGCGAAGTGCAGGAAGGCTACCGAATGGAGGTCAGCCCACTGCTGTCAATCGACCGCCGAGCGATCGATTGTTTGATTCAGGTGGAAATCGATCAAGTGGACAAACTTGTTCCGGTTGATCTCGATTTGCCATTGCCCAGTGGTGAAATGTTTCGAGCAAAAATCGACGTGCCGCAGGTGGTCAGCTGGCGTCTGAAAGAGCGGTTCCGTTGGCCGTCGGACATGGTGTTGGTTCTGTCCTGTGGCGTGGTTGCCAGCCCCGAACGTTCGACGTCGACGATCCCGCTTTTGAACATGAACACCTTGACCGGAACGACGGCGGGGCGGGCCGATGCGTTGATGTTCATTGAGTTTCGCGGCAAGGTGAATGAAAACCTGCCCACCACGCCAAGGGTTGCCGATCGGACTGGCGCGGCCAATCGCGGTCGTTATTGATCCCGCCCGCAGCGTTTTGTTGGCTGCAGGGGCCGACGCTTTGGGGCGTTCTCGGCCGACGCACACAATCGCCGTTGCGGGGGATAGCGAGGCGGTTTCCCGCTGGCCTATCCTTTGCCGATATCAGGCCATGGCGCAAACTGGCCGGTTTGATTCCAATCGTTTGCATCACCTTCCTTTCGATTTCCCCGGATCCTAGTCCGCGAAACTGCACCGATGAACGTTCCCGATAACCAACGCATCGTCATCACCGGCTTGGGCGTGATCAGCCCGCTGGGATGCACTGTAGACCAATTGATCGATGGTTTGCGCACCAAACGCAGCGGAATCGATACGTTTTCACAGATCCCGACTGGCGTCATGGTCGTGGATCATGGCGCGGAGGTCCGCGACTTTACGGGCGAAATCGAGGATTACGGACCGCTGGACAAGGCATTGCAGCGAACGATCCGCAAAGGCAGCAAGCTGATGTGTCGCGAAATTGAAATGGGCGTTGCAGCGGCCCAGTTGGCAATTTTGGATGCTGGGCTGACACCTGAATCCCGCGACCCGGATCGGACCGGGGTGGTTTACGGGTGCGATTACATCATGACCCTGCCCGAAGAGTTTGCGCCGGGGATCCAAAACTGCTGCAACGACGCGGGCGAGTTCCAATTCACCGAATGGGCGGCCAAGGGTTTACCGAAGGTCAACCCGTTGTGGTTGTTGAAGTACTTGCCGAACATGCCTGCAAGTCACATCGCGATTTACAACGACCTACGTGGGCCCAACAATTCGATCACGATGCGCGAAGCATCACCGGCGGCCGTCTTGTCCGAAGCCTACTCGACGCTGCATCGTGGCCACGCCGATGTGCTGATTGTCGGGTCGACCGGTTCGCGGATCCAGCCGTTTCGGTCATTACATGCGTCGATGCAAGAGACGTTGGCCACGGTAAAGCGTGACGCCACGCAAGATCAGATCGCTGCGGCTAGCCGTCCGTTCGACAGAGACCGGTCCGGATCGGTGCTTGGCGAAGGCGCTGGAGCGATGATTTTGGAAACACTTGAACATGCCAAACGTCGCGGGGCAAACATTTTGGGGGAAGTGATCGGCAGCGGCAGCAGCACGGTCGGACCGCCCGCTGGTCCCAATCACTTGCGAATTGCGATGGCCAATGCGTTGCGAATGGCAACACGAAATGTTGACAAATCGCAGATCGGCCACATCAATGCCCACGGGCTGGCCAGCGTCGAAAGCGATCGGTGTGAAGCCGAGGCGATCGCAGAAGTTTTCGGCGAATCACAGCAACGGATCCCCGTGACCACAGCCAAAGGCCACTTTGGAAACTTGGGAGCCGGCGGCGGGATGGTGGAGATTGTTGCCAGTGTCAAATCTTTGGGCGGAGAGCTGTTTCCGACTAAAAATTGTGATCATGCTGACCCGACTTGTCCGATTGCCGTTGTTACTGAGTTAGGTACTGCGGCGGGATCAAGTTTTGTCAGTTTGAACGTCACGCCTCAGGGCCAAGCGTCTGCCGTGATGATTTTGGCTTACGAAAATGACCAAGCGGCGTAGATACAGGTTTACCAGGTTTGCGCATTTCCACAAAACCTTTCTTGATCTGGCTAAACTGGCAGCTTTTTGCTTGGCCGCACCAAGCGTTGGTTGACAGTTTCTTGGGGCATCGTTACCTTCACAGATTCGTTACTGATCCGCCGACGTGCCCGGGTTAGATGCCTTGGGCCGTTTTTGTAGGGGGACTCTATCCAGTCATTCCCCGCCGTGATACCGACAACGCCCCGGCATGAATCCACAAGACATTCTTCGATACGTCGATTCGCTACACCGCGAGAAAAATATAGATCAAGAGATCGTATTTTCCGCGATCGAGGCCGCGTTGCAGACTGCCGCCAAGCGTCAGTATGGCGACGACTCCGATATAGTCGTAACGCTGGATCGAAAAAACGGTCAAATTAAGGCCTTTCTAGGCGGTGTCGCGTTGGGCGACGACCAAATCGGTCGAATCGGTGCCCAGACGGCCAAGCAAGTGATTATCCAGAAGGTCAAGGAGGCCGAACGCGATGCGTTGATGCTGGAATATCGCGAGTTGATTGGCCAGATCGTCAATGGTGTCGTCGGTCGAGCCGATGGTGGCGTCGCGACGGTCCAGTTGGGGAACGTTGAAGCGATTTTGCCCCGCAGCGAACAGATTCCGGGTGAGACGTTACACGCCAACGAACGAGTCCGTGCGGTTGTGTACGAAGTGCGAGCGACGGGCAACCGGATCCGCGTCGTGCTCAGCAGAACTCGCCCGCAGTTCGTTCAGCGATTGTTTGAGCAAGAGATTCCGGAGCTGTCCGAGGAAGTGATTTCGATCGATGCCATTAGTCGCGAGCCGGGTTATCGCAGCAAGGTGGCGGTCAGTAGTATCGATTCCCAGGTCGACCCGATTGCGGTTTGCGTCGGCTTCCGTGGCAGCCGGATTAAGGCGGTTCGAGAAGAGTTGGCTGGCGAACACATCGATGTTGTGCGATACAGCGAAGACCCGCAAGTGTTGATACCCAATGCGTTGCAACCGGCGACGGTGGAACAAGTTTTGCTGTGCGACTTGATCGGCCGGGCGATCGTCTTGGTGCAAGAAGACCAGTTATCGCTGGCGATCGGCCGCCGTGGCCAAAACGTGCGTTTGGCCAGCAAATTGTGCGGCTGGGACATCGAGATCATGACCAGCCCAGAGCTGGAGGAGAAGATGGATATCGCGATTGCCGGTTTCAGTTCGATTCCGTTGGTTACCGAAGAAGTTGCTCAAGGGTTGGTAGAGCAGGGTTACCTGTCGTATGATGACCTTTCGGTGATCGAGCCCGAAGTTCTGATGGAAATGAGCGGTTTGACTGCGGAGCAGGTGGACGACATCGTCGAACAGGCGGAAATACGAGCCCAGGACGCGGAAGAGGCGGCTGCGGAAGAGCGACGTGTCCGCCGCGAGCGAGAGCGAGACGGCAAGGACCACCCGGCCAGCGGTCGTGGAGGATCTGCACAGCGACAAGCTGAACAGGAAGCAGAGGCTGAGTCCGAAGCGGTTGCTGAGCATGTCGATTTAGATGAGGTCGATGTCGAAGCGGATGATTCCACCGGCGACGATCCGCATGCCGAAGGAATGCTGCTCGATATGGGTGCCGGTGAACCGGCGCAAAATGGCAATGAGGTGAATGGCCAGCAACCGACAGTGGATGGCGGTCCTTCAGCCAGCCAACCGGCTGGCGAGGAGTTGGTTGAAGACGGAGCCGAAGCGACAGGTTCGTCGCCGAAGTCGCCATAGTGGATTGGCAGGCCGATTGGTCAGTGAATGGTTCGAGACGATCGTTTCGGACGCTTCCAGTGGCTGGTCAGTCATTAGTTCGCTTCGGGGCGGAAACACTTTGTGTCGGCTCCGATCGCGTTCAGTTGAGGGTGTTTTTTTATGTGAAATTGATCAATCGAATCTGACCCGCCGGCGTTTCAGGGCAGCCTGCCCTGATGGACTTGGTGTGCAGATTCAAACGAAGACTTTGATAGGACCGTTTATCCGTGCCCGTTCGTATTTATTCGCTCGCAAAAGATTTAAAAGTCGACAGTAAAGATCTGGTCGACCTCTGCAAAAAGGCTGGGATTACCGGTAAAGGTTCCGCTTTGGCCAGCCTGTCTGATGAAGAAGCCCAGCGGATGACCGACTATGTGCGAAACATGTCGTCAGGCCCTGCCGCCCCCGCTGCTCGGCCTGCGGCGGCAATCGCGCCGGTTCGCGAAGCAGCGCCTGTTGCCCCGATTCGCGAATTGCCTCCCGCCGGCTCACCCCGCCGAACGATTCGCAATCCGCTGACGGCGATTCGCGGCGAGACCGAATCGGTCAAGAAACAAGAGCCTGCTGAGGAAGAGCCGAAGCCTCGTCCTAAAGACTTGGCCGAACTGGCTTCGTTTGGAAAGAAGCCCGCTCCCGTTGAAACGCCGCCTGCCCCCGCGCCCGTTGTCCCCGTTGCATCAAAGACGGTGGAGCCGCCGCAGGAAACGCGTCCTGAACCGCCACGTTCAACCGGTGGAAACGTTCGGCCAGGCGCATTGGCATCGCGTGGACGGCCCGGCAGTGACCAACCGATGGAACCGATTCGGCGCGACAGCATGATGCCGACCGGCGGTTCAAAAATTCGCGTGCTCGGACGTCCTGGGCGACGCGAAGGCGACTCCGCCGGCCCCGGTACACAGGGGCCAAGCAAACCAACTAAACGTCGTGATCCGGTTGTTAACCTCGCTGCGTTACCCGACGCCCCAACCGCCCCACAGCGCCAGGCCCCAACGGAAGCGCCAGCTCAAAAACCCGATATCAAGCTCAGCAAAGATGTGATTGCCGGTCACAAGCAAGGGGTGCGCGCACCGCTTGAAAAGTTAGCGAAGGCCGAAGACGAGAAAAAGCGAATCGGCAGTGGTGGTCTGAGTGGCTTTTCGGGCGACAAGGGCAAGGGGAAGCGTGGCGGGGCAGCAGCGGCTCCTGTGATTCCCGATGATGATGAACCGCGGCGAAAGCCTGGTTTGGCAGGAATGGCGTCAGCGCGAGCCGATCGAGCTAAGGGCGGTCGTCGAACGGGTCGGCGGAACGAGGTCGAGCCGACATTTGGCCGTGACGAAACACGCCGTCGCCGAACGATCAAACGCAAAGGCACGAACACCGCCGCGCCGCGAAAAGATCGGGTCCAGCTGGAATTGCCCTGCACGGTTCGCTCCTTTTCCGAAGCCGCGGGGATTCCGGTCTCTCAAGTCTTACGCGTTCTGTTGAACATGCAAATGATGGTCAACATCAACGCACAGCTCGACTTAGAAACGGCCGAATTGATCGCGACCGAACTGGAACTAGATCTGGAGCTTCGAGAAGCCGGTTCGTTGGAAGACGAATTGATTTCCGAGATCGAGGAAAGTGTCGACGATGAAGAAGACATGGTGGCTCGACCGCCAATCGTTACGTTCCTCGGCCACGTCGACCACGGCAAGACCAGTCTGCTCGATAGGTTGATCGGCAAGAACGTTGCCGGTGGTGAAGCCGGTGGTATCACCCAGCATATTCGGGCTTATCAGGTCGACCGCGAAGGACGAAAAGTCACGTTTGTCGATACGCCTGGTCACGCGGCGTTTACCGAAATGCGAGCTCGTGGTGCGAACGTCACCGACATCGCAGTTCTGGTAATCGCAGCCGACGACGGCATCATGCCGCAAACCGAGGAAGCGATCAGCCACGCTAAGGCCGCTGAGGTGCCGATCGTTGTGGCACTGAACAAGATCGACCTGGAAGGCGTGGATATCACTCGAATCTTGACACAGTTGACTGAACACCAATTGACGCCCAGCGAGTGGGGCGGTGATGTCGAAGTCGTCCGCACCAGCGCGACAACCGGCCAAGGGCTGGATGAATTGCTGGAAACACTGCTGACAGTGGCTGAATTGAGCGAGTACCGCGCCAACCCGGATCGTCCGGCGCTGGGTGTCTGTCTCGAATCACGACAAGACGGCGATCGCGGTGTTAGCGCGAAACTGATCGTCCAGGCTGGCACGTTAAAGGTCGGCGATGTCGTGGTCTGCGGTTCGTCCTACGGTCGAATCCGTGCGATGATCGACCCGCTGACCGGCCGAAAACTGAAAGAGGCTCTGCCCAGTTGCCCCGTTGATGTGTTCGGGCTGGATCAACCGCCTGGTGCAGGCGATCGCTTCCACGTCCTGGACGATATCGTCCAAGCGCGTGAAATCGCGTCTAACCGCGAAGAAGGCAGTCGTGCCCAAACTTTGGCCGGTTCAAGCACCAAGGTTTCGTTTGAGAAGTTCCAGGAACTGTTGCAGGAAGGCCAACTGGGCCAGAAGCAAGATCGGGCTCGTTTGAACTTAATCGTTCGCGCCGACACACGTGGATCACTCGAAGCGATCGACAAAGAGCTTTCCAAGTTCGACCACCCTGAGGTCGAAATCCGTGTGCTGCAGCGAAGCGTCGGCGGAGTCACGCTGGCTGACATCACATTGGCATCGGCATCCGACGCGGTTGTTTTGGCGTTCAACGTCATCCCCGATGATGCGGCACGAAGTTTGGCTGAAGAGCGAAACATCGAAATCCGCCGATACAGCATCATCTACAAAATGGCTGATGAAATTAAGCAGATGATCGAAGGACGCCTGCGTCCAGAAGAGCGTGTGGTCGAACTCGGCCGTGCTCTCGTCAAGCAGGTGTTCCAAATCAGTCGTGTGGGTGTCATCGCCGGTTGCTATGTGCTGCAAGGGACGATTCAGCGTGGTTGCCGCATCCGCGTTGCCCGCGATGGCCGAACGATCGGTGATTATCCGCTCGATACACTCCGGCGTATCAAGGACGACGTGAAGGAAGTATCGCGGGGTCTAGAATGCGGTATTAAACTTTCTGGGTTTAACGACATCAAGCAAGACGATGTCCTGGAAGCGTATCGAATCGAAGAGGTCGCTCGAACTTTGGATATGTGATCGGTTAAGTTGTCCTCCCATTACTGATTTCTGCCGCCGGTACGGAAACGATCGGCGGGTTGTCGGATCTTATAACCTCCCTTTTTTGGTCTCGATCGAATTACTGTGTCCAGCCGCCGCCAGCTCAAAGCCGCCGAGGCGATTCGCGAAGTTGTTGCCATGTCAATCCTGACCGACATTCGTGACCCACGTGTCAAGGATGTAACGGTGTTGGGTGTTGAGGTTACCGCAGACATGCGCGAAGCCAAGGTTTCAGTCAGCGTCATGGGTGACGAGACCCAACAAAACCTTAGCCTTCGTGGGCTGCAAAACTCCGCCGGTTTCCTGCAGGCCAAGATCGCTGATCGTATTGAAACGCGTTATATACCCAAGCTGCGATTTGTTCTCGACCAAGGTGTGAAAAACGTCTTGGCGGTAGGAGAAATCCTGGAACGGATTCGCGAAGAAAAAGAAGGCGATGTGACGACGGGAACGGAGCCCGTGTCACAGGCCGACCGAAACAATGATGACGAGACTGACGCGTCTCCGACCTAATGTGCAGGCCGCGCGCCGCACCAACTTATAATGGCATTTGACGCTTCCCAATGTCGCGTCAATAAGTCGATCCATCCTCCACCGCCCCGATGTTCTCAACGCGATGACCGCAAAAAATCGAGCTGGCCTGATCACCAAGCTGCAGAGTTCCCTGAAAAAACATTATAAGTCAGCACCGGCGGCTCCCGGACGCCCTTTAATGGAGCACGTCCTTTACGCGGCGCTGTTGGAAGACGCACCGGTCGATATCGCCGACGAAGGGTTCGCTAAATGCGAACAAGAGTTTTTTGATTGGAACGAAGTCCGCGTCACTTCGGTTACCGAGTTGGCCGAAGTCCTGTCACACTTTCCATCGCCAGCGACAACCGCGCTGCGGTTGAAACGCTGCTTGCAAAGCGTTTTCGAATCTTTCTACAGTTTCGAAATCGAACACCTGAAGAAAGAAAATCTCGGCAAGGCGGTAACCAAGTTTGAATCGATGAACGGTGTAACGCCGTTTGTCTTGTCGTACCTGATCCAACACGGCTTGGGTGGCCACGCGATTCCGGTCAATAGTTCCGGGATGTGGATCATGTTTAAGACCGGGATCGTTAACGAAGCCGAAGCCCGAACGGGCAAAGTTCCTGGACTGGAACGGGCAATCCCCAAAAGCAAGGCGATCGAGTTTTCGTCAATGCTGCACCAAGCCGCAGTCGCGTTAGCGGCAGACGCCACTTCCAAACAAGTTTGGGAGATCGTTTGGTCAGTAAACAAAGATGCCGAAATGTCGGCTCCGCAGTCCGAATCAAAACGCAAATCGGCAAAGCGGCCCGTGCAGACCGCTGAAGCGGAATCGAAGACCGAGGCTAAAGCCGAAACAAAAACAGGCGGCAAGGCCAAGGCCTCCTCGAAAGCCGCTGCCGCTGAGGTCGAATCAACCGCCAAACCCGTAAAGGAATCTGCCGCGAAATCTTCGGCGAAATCCAAGTCGGCGGTCGAACCAGCCAAATCGGCCGACGATTCCACCAAGACAGTGAAGTCCGAAACCGCGACGCCAACGCCCGATTCGGCCTCTAAATCAAAAGCAAAGACCAAGTCACCCGCGACGGAAAAGTCAAAACCAGTCGAAACAAAGAAATCGGCGGAATCAACGAAGTCGGTAGAGCCGAAAGGGAGCGCGGCCAAACCATCGGCGACAACAAAGGCGACTCCAAGTCCGAAAACGACCACGGCCGCAAAACCCACACCATCCGCCGCTGCTAAAGCGACGAAAAGCGACGCGTTGACGAAAGAGCCGGCGAAAGATCAGCCAAAAGAAACCGCCCCGAAGTCGACTAAGAAATCGACTTCGTCAAAATCGCCACAACCAACCGCTGATGCAGACGCTGAGAAAGCCGAATCTGCACCCGTAAAGGAAGCGAGCAAAAAAGCGGAACCGAAAAAAACGAAGGAAACCGCACCTGCTGCTAGCGGCGGAAACCAAAAATTGACGAAGCGAAAGCCTCGTTAATCGTTGCCGCAGGCCTCCAAAAACTCTTTTGAATTTCTCACATTTCCAGATGCTCTCATGGCAGGTCATTCACACTGGGCCGGGATCAAACACAAGAAAGCGTTGATCGACAACAAGCGTGGCAAGGTTTGGAGTCGGCTCAGCAAAGCAATCATCGTGGCTGCGAAAATGGGCGGTGGCGATCCGGATGCGAATATCCGTCTTCGCAAGGCGATCGATGACGCGAAATCGGTCAGCATGCCCAAGGAAAACATCGAGCGTGCGATCAAACGGGGAACCGGCGAAATCGAAGGCGGCGATGTCGAAGAAATCGTCTACGAAGGTTATGGCCCCGGCGGTGTCGCGATCATGTGCGAAATCATGACTGACAACCGCAACCGAACCGCCCCAGAAATCCGCTTGCTGTTCTCAAAGCACAACGGCAATCTCGGTTCGACCGGGTGCGTATCCTACCTGTTCGATCGCAAGGGGCTGTTCGTCTTTGCCGATGGCACCGATGAAGAACGCCTGATGGAAGTCGCGATGGAACATGGTGGCGACAACATCGAAACGAACGAGCAAGGGAAGTTGCAAGTCACTTGTGAACCGGAGAACTTTGCTGCGTTGGCCGAAGCACTTCAGGCCGCCGGTTTGGTAGTTGAGTTTAACGAGGTGACACGAATCGCGCAAACGGAAGTCGAACTCGACTCCGAAACTGCTCGCGGAGCGTTAAAGTTGCTGGAAATGCTAGACGATCATGACGACGTTCAAAACGTCAGCACCAATCTGCGATTAAGCGAAGAATTGATGGCCGAACTGAACCGCGGCTAA